>CBDUCN010000140.1:0-12249 GCA_965365655.1 uncultured Gammaproteobacteria bacterium | reverse complement strand
CCGTGATCCCAGAAGCGCGCGATGCGCCGCGCCTCCGCCTCGTTCGCGTTGACCGGAAAGGTCTCGTAGTTACGCCCGCCCGGGTGCGACACGTGGTACGTGCACCCGCCCAGCGAGCGGCCGTTCGGCAGGTCGACGAGGTCGAACACCAGCGGCGCGTGCGCGCGGATGGTCGGGTGCAGGCCCGACGGCGGCTGCCAGGCCTTGAAGCGCACGCCGGCGACGAGCTCGCCGTGCGTGCCGGTCGGCGTCAGCGGCACGCGCCGCCCGTTGCACGCGAGCGCGTGACGCCCGGGAATCGCGCCGCGCAACGTGACCTGCAGGCGCTCCACCGACGAGTCCACGTAGCGCGCGGTGCCGCCGGCGCTGACCTCCTCGCCCAGCACGTGCCACGGCTCGATGGCCGCTCGCAGGCTGAGCTCCACGCCGCCCACCAGCACCGTGCCGTAGTGCGGGAAGCGGAACTCCAGGAACGCGTCGTACCAGCTCCGGTCCAGCGCGATGCCCGCCGCGCGGATGTCCTCGATCACGGTGCCGAAGTCCTGCCACACGAAGTGCGGCAGCATGAAGCGGTCGTGCAGCGCGGTGCCCCAGCGCACCGGCCGCACGCGCAGCGGCTGCTCCCAGAAGCGCGCGACCAGCGCGCGCAGCAGCAGCGCCTGCAGCAGCGACATCCGCGGGTGCGGCGGCATCTCGAACGCGCGCAGCTCGACCAGCCCCTGGCGCCCCGACGCGCTGTCCGGCGAGTACAGCTTGTCGATGCAGAACTCGGCGCGGTGGGTGTTGCCGGTCAGATCCACCAGCAGGTGGCGCAGCGCCCGGTCCACCACCCACGGCGGCGGCGACGGGCCCGCGCGTTCGAGCTGCTGCAGCGCGATCTCCAGCTCGTACAGGCTCTCGTGGCGCGCCTCGTCCACGCGCGGCGCCTGGCTGGTCGGTCCGATGAAGGCGCCGGAGAACAGGTAGGACAGGCTCGGATGGTGCTGCCAGTACAGCACCAGGCTCGCCAGCAGGTCCGGCCGGCGCAGCATCGGGCTGTCCGCGGGGCGCGCCGCGCCCAGCGTCACGTGGTTGCCGCCGCCGGTGCCGGTGTGGCGGCCGTCGAGCATGAACTTCTCGGTCCCCAGCCGGGTCTGGCGCGCGTCCTCGTACAGCGCCTCGGTGTTGTCCACCAGCTCGCGCCACGACGACGCGGGATGGATGTTGACCTCGATGACGCCGGGGTCCGGCGTCACCTGCAGCTTGCGAAGGCGCGGGTCGGGCGGCGGCTCGTAGCCCTCCAGCACCACCGCGACGCGCAACTCCGCGGCGGTCTCCTCCACCGCGGCCAGCAGGTCCAGGAAGTGCTCGAGGTGGGTCAGCGGCGGCAGGAACACGTGGATGAGACCCTCGCGGACCTCCACGCACAGCGCCGTCGTCATGTGCCCGGCGTCGCCGCGATGCTGCTCGGCCACCGGCTCCGGGGCCGGCGGCCACGCCGCGGGCCCGTAGCGCAGCTCCAGCGGCGCGCGCTCGGCGAACGGATCGGGCGCCGGCTCCGGCTCCTCGTCCGGAGGCTCCAGGCTCGCCAGCGGCAGGCGCAGCCCCAGCGGCGAATCGCCCGGCAGCAGGTACAGGCGCTCGCGGCGCAGGCGCCAGCGTGTGGAGCGCCACGGGCTGCCGCCGCGCCGCCCGGCGTCGAACGCGAGCGGCAGCACGTGGCCGCGCACGCTGGCGAGGCCCTCGCCGAGGCGCGCCGCGAGGCGCCGCCGATCCAGCCCGTCGTCCAGGTTCGCCTTCATCGGATCCTCGCCCGGCGGCAGGCGCCCCTCCTGCAGCAGCAGCTGGGCCGCGTCCTCGTACGCGTTGACGATGTGGTCCGCCGGCACCGCGAGGCGCGCCGCGAGCGTCTCCAGGAAGCGCCGCCCTTCGGCCACCGTGTGCGCGCCGGCGTCGCCGGGCGCGGCGAGGCGCTCCGGATCGCGCCACACCGGCACGCCGTCGGTGCGCCACAGGCAGGTGAGCGTCCAGCGCGGCAGCGGCTCGCCCGGATACCACTTGCCCTGCCCGTAGTGCAGCACGCGCCCGGGGGCGAAGCGCTCGCCGAGGCGACGGATCAGCGCGCCGGCGAGCCGGCGCTTGTTCTCGCCCAGCGCGGCGATGGTCCACTCGGCGCCGTCCATGTCGTCCACGCTGACGAAGGTCGGCTCGCCGCCCTGGGTCAGGCGCACGTCGCCGGCCTCCAGCCGCGCGTCGATGACGTCGCCCAGCGCGAGCGCCTGCGCCCAGTCGGCGTCGCTCACCGGGCGCGTCACGCGCGGGTCCTCGTGCACGCGGGTCACGCGGTTGTGGAAGTGGAACTCGACCTCGCAGGGATCCGTCGCGCCGGTCACCGGCGCCGCGCTCGCCGGATCCGGGGTGCACGCGAGCGGAATGTGACCCTCGCCGGCGAACAGCCCGGACGTGGGGTCCAGCCCGACCCAGCCGGCGCCGGGCAGGTACACCTCGGCCCACGCGTGCAGGTCGGTGAAGTCCTGCTCAGGGCCCGACGGACCGTCCAGCGACTTCTGGTCCGGCGCGAGCTGCACCAGGTAGCCGGACACGAAGCGCGCCGCGAGCCCCGAGCGGCGCAGCGCCTGCACCAGCAGCCAGCCGGTGTCGCGGCACGACCCGATGCGCCGCTCCAGCGTCTGCTCGCAGGTCTGCACGCCGGGCTCCATGCGCACGCTGTACTCGATGTCACCCTGCAGGCGCTGGTTCACCTCGACCAGGAAGTCCACGGTCGGGCGCGGAGTCACGAGGTCCAGCCCCTGCATCCAGGCCTCAAGCAGCGAGCCGCTCTCGCGCACCTCCAGGTACGGCGCGAGGTCGCGCGCGAGCTGCGCGTCGTAGCGGAACGGAAAGCGTTCGGCGTGCTCCTCGAGGAAGAAGTCGAACGGGTTGACCACCGTCATGTCGGCCACCAGGTCGACCTCGAAGACGAGGTGGCGCGTGCGCTCGGGGAACACGAAGCGCGCGAGGTAGTTGCCGAACGGATCCTGCTGCCAGTTCACGAAGTGCTCGCCCGGCTCCACCTTCAGCGAGTAGCGGTGCACCGGCGTGCGGGTGTGCGGCGCCGGGCGCAGCCGGACCACGTGCGGCGCCACCGCCACGGTGCGGTCGAAGCGGTACTCGGTGCGGTGGTTGATGGCGACGCGGATGGTCAAGAGGCGGGCTCCGGGGCGAATGCCGACCCATCTTACTGTCGGCCGCACGGCTCACGGTGGCGCCGGCCTCGCGGTGCCGCGGCGCCAGGCTGCAGAAACACGCGACGCCTCGACGGTCTCGCTCCGGCATACGGACGTCCCGGCATGAAACGAGCACGCAAGTGCCTGGTTTCATGGAGCAAGCCGGAGACCGCGTCTGCGGCAAGCCGGGATTCGTCAGCCGGACGAATCCCGGCGTCGACTACAGCCCGTCCACCTCGAGCTCGAAGATGCGCGGCCACAGCTTGCCCGTCACCCACAGCCGGCGCGTGCGCGGATCGAACGCGATGCCGTTGAGCACGTCCACCCGCGGCCCGGCCAGCGGCCCGAGCAGGCCCGTGAGGTCCAGCCAGCCGGTGACGCGTCCGCTGTCCGGATCGATGCGCGCGATGCGATCGGTGCGCCAGACGTTCGCGAACAGCGCCCCGCCGGCGAACTCCAGCTCGTTCAGACGCGTCACCGGCGCGCCCGCGTCGTGCACCGCGACCCGCCGGCGCTCGCGCAGGTCCCGCGGGTCCATCACGCGCAGGCGATCGCTGCCGTCGCTCATCCACAGCCGCTCGCCGTCCGACGCGAGGCCCCAGCCCTCGCCCGGGTAGCGGAAGCCGCCGACCCGCTCGAGGTCGGGCAGGGACCAGACGAAGCCCTCGCCGGCCTGCCAGGTCAGCTGGTACAGGCGCTCGCCCACGCGTGCCAGCCCCTCGCCGAAGTGCGCCGGCGAGAGCCGGCGCTCGCGCAGCACGCGCCCGCTCGCCGGATCCACGGCGCGCACCGACGACCGCCCCCGCAGGCCGGTGCTCTCGTAGAGCAGGCCACCGTGCAGCAGCAGGCCCTGGGTGAACGCGTCCGGATCGTGCGGGTGCACGGCGGCCACCCGCCAGGCGAGCTCCGGCGCGCGCGCGGCCGCTTCTCCGGCGGGCGTCGCCGGCGCCGCCAGCGCCAGCAGCAGCGTCGCGGCGGCGGCGCGTGCGGCCGGCGTCAGCCGCCCGCCTGCTCGGCGCAGCGCACGCACGTCCGGGTGCCGGGCATCGACTTCAGGCGCGCGAGCGGAATGGGCTCCGCGCACTCGTCGCACAGCCCGAAGTCGTCCTCACCGACCCGGGCGAGCGCGCGCCGGATCCCCTGCACACGCGTGCGCGCCGAGCGCAGCGACGCCTCGCCCACGCTCTTCTCGCTCATCGCCTCCAGCCTGCTGAGGCGTCCGATCGCGTTGTCCGGCGACACCGGGCGGGTGCGCTCCTCCAGCGCCGCGATCTCGCCTTCCAGCGCCGCCAGCGCGTCGCGCAGGTGGCGCGCGAGGTCATCGCGCTCGTCCCGGCTGAGCGCGCTGTCAGCGGACATTCGCGGCGCGCGCGTCGAGGCTCGCGAGGAAGTCCTCGACCAGCGCGTTCACGCGCTGCGGCGCCTCGTTCATCGTGAAGTGCCCGACCCCCGGGATCAGCTCGATGCGCGCGCCGGGCACGCGCGCCGCGACGGCGTCGGTCCACGGGCTGCCTTCGCCGGGCGCGAGGACGGTGCGCCGGCGCCGGGCGTCCACCGCCGTCGACTGGATCGCCATCAGCGGCACCCGCACCGCGTCCAGCATCGCCGCCGAGTGCGCCGCGTCCCAGGCCACCATGTCGGCCAGCAGCGCGCCGCCGTCGGCCGGGTCCATCGCGAGCGCGCGGCGCATCACCGCGTCCGCGAAGTCCTTCGGGCTGTCGGCGGTGAACATCTGCGCGAACATGCCCTGCGCGACCGCGTGGAAGCCCGCGTCCGCGACCTTCGCCGCCATCGCGGCGCGCGCGGCCTCGGGGTCGCCGTCGGCGAAGCAGCTGCCGTCGATCGGCACGACCCCGGCGGCACGCCCGCCGAGGCGGCCGGCCGCGGCGATCGCGACCCGGCAGCCCATGCTGTGACCGAGCAGCACGGCGGGCGCGTGCCGGGTCATCGGCTCCACCAGCGCCACCACCTCGTCGACGAAGCGCTCGATGCCGACCGGCCGCCCGCCGGCGGGCGTGCGCCCGTGACCCGGGAGGTCCACGCTGACGCAGCGGTGGCGGCCCTCGAAGTGCGAGACCTGCGCCTCCCAGTCCGTGTGGTCGCACGAGAAGCCGTGCACGAAGACCAGCAGCGGCGCGCGCGCCGCCGTGCCGTCGCCGCGCACCTCGTGGAACATGTCGCTCACTCGTCGGTCACGCAGCCGTGCGACGCGTCGGTGACGCACTTGATGTACTTGCGCAGCGTGCCGCGCGTCTCCTTGTACGGCGGCATGGTCCACGCGGCGCGGCGCGCGTCCATCTCCGCGTCGTCCACCGCCACCGACAGCGTGTTCGCCTCGGCGTCGATCGTGACCACGTCGCCGTCGCGGATCAGCGCGATGGGTCCGCCCTCCTGCGCCTCCGGCACCACGTGGCCCATGATGAAGCCGTGCGAGCCGCCGGAGAAGCGCCCGTCGGTGATCATCGCGACGTCGTTGCCGAGCCCCGCGCCCATGATGGCCGACGTGGGCGTGAGCATCTCCGGCATCCCGGGCCCGCCCTTCGGACCCTCGTAGCGGATCACGATCACCTGCCCCTTCTCGATCTCGCCGCGCTCGAGCGCGGCGAGCATGTCCTCCTCGCCGTCGAACACCTTGGCCGGACCCTCGAAGCGAAGCCCCTCCTTGCCGGTGATCTTCGCGACCGCGCCGCCCGGCGCGAGGTTGCCGCGCAGGATGCGCAGGTGGCCGCTGGCCTTGATCGGCGCGTCCAGCGGGTAGATCACCTTCTGGCCGTCGGCCATGTCCGGCACGTCGGCGAGGTTCTCGGCGAGGGTCTTGCCGGTGACCGTCATGCACTCGCCGTTGATGAAGCCCTCGCGCATCATGTACTTCATCACCGCCGGGATGCCGCCGATGTTGTGCACGTCCTCCATCACGTACTTGCCGCTGGGCTTCAGGTCGGCGATGAAGGGCACGCGGTCGCTCACCTTCTGGAAATCGTCGATGGTCAGGTCCACGTCGACCGAGCGTGCCATCGCGATCAGGTGCAGCACCGCGTTGGTGGAGCCGCCGAGTGCCATCACCATCACCATCGCATTCTCGAAGGCGTCGCGAGTCATGATGTCGCGCGGCTTCAGGTCGCGCTCGAGCAGGTTGCGGATCGCTGCGCCGGCGGCGAAGCACTCCTCGAGCTTGCGCGGGTGGGTGGCCGGCGTCGACGAGCTGTAGGGCAGCGACATGCCCATCGCCTCGATCGCGGTGGCCATCGTGTTCGCGGTGTACATGCCGCCGCAGCCGCCGGGGCCGGGACAGGCGTTGCGCACGATGGCCTTGCGCTCGTCCTCGTCGATGCTGCCGGCGAGGTACTGCCCGTAGCTCTGGAACGCCGACACGATGTCCACCGGGATGTCGCCGACGTGCCCGGGCCGGATGGAGCCGCCGTAGACCATCAGCGACGGGCGGTTGATGCGCCCCATCGCCATCATCACGCCGGGCATGTTCTTGTCGCAGCCGGGGATGGAGATGTTCGCGTCGTACCACTGGGCGCGGGTCACGGTCTCGATCGAGTCGGCGATCAGGTCGCGCGACTGCAGCGAGAAGCACATGCCCTCGGTGCCCATCGAGATGCCGTCGCTCACGCCCACGGTGTTGAAGCGCAAGCCCTTCAGCCCCGCGGCCTGCACGCCCTCCTTCACCTTCGCGGCGAGATCGAGCAGGTGCATGTTGCAGTTGTTGCCCTCGTACCAGACGCTCGAGATGCCGACCTGCGCCTTCGCGAAGTCCTCGTCGGTGAAGCCGGTGGCGTAGAGCTGCGCCTGGGAGGCGCCCTGGCTCTTCGGCTGGGTGATGCGGCGGCTGTAGCGGTTCAGGTCACGGGGCTCGGACATGGCGGCTCTCGACTCGTGGACGGGACGGTGGATGCGCGCGCTCGCGCGAGCCCGAAAGAGTAGAGGCAGGCCCCGTAAAAGGCCAGGGAAGGCGCCCCGCGGCGGCCCCGGCCCGTCGCCGCCGCGGGGCGCGCGCTCGCTGGCCAACGTCGGTGTGCCGGAGTATCGTCGCCGCGTCGTGATGACCCCCGCACGCCGCTCCCGTCCCGAGTCCGCGCCGCCGCCGCTGGTGGCCGTTCCCGCCTGCCGCAAGTTCATCGCGCCGCACCCGTTCCATGCGGTCGGAGAGAAGTACGTCGCTGCGCTGGCCCTCGCGGCCGGCGTGACTCCGCTGCTGGTGCCCGCGCTGGGCGACGCCGGGGTGCTGAGGGGGCTGCTCGGCCGGGTCGACGGGCTGATGCTCACCGGCAGCCCGTCGAACGTGGAGCCGGCGCGCTACGGCGGCCCGGCGAGCCGGCCCGGCACCGCCGCCGATCCGCACCGCGACCGCACCACGCTGCCGCTGATCCGCGAGGCCGTCGAGCGCGGGCTTCCGGTGCTCGCGGTGTGCCGGGGGTTCCAGGAGGTGAACGTCGCGCTCGGCGGCACCCTGCACCAGAACGTGCAGGACGTGCCGGGAATGCTCGACCACCGCGAGGACCACGACGCGCCGCTGGAGCGCCAGTACGGCCCGGCTCACGCCGTGGACCTCGCTCCCGGAGGACGCCTCGCGGCGCTCGCGGGCAGCGCCCGCGTCGAGGTCAACTCGCTGCACGCGCAGGGCGTGGCCCGGCTCGCCGCATCGCTCGCGGTCGAGGCCACCGCGCCGGACGGGCTGGTGGAGGGGTTCCGCCTCGACGGCGGCGGCTACCTGCTCGGCGTGCAGTGGCACCCGGAATGGCGGGTGCTGGACAACCCGTTCTCGCGCGCGCTGTACGCCGACTTCGGCGACGCGTGCAGGCGCCATGCGGCGGGAGGACGCGATGAGCGACATCGCCGCGTGGTGTAGCGAGAACCGCATCAGCGAGGTGGAAGCGCTGATGCCGGACATGGCCGGCATCGCGCGCGGCAAGATCATGCCCGCCGACAAGTACCTGCAGGACCGCGGCATGCGCCTGCCCGAGGCGCTGATCCTGCAGACCGTGACCGGCGACTACCCCGGCGACATGAGCGCGATCCACCCGTCGGATCGCGACATGTGGGCGCGCGGCGACGCGAACACGATCCGCCGCGTGCCGTGGGCGGCGGAACCCACCGCGCAGATCATCCACGACTGCTTCCACGCCGACGGCACGCCGGTGGAGGCCTCGCCGCGCCAGGTCCTGCGCCGCGTGCTGGCCGCCTACGCGGAGCGTGGATGGCGCCCGGTGGTCGCGCCGGAGCTCGAGTTCTACCTGGTGAAGCCGAACCGCGATCCGGACTACCCGCTGGAGCCGCCGGTCGGCCGCTCGGGGCGCGCCGAGATCGGCCGCCAGTCCTACGGCATCGACGCGCTGAACGAGTTCGACCCGCTGATCGAGGACATCTACGACCACTGCGAGGCGCAGACCATCGAGCTGGACACCCTGATCCACGAGTCCGGCGCCGCGCAGCTCGAGTTCAACCTGGTGCACGGCGAGCCGCTCGAGCTCGCGGACCAGGCCTTCCTCGTCAAGCGTACGGTGCGCGAGGCGGCGCTTCGCCGCGAGATGTACGCGACGTTCATGGCCAAGCCGATGGAGCGCGAGCCGGGCAGCGCGATGCACCTCCACCAGAGCGTGGTGGGCGACGACGGGCGCAACGTGTTCCGCGATCCCGACGGCAGCTTCACGCCGCTGTTCATGGCGCACGTGGCGGGTCTGCAGAAGTACCTGCCCGCGGCGATGAGCATGCTCGCACCGAACGTCAACTCGTATCGACGCATCAAGCGCCACTTCGCCGCCCCGATCAACGTGCAGTGGGGGCACGACAACCGCACCGCGGGCCTTCGCGTGCCCGTGTCGTCGCCCGAAGCGACGCGGGTGGAGAACCGCGTCGCCGGCGCGGATGCGAACCCGTATCTCGCGGTCGCGGCGTCGCTCGCGTGCGGCTACCTCGGAATGCTGGAGGGGCTCGAGCCGACGCCGCCGGTGGAGGGCAGCGCGTACGACCTGGACTACGCGCTGCCGCGCAGCCTGGAGGCGTCGCTGTCGCTGCTCGACGGCGCCACGGCGCTGGTGGATCTGCTCGGACCCCGCTTCGTGCAGGCCTACCGTGCGGTGAAGGAGCAGGAGCTGTCCGCGTACCAGAACGTGATCTCGTCCTGGGAGCGGGAGTACCTTCTGCTGAACGTGTGACCCGGTCGCGCACCACGGACGAGTGGCGCGCGCTGGACGCCGCGCACCACCTGCATCCGTTCACCGATTTCCAGGCGCTCGCGGCGCGCGGCAGCCGCATCATCGTGCGCGCGCACGGCGTGTGGCTGGAGGACTCCGACGGCCACCGCATCCTCGACGGCATGGCGGGGCTGTGGTGCGTGAACCTCGGCTACGGGCGCGAGGAGCTGATCGACGCGGCGGCGTCGCAGATGCGCGAGCTGCCGTACTACAACAACTTCTTCCAGAGCACCCACCCGCCGGCGGTCGAGCTCGCGGGCCTGATCGCCGAGGTCGCGCCGGCGGGCATGAGCCGCGTGTTCTTCACGAACTCGGGCTCCGAGGCCAACGACACGATGCTGCGGGTGATCCGGCGCTACTGGCAGCTCGAGGGCCAGCCCGGACGGCGCGTCGTGATCAGCCGGCGCAACGCGTACCACGGCAGCACCGTGGCCGGCGCGTCGCTGGGCGGCATGGCGCCGATGCACGCGCAGCTCGGCGGCGCGGTGCCGGACATCGAGCACGTCGAGCGCCCGGACTGGTTCGCGCTCGGCGGAAACATGGACCGCGAGGCGTTCGGGCTGAAGGCGGCGGGCTGGCTCGCGGCGCGCATCGAGGCGCTCGGGCCCGAGCGCGTGGCCGCGTTCATCGCCGAGCCGATCCAGGGCGCCGGCGGCGTGATCGTGCCGCCGCAGAGCTACTGGCCCGAGGTGCGCCGCGTGTGCGAGCGCTTCGGGGTGCTGCTCGCGCTGGACGAGGTGATCTGCGGATTCGGCCGTCTCGGCACCTGGTTCGGCGCCGAGCACTACGGGCTCGCGCCGGACCTGATGTCCATCGCGAAGGGCCTGTCGTCGGGCTACCTGCCCATCGGCGGCGTGGTGCTCGGGGACCGGGTCGCGGACACGCTGATCGGCGAAGGCGGCGAGTTCCACCACGGCTTCACCGCGTCGGGCCACCCGGTGTGCGCGGCGGTGGCCGCGGAGACCATCCGCATCATGCGCCGCGAGGGCGTGGTCGAGCGGGTGCACGACGACATCGGCCCGTACTTCCAGCGCCGCCTCGCGACGCTGGAGGAGCACCCGCTGGTCGGTGAGGTGCGCGGCGTGGGCCTGGTGGCCCGTGTCGCGCTCGCGTTCGACAAGGCGCGCCGCACGCCGTTCCCGGACGAGGGCCGCGTCGGCACCCTGTGCCGCGACCACTCGTTCGACGCGGGCCTGGTGATGCGCGCGGTCGGCGACGTGATGATCCTCGCGCCGCCGCTGGTGATCACGCGCGACGAGGTCGACGAGCTGGTGGCGCGGGCGCGCGAGGCGCTGGATCGCACGCAGCGCGATCTCGCGCGCGAACGCTGACGGCCGCGCCGGCGCATTGTGCACGCGCCTTCGCGCGCCCTATCATCGTCCGCTCCCGCCGCCCTGGCCGGCCGCCCCGCGGTCCTTCCCCGCCGATGACCGACCAGCACCCCGCCGACGCCGACCGCTTCCTGGACTGGTTCCGCAGCGCCGCGCCGTACTTCAACGCGCACCGCTCACGCTGCATCGTCGTCCACTTCGCCGGCGAGATCATGCTGCGCGGGGACGCCGCGGAGTTCGTGCACGACGTCGCGCTGCTGCACGCGCTGGGCGTGCGCCTGGTGCTGGTGCCGGGGATCCGGCCGCAGATCGAGCGCCGTCTCGTCGAGCGCGGGCTCGAGAGCCGGGTGGAGGCGGGCCTGCGCGTCACCGACGCGGCGATGATGAGCGCGGTGTGCGACGCCGCCGCGGAGGTCACGACCGAGCTGCAGGCGCGCCTGTCCATGGGCCTCGCGAACTCCCCGATGCAGGGCGCACGCATCCGCGTGGTCAGCGGCAACGTGCTCGTCGCGCGCCCGCTGGGCATCCTCGACGGGGTGGACTACGGGTACACCGGCAACGTGCGGCGGGTGGACTCGGAGGCCATCCACGGCGCGCTGGAAGGCGGCGCGGTCGTGCTGGTGCCGCCGATCGGCTACTCGCCGACCGGCGAGACCTTCAACCTGCTCGGCGAGGGCGTGGCCACCGCGCTCGCGGTGGCGCTGCGCGCCCACAAGCTGATGTTCCTGGGCGACGACGCCGTGCTCAGGAACGCGGGCGGCAAGCGCGTCGGCGACATGGGGCTCGCCGAGGCGGCGCGGCACCACGCGGCCATGCAGGCCCGCGGCGACGTGCCGCCCGAGACGCTCGGACGCCTGGAGGCCGCGCTGCACGCGTGTCACCACGGCGTGAAGCGCGTGCACCTGCTGGACGCGCGCCGGCGCGGCGCGCTGGCGCTGGAGCTCTATTCCCGCGACGGCGTGGGGACCCTGATCAACGCCGACGCGTACGACGACGTGCGCCGCGCGAGCATCGAGGACGTGGGCGGCATCCTGGAGCTGATCGAGCCGCTCGAGCGCGACGGCGTGCTGGTGCGCCGCTCGCGGCCCGACATCGAGCGCACGATCGGCGACTACTTCGTCGAGCAGCGCGACGGCGCCATCGTCGCGTGCGCCGCCGCGCACCCGTTCCGCGACGAGGCGGTGGTCGAGCTCGCGTGCCTCGCGGTGCGCGACGACTACCGCGACTCCGGGCGCGGCGACAAGCTGCTGGGGGCCATCGAGAGCGAGGCGCGGCGCATCGGCGCCACCCGCCTGTTCGTGCTCACGACCCAGACCACGCACTGGTTCCGCGAGCGCGGCTTCGAGGAGACCGACGTGGAGTCGCTGCCGGTGGAGCGGCGCGCGCTCTACAACTGGCAGCGGCGGTCGAAGGTGCTGATCAAGCCGCTGTGACGGCCGCTGTGAGGGCCGCTGTGAGGGCCGCCGCGGAGCGCGGCGGCGTGTGCGCCCCCGGTCGGTCCACCGCGACGCG
>CBDUCN010000139.1:0-12314 GCA_965365655.1 uncultured Gammaproteobacteria bacterium | reverse complement strand
CTCAGCGCAGCTCCCGCATCGCCCGGTCCAGCCCCTCCAGCGTGAGCGGGTACATCCGCTCCTCCATCAGCTCGCGGGTGATCCGGATGCTGGGGGTGTGCTCCCAGCGCCGGACGGGCTCGGGATTCAGCCACGCCGCTTTCGGGTAGGTCGCCAGCAGGCGCTTCAGCCAGACCGCGCCCGGCTCCTCGTTCCAGTGCTCCACGCTGCCGCCCGGCTGCAGGATCTCGTAGGGGCTCATGGTCGCATCGCCGACGACGATCAGCTTGTGGTCGTGCCCGTAGGTGCGCAGCACCTCCACGGTCGGGATACGCTGCGCGTGGCGGCGGCGGTTGTCCTTCCACACGGATTCGTAGACGAAGTTGTGGAAGTAGTGGTACTCGAGGTGGCGGAACTCGGCGCGTGCCGCCGAGAACAGCTCCTCGCACAGACGCACGTGGTCGTTCATGGACCCGCCCACGTCGAGGAACAGCAGCACCTTCACCGCGTTGTGGCGCTCCGGGACCATCTTCACGTCGAGCCAGCCGGCGTTGCGCGCCGTGGCCCGGATGGTGTCGTCGAGATCCAGCTCCTCGTGGGCGCCCTCGCGCGCGAACTCGCGCAGCCGGCGCAGGGCCAGCTTGATGTTGCGCGTGCCAAGCTCCACGGTGTCGTCCAGGTTGCGGTACTCGCGCCGGTCCCACACCTTCACCGCGCGGCGATGGCGCGACTCGTCCTGCCCGATGCGCACGCCTTCCGGGTTGTAGCCCCACGCGCCGAAAGGCGAGGTGCCGGCGGTGCCGATCATCTTGTTGCCGCCCTGGTGGCGCTTCTTCTGCTCCTCGAGGCGCTTGCGCAGCGTCTCCATCAGCTTCTGCCAGCCGCCCAGCGCCTCGATGCGCGCCTTCTCCTCGTCGCTCAGCGAGCGCTCTGCCTGCTTGCGCAGCCACTCCTCGGGCAGCGCCTCGCCGGTGAGTGCCGCGAACAGCGACTCCACTCCCTCGAAGTGCTCGGCGAACACCCGGTCGAAACGATCGAAGTGCCGCTCGTCCTTCACCAGGGACGCGCGCGCCAGGAAGTAGAAATCCTCGACGTCATAGCCGGCGACGTGCTCGCGGATCGCGTCGAGCAGCGTCAGGTACTCGGTGATGCTGGCGGGGACGCCGGCCTCGCGAAGGCGGAAGAAGAAAGGTATCAGCATGTCGGCGACCTGCTTTCGTTCAGCGCCACCGAATCACCGCGGTGCTCGCGTGAGGCGCAACAGGTGCGGGAGGGACGTGTGCCGCGCACGGGCGGCCGGGGGCGCGCAGTCACGGCACGGGTCATGGACGACCGCGGTCTCGCGACTCGCAACACGTTCCCTCTGCGCATCCTCCGCAACCTCCGGGTCCGTGCGCCAGCGGGGCGAGATCGACCGGGCGCCCGGTCACCCGCCCTGTCGGCGGTTCAGGAACACCAGGCGCTCGAAAAGGTGCACGTCCTGCTCGTTCTTGAGCAACGCGCCGTGCAGCGGCGGGATCACGCTGCGCGGGTCGTCGCTGCGCAGGGCCTCCGGCGGGATGTCCTCGGCCACGAGCAGCTTGATCCAGTCCAGCAGCTCCGAGGTGGACGGCTTCTTCTTCAGGCCCGGCACCTCGCGCAGCTCGAAGAACACGCGCAGGCTCTCGTCCAGCAGCGACTTCTTCAGCCCCGGGAAGTGCACGTCCACGATGCGCTGCATGGTCTCGGTGTCCGGGAAGCGGATGTAGTGGAAGAAGCAGCGGCGCAGGAACGCGTCCGGCAGCTCCTTCTCGTTGTTGCTGGTGATGAACACGATGGGGCGCTGCTCCGCCTTGATCACCTCGCGCGTCTCGTAGACGTGGAACTCCATGCGGTCGAGCTCCTGCAGCAGATCGTTCGGGAACTCGATGTCCGCCTTGTCGATCTCGTCGATCAGCAGCACCGGGCGCTGCTCCGCGGCGAAGGCCTGCCAGAGCTTTCCGGGCACGATGTAGTTCGCGATGTCGTGCACCCGCTCGTCGCCGAGCTGGGAGTCGCGAAGGCGCGCCACCGCGTCGTACTCGTAGAGCCCCTGCTGGGCGCGCGTGGTGGACTTGATGTGCCACGGGATCAGTGGCGCGCCCAGCGCGCGCGCCACCTCCTCGGCGAGCATGGTCTTGCCCGTTCCGGGCTCGCCCTTGACCAGCAGCGGCCGGCCCAGCGTGATGGCCGCGTTGACCGCCAGCATCAGGTCGTCGGTGGCGACGTAGGTGTCGGTGCCCTCGAAGCGGGGTCGGCTCATGGTGCGGGGTCCTCGCGGTCTGTCCGGGTCGGCAGGGGGCGGCGTATTCTAGCGGCTCGGCCGCGGCGCTCCCGCCGCGGCCCCGAGCGAGCTGCAGGGGACCGCCGTGCCCAGCCCATCCCGTCCCGCCGGCCGCGTCGAGCGCCTGAGCATGCCGTGCACCTCGCCCGGCACGCAGAGCCACCTCACGGTGGTTCGCTACGGTGCGCCGGGTGCGCGTCCGAAGGCCTACCTGCAGGCGTCGCTGCACGCCGACGAGATCCCGGGGATGCTGGTGCTGGACCGGCTGCGCTCGCTGCTCGAGGCGGCGCCGGGCGCGGTGACCGGCGAGCTGGTGCTGGTGCCGGTCGCGAACCCGCTCGGGCTCGCGCAGAACGTGTCGGGCCGGGTCCTGGGACGTCACGCGCTGACCGGCGCCGGCAACTACAACCGCCTGTTTCCGGACCTCGTCGCGCCGGCGGCCGAGCGCCTGGCGGGGCGGCTCGGGGCGGACGCGGCGTCCAACGTGGCCGCGGTGCGCGACGCGCTGGCCGGCGCGCTCGCGGAGCGGGCGCCCGTGGACGAGACCCAGTGGCTGCGCCACACCCTGCTCGGCCTCGCGCTGGACGCCGACATCGCGCTGGACCTGCACTGCGACGAGGAGGCGTTGCTGCACGTGTACCTGGGCACGCCGCTGTGGCCGCAGGCCGCGGACCTGAGCGCCGGGCTGGAAGCCGCCGTCACGCTGCTCGCCGAGGAGTCCGGCGGGCACCCGTTCGACGAGGCGCTGTCCGCGCCGTGGTGGTTGCTGGCGCGGCGCTTCCCCGGGCATCCGCTGCCGCTGTCCTGCCTCGCGGCCACGGTGGAGCTTCGCGGGCTGATGGACGTGGACGATGAGGTCGCCGGGCGCGATGCCGGCAATCTGTTCCGCTTCCTGCAGCGTCGCGGGGTGATCGCCGGCGATCCCGGCCCGCTGCCGGAGCCGGTGCGCGACGCGACGCCGCTGGAGGGCGTGGACATGGTGCGCGCGCCGCGGGCCGGGGTCGTCGCGCGCCTCGCCGGCGTCGGCGCGACGGTGCACGCCGGGGACGTGGTCGCGGAGCTCGCCGATCCGCTGGACCCGCAGGGGCCGGGCGCCCGCACTCCGGTCGAGGCGAGCGCCGGCGGCATCGTGTTCGCGCGCACCGACCAGCGCATCGCACGCCCCGGTGACGTGCTGGTCAAGGTGGCCGGAGCCGCGCCGCTGGCGCACCGCCGCGCCGGCGCGCTGCTGACCGACTGAGCGCGCGTCGGGCGGGACGATTGATCGCGCGCCACGCGCGAAGACTGATTGCCATCCGCGGCCCCTGCCGCTACGGTTCGGCCATCACACGGCGCCCGGGGCGGCAGCATGAACGCGACGGTTCCCGCCCTCGCGGTGGAGGGCATCCACAAGCGCTTCGGCAGCGTCGAGGTCCTGAAAGGCATCTCGCTCGAGGCGCGCGAGCAGGACGTGGTCTCGATCCTCGGCAGCAGCGGCTCCGGCAAGAGCACGTTCCTGCGCTGCATCAACCTGCTCGAGACGCCCGACGAGGGCCGGGTCAGCGTCAAGGGCGAGCTGATCCGGATGCGCGAGGGCGGCGCGGGGCGCCGGCCCGAGGACCCGAAGCAGGTGCAGCGCATCCGGGCGCGCCTCGGCATGGTGTTCCAGCAGTTCAACCTGTGGTCGCACATGACCGTGGAGCAGAACGTCACCGAGGCGCCGGTGCAGGTGCTCGGCCTGACGCGGCACGAGGCGCGCGAGCGCGCGCACGCGACGCTGGAGCGGGTGGGTCTGTACGAGCGTCGCGACTACTATCCCGCGCACCTGTCCGGAGGCCAGCAGCAGCGTGCCGCGATCGCCCGCGCGCTGGCGATGGAGCCCGAGCTGATGCTGTTCGACGAGCCCACCTCGGCGCTGGACCCGGAGCTGGTCGGCGAGGTTCTGAAGGTCATGCGCTCGCTGGCGGAGGAGGGGCGAACCATGCTCGTGGTCACCCATGAGATGGGCTTCGCCCGCGAGGTGTCCTCGCGGGTGCTGTTCCTGCACGAGGGTCGGGTGGAGGAGGACGGCGACCCGGCGCGGGTCTTCGAGCATCCGAGCTCGGAGCGCTTCAGGCAGTTCCTGGCCGGCAATCTCAAGTAGGGGTGCGGCCCTGGATTCATTCGCGTAATACCGGTCCGATCGAGGAGAGAGAAGCATGAAGAAGTACACCCTGATCCTGTGCGCCGCGCTGCTGGCGTTCGCCGGCCCGGCGACCGCGAAGGACTGGAAGAAGCTGCGCATCGGCGTCGAGGGCGCCTACCCGCCGTTCAGCTCGGTGACCGCCGACGGCAAGCTGGTGGGCTTCGACATCGACATCGCCAACGCGCTGTGCGCCGAGATGGGCGCCGAGTGCACGCTGGTGCAGCAGGACTGGGACGGCATCATCCCCGCGCTGCTCGCGCGCAAGTACGACGCCATCATCGCGTCCATGTCCATCACCGAGGAGCGCAAGAAGAAGGTCGCGTTCAGCGGCAAGTACTACCAGACGCCGGCGAAGTTCGCGGCGAAGAAGGGCTCGGGCATCTCGATCAGCAAGGAAGGCCTTGCCGGCAAGACCGTCGGCGTGCAGCGCGCGACCACCCACGACAACTTCATCACCGAGGAGTTCGGCGACGCGGTGGACATCAAGCGTTACGGCACCCAGGACGAGGCCTACCTGGACGCCGTCGCGGGGCGGCTCGACCTGCTGCTGGCGGACTCGGTGGCGATGAAGGAGGGCTTCCTGGACACGGACAAGGGCCAGGGCTGGGAGTTCGTGGGCCCCGGCTACACGACGAAGAAGTACTTTGGCGACGGCGCCGGGATCGCGGTGCGCAAGGGCGACACGGACCTCGTGAAGAAGCTCGACGATGCGATCGCGGCGATCCGGGCCAACGGCACCTACGACGCGATCGCGAAGAAGTACTTCGAGTTCGACGTCTACGGCGACTGACGCCGCCGCGACAGCAAGGTGACGCCCCGCCGGCCCGAGGCCGGCGGGGCCGGCCCACGCGATGTTCGACCTGCACGGCTACCTGCCGTTCATCCTCGACGGCTTCCTGCTGACGCTGGAGGTCGCGCTCCTGTCGTTGCTGATCGCGATGCTGCTCGGACTCGCGGGCGCGCTCGCGAAGCTGTCGACCTGGCGCGCGGCGCGGCTGCTGGCGGGCGTGTACACCACGCTGATCCGGGGCGTCCCGGACCTGGTGCTGATGACGCTCATCTTCTTCGGCGGCCAGATGATGATCAACCAGATCGGCGACCGGCTGGGCTGGGACTACGTCGACGTCGATCCCTTCGTGTCCGGCGTGCTGACCATCGGCTTCATCTTCGGCGCGTACATGACCGAGACCTTCCGCGGCGCCATCCTCGCGGTGCCGCGCGGCGAGATCGAGGCCGGGCACGCGTTCGGCATGTCGCCGGTCAAGGTGTTCGTGCGCATCACGTTGCCGGCCAGCGTGCGCCACGCGCTGCCGGGCTTCGGCAACAACTGGCTGGTGCTCGCCAAGACCACCGCGCTGGTGTCGGTGATCGGCCTGCAGGACATGGTCTACAACGCGGGCCAGGCGGGCGGCGCCACGCGCGAGCCCTTCACGTTCTACTTCGTGGTCGCGCTGCTGTTTCTCGCGGTCACCAGCGTATCGGAGGTCGGCCTGCGCTGGCTGGACCGGCGCTACAGCGCCGGCGTGCGCCGGGCCTGACGGATGGATCTCGCGGTCGTCGCCGAGAACCTGCCCCTGTACCTGCAGGGAACCTGGGTCACGCTGCAGCTGCTGGTCATCGCGCTGGCGTCGGGGCTCGCGATCGCGCTACCCGTGGCGCTGCTTCGCACGTCGCGCAACCCGCTGCTGTGGGGCCTGCCGTGGCTCTACATCTGGTTCTTCCGCGGCACGCCGCTGCTGGTGCAGGTCTTCATGCTCTACCACGGCATGGCGCAGTTCGACGCCGTTCGCGAGAGCGCGCTGCTGTGGCCGGTGTTCAAGGAGGCCTACTGGTGCGCGGCGATCGCGTTCGCGCTGAACACCGGCGCCTACACCGCGGAGATCCTGCGCGGGGCCATCGCGCAGACGCCGCACGGCGAGATCGAGGCGGCGCGCGCGTGCGGCATGTCGCCGTGGACCATTCGGCGCCGCATCGTGCTGCCCGGCGCGTTCCGGCGCGCGCTGCCGGCCTACGGCAACGAGGTGATCTTCATGCTGCACGGCACCGCGGTCGCGGGCGTCATCACGATCGTCGACCTGTTCGGCGCCGCGCGCATCGTGAACTCGCGGCACTTCGTGCCGTTCGAGTCCTTTCTCACCGCGGGGCTGTTCTACCTCTGCCTCACGTTCCTGATCGTGCTGGGCTTCAAGGTGTGGGAACGGCGCTGGCACGCGCACCTGCACCCGCGCACCTCGGGCTGACGCCGGCAGGCGCGCTCCGCGGGTTCCCGCCGCGGTTTGCGACGCGCGGCGGCGGTGCGACCGGCGCTCAGCGGATCAGGACGCCGCCGCGCTGCAGGCCGTCGCCCTCGCTGCCGCGCTGGCGCAGGTCCAGGCCGAGCCGCTCGAGATCGCGGAACACGGCCTGTCCCTCGGGCGTCATGCTCGCGCGCCGCGCATTGACCCACGTCATCAGTCCGCCGATGTCGGCGTTCGGGGCCTGCACCGCCCACACCGGGTTGCCCGCGGCCAGCAGGGCCTCGACGGGGGTGCCGGTCGCGCGCGCGGCTTCCCGGACCACCAGCACGGTCACCTCCGGGCGCTCCAGGCGTCCGTCGCGGTTCGCGTCGTAGATCGGCAGCAGCGGCTGCAGGCTGGAGTAGATGATGTCCTCGCGCAGCACCTCCTCGAACGGCAGCGGGGTCGTGAACAGGCCGTCCTGCGGCCGGAAGCCCGGCAGCGCGTCGACGAAGGCGATCCGGGCGCCGTCGTCGGTGCGCGCCTCGAGCGTTTCCAGGCGCGTGGTCGTGACGGCGCCGAGGTAGCAGCACGGCGGGACGAGGGTGGTGGTGGACGCGCAGCCGGTCAGCACGCTGCCGAGCAGCACGCAGGCGGCGAGGACCGGGGCTCGGTGATGACGCATGGAGTGGGCCTCCTGTACGTGGCCGGGCGGCGCACGCGGCCTGTCCGCGCGCCCGGCGCTAGCGTGAATCGGGCTCGGCGAGCGTCTCGCGCAGCGCCTTGACCTCGTCGATCCAGTCCGGCGTGCCGGCCGTGGTCAGCACGTGATCGAGCTGGGCGACCGCCTCGCGGTTGCGGCCCAGCTTGCCGAGCGCCGTGGCCAGGTGGAAGCGGATCACCGGGTTGCGGGCGGCCCGGGCCTGCGCGTTGCGCAGCAGCGGCAAGCCTTCGGCCGGGCGACCCTCGGTGACGTGTATCCAGCCGAGGGTGTCGAGGGCGATGGCCCACTCGGGCGCGATCCCCACCGCCCGCTCGGCGTACGCGCGAGCCCGCGGGTCGCCCGTGATCTGGTAGATGCGGGCGAGGTTGTTGAGCACCAGCGGATCGTCCGGCAACGCCTTCTCGAGCGCCTCGTGCACCGCCTGCGCCGGCTCCATCCGGTTGGCGGCGATGTAGCCGAGGCCGAGAGCGCGCTTCACCGTGAGGTCGCCGGGATGCTCCTCGACCCACCGCTCCAGCAGCGCGAACGCATCCGCCTGCCGGCCGGCGCTGACCAGCACCTCGAACAGGCCGACCGCGGCGTCGCTGGTCGGGCCGAGCTGCAGCGAGCGCTCGTAGGCGGCGACGGCCTCGTCGAGGCGACGGTGCTGCGTCAGCACCTCGCCGTGGAGCAGGTGCGCGACCGGATTGTCCGGCTCGCGTTCGATCAGGCCCGCGGTGAACTCGAGGGCGCCGGCCAGGTTCCCGGAGGTCAGGTCCAGGCGCGCGAGCGCGGCATTGGCCGCGTTGCGCTGGTCGGTCTCGAGTGCCTTCTGCAGCGTCCAGCGCGCGCCCTCGTAGTCGCCCACGGTGATCTGCAGCTGCCCGATGCGCAGCAGCTCCTGACCCGCATAGCCGGCGTAGCGCGACGCCTCGCGCAGCGTGCGCATCGCGTCCGATCGCAGTCCGGTCGCGAGCTGCGTGCGGGCGAGCTCCTGCAGCACCGTCGCGTCGTCCGTATGCCGCTCGGCGAGCTCGTGCGCGGTGCGCAGCGCGTCCTCGGTCTGGTCGGCGTCGAGCTGGTGATCGATCAGGCGCACGTAGGGCTGCACCGCGTCGGGCGCCAGCGCGATGGCCTTCTTCAGGTAGCCGATGGCCTGGAACGGGCGGCCCTCCTGGCGCTCGATGTCCGACAGCCCGATGAGTGCCCTCGCGGAGCGCGGGTTGAACTCGAGGACGGCCTGGAAGTGTCGGGCCGCCGCCGCGGTGTCGCCGGCGCGCAGCTCCAGGTCGGCGAGGTTGAACAGCGCCGGCTCGAAGCCGCGGTCCAGCTCCCATGCGCGCATGAACGCATCGCGCGCCGCGGCGGTACGCCCGGTGCTGCGCAGCACCACCCCGTTCAGGTTCACTGTCACCGGATTGTCCGGGTATCGCTCGACGAGGGCTGCCGCCGTACGCTCGGCCTCGCCCACCTCGCCGCGCCGCAGGTGGGTGAACGCGAGCAGCAGGCCGGTGCGCAGGCTCGTGGAATCGAGCGCGAAGGCCTCCTCCAGCGAGGCGAGCGCGTCCATCGTGCGTCCGGTTCCCATGCGGCTCAGGGCCAGCCGGGTCAGCACCTTCGGGTCGTTCGCCGCCAGCTCGACCGCGCGCTCGAACACGCTCGCCGCCTGCAGGTAGATGCGGGCCTGGAGCCACGCATCCCCGAGCAGCACCAGCGCCTCCACGTCGTCCGGCTGCTCGCGCACCAGCGGGCCCAGGACGTCGGCCGCGCCCTTCGCGTCGCCGATCTCGAGGCGCGCGCGGCCGAGGAGCTTGCGCGCCAGGGCCGAGCCCCTGGGACGGATGCTGACGTAGCGGGTGAGGTAATGGTTGACCTGCTCGAAGTCCCGCTGCACGAAGCTGATCTTGCCGGCGAGGCTCAGCGCGGCCGGGTTCCGCCACAGGAACTCCGGGTTGATCAGCGCGATCCGCTCCGCCGCGCGCGCGAACGCCGCCTTCGCCTCCGCTCCGTCGCCGAGGCGCGCGTTGGCCTGCGCCGAGAGGAGGGCGGCGTGGGCGTCCTCGGGCACCAGCGACAGCACGTGATCGGCGTCCGAGCGGGCCCCCTCGGCGTCACCCTGCTGCATGCGCAGGCTCGCCCGCGCCAGCCGCGCGCGCAGGTGCGCGGGATTGCGGTCCAGGGTGCGATCGAGCAGGCGCGCGGCCTGTTCCCGGTCGCCGGCGAGGAGCCGGACCTGGGCCTTGCGGAACCACACCTCCTCGTCGTCCGGCGCGTGCCGCGCCGCCTCGTCGATCAGCTTCTCCGCCTCGTCCGGCCGTTGCTGGGCCATGAGCACGCTGGCGAGCCCCAGCAGGGGCTCGGCGTGTCCGGGCGCCGCCCAGGAGGCCGAGCGGAACGCGTCCTGGGCCTCGTCCAGGCGGCCCAGCTCGAGCAGCGCCTGGCCGCGGATGGAGAGGATCTCGGCGCTGGCGTCGAGCACGGGATCGAGACTGCGTACGCGCTCCAGGATGGCCTCGTGCTTGCGCTGCAGCAGCAGTGCGTTGCCTAGCGGCACCAGCACCAGCGTCTCGTCGGCGCCGTAGTGCAGCGCCAGCGTCAGCTCCTTCTCGGCGGCGGACGCGTTGCCCAGTCGCAGGTGCGTGCGCCCGAGCAGCACGCGTGACGGCACGTGCCCGGGGCTGCGCTGCAGCGCGTTCTTGAGCTCGATCACCGCCGCGGCGAGCTCGCCCTCGCTGAAGTGGCGCGCGGCGTTCTCATAGAACTCGTGGTGGGACTCGGGGCTCTGGTTGACCGCCGCGCCCGCGCCCGGCGCGAGCAGCGACAGCACGAGCATGCCCGCCGCGAAGCGGCGCGTCCTGCGCGTGATTTCCATGCGGCGCGTGTCCGGGCAGCGCCTTCGGCAGGCGCCGGTCCCGCTCCCGAGTCGAGGAGCGCGGATCTTACCGTCCCCGGCGCAGGGGCCCCATGCGGCGGCGGTCACAGAACAGCCGGCTCGCGGCCGGCTCGTCGCTGCCCGGGACCTGACGCGTCCCGGGGTCGTGAGGGTCGGGGTCGGCTCAGGCGCCGCGCCGCCGGCGGCCGGCGAAACCGATCAGACCCAGGCCCAGCAGCGCGAAGCTCGCGGGTGCCGAGACCTGGCCGTTCGGCCCCGGCGGCTGGATCGCGCTCACGGTGATCCACTCCTCGAACCCGGCCGTCGCCTCCTGCTGGGGATCCGCCTTCGCGTCGACCGCGCCCATGAAGTTGTAGAGGTAGACGTAGCTGTTCTCGAGCAGCGCGCCGCCGGGCATGTCCTTGAACAGGTCGACCGAGAGCATCACGCGCACGTCGAAGTCGCCGCTGCCGGCCGAGCCCTGGCGGCTGTCCATCAGGATGCCCTGGCAGCCCGCGGACGCGCTGCCGTTGGCGGTGGCCTTGGGCTCGCACGCGCTGACCGCCTCGTTGGGCTCGTAGGTGTCGAAGTCCATGTCCCAGATCTTCGTCGCCTCCGAGCCCGCCACCGCGATCTCGTTGCCGTTCGCGTCGAAATCCACCCGCGCCAGGGTTCCGGCGCCCGGCTCGGGCGTGTTCACGGTCGTGTTGAGCGGGTTGGGCTGCGGAACGTACTTGTTGAGGTCGGCCCGATCGGAGACGAAGAACTCCAGCTCCTCGAGGAGCAGCGTGCGCCCGGCGTCGGTGCCCGGCTCGTTGATGTCCAGCCAGAAGCCGAAGTAGCCGCCCGCGGCGTCCTCGCGGCCCGTGGCATCGAACTGCACCAGGTCGCCGATTCGCACCGAGTGGTTGAAGTCGTTGTGATCCTTCGCCTGGTTCACGAACTCCGCGTCCTCCTGCAGGGAGCGGACGTTGGGCCACGAACGGTCGTCGGTGTTGTACGCGGCCTCGACGCCCCCTGACGGGTGGCTGCCCTGGCCGCCGTACGGCTGATTGGCCTGGTTCTCGTTGTGCTGGAAGCGCAGGAACGGGTTGATGTGGCCCGACCCGGCGCTGTTGAAGAACGGGGTGCCGTCGGCGCGCAGCGGGCCGACCGTGTCCACCTGGAAGATGCCGACGCCGGAGTTCGACGGGTTCGGGTTCGGGGCGCCCCCGACCGTCTGGTCGCCGCCGCAGTCGGCCGCCCCGCAGATCGTGACGCGGTCGCCGTCGCCGGTCTGGATCAGGTTGTTGCCGCCGATGTCGCCGTTCCAGAGGTTCCATACCGGCGGGTCCCCCAGCTCGGCCGAGGCCAGTCCGGGCAGCAGGCAGCAGGCCAGCAGCGCAGCGCGGCACAGGCGCGCGCAGTCGTTCTTGAGAACCACGTTATTCCGTCCACTGGGATACATGTTCATGCGGCATTCCCTGCAAAAGCCGCGCCAGAGAGAACAACTTTTTTCAAATCAGTTGCTTGCAAAGCGTGTCGACTCGCTGCGCGGACGGACCGGCGATTTTTGTAAAGAATTCCGACACACATCGGGCTGACCACCCCGCGCCCGCCGGCGCAACAGCTCAAGACCGCCCTCAGTACACCACACCTGAGCATGGATCCAAGCGCTGTCCCGCGCCTGGAATTCCCGGGTGGGCGCATCTGTGACGCCAGTCACGCGCAATGCCGGGCGCGCGCCCGCAGCGGTCACGCAACGCGTCGTGTCGCGGGCGGTCCGGTCGACCCGATCCGGGGCCGCGAGCGCTCGCCGGGGCCGACAGCCGTGTGACCGCACCGCTTGCGGGCGGCGGGTCGCGGCCGACCTCGGTGCGATGGACCGGGCCGGGGGAGCCTGCGCCCGCGCGCCGGGCGCACTCAGGCGCGCGCAGCCTCCGCCACGCACGCGCGGAACGCGTCGAGGCTTCGGTCCACGTCGTCGCGCGTGACGTCGAGGTGCGTGACCAGCCGGGTCGGAGCGCCGCCCCGGATGCGGATTCCGCGGCGGGCCAGCGCCGCCTCGACGGCGCGCGGCTCCGCGTCCCGGAAGCGCA
>CBDUCN010000138.1:0-12318 GCA_965365655.1 uncultured Gammaproteobacteria bacterium | reverse complement strand
GGCAACGAGGCGGTGGACGACGGCGTGAACCTGCGCCTGCCGAGCGGCACCGCGCTGCCGTGGGGCAACCGGGACTACGACGTGAACCTCGTGCTCGCCGACAAGGCGTGGGACCGCGACGGCCAGCTGTGGTTCAACATCTTCAACAAGAACGGGTTCCTCGGCGACCAGATGCTCACCAACTGGCTGTACAAGCCGTACCTGGACGTGCGGTCGCGCCGCTACCGCTTCCGGATCCTGAACGGCTCCGTGTCGCGTTATTTCAAGGTCGCGCTGGTGCAGGAGGTGCAGGGGCACACGACGGGCGAGATCCGCGGCCGCCGGTCGCAGGGCGTGTCCTGGAACCGCATTCCGTTCCACATGGTCGCCAACGACGGCAACATCATGGAGCACACCATCCCGTTCGACGGCAGCATGGACCTGGACGGCGACGGCGACGCGGACGAGCACAAGGGCATGCTCCCGGTGCAGGCCATCGCCGAGCGCTACGACATCGTGATCGACTTCGCGGCGCACGGGCTGAAGCCCGGCGACAAGCTCTACCTGGTCAACGTGCTCGAGCACAAGAACGGCAAGGTCGTCGAGGGCAGCGTCGACCTCGGCGCCGTGCTGCGCGAGACCTACAAGGCCGAGCTCGAGCTCGAGAACGGCGAGCCCGTGGACTGGGTCGACGGCGACCCCGTGGTCGGCAAGTTCCTGGAGTTCCGCGTGCATGCGTACGCCGGCGTCGATCAGAGCATGAACCCCGCCGACTACGAGCCCGGCGGTCAGAAGATGATCCCGCTGGTGATCGACCGCGACGACCCGGTGCAGATGGCGGGGCTGGCCAACGCCCGCCACCGGACCTTCGTGTTCGGGCGCAGCAACGGCACCGATACGGCGCCGTGGACGGTCAAGACCGACGGCGGCTCCGCGTACACCGCGGACACGCGGCGCCTCAGCGCCGCGCCGCAGCTCGCGAACGGGCCCACCGAGGCCGGCTTCGCGGGCGACGGCACCGCCGAGATCTGGCGCATGGAGACGGGCGGCGGCTGGAGTCACCCGATCCACGTGCACTTCGAGGAGGGCGTGATCCTGAACCAGGACGGGGAGCGCCCGCCGGCGTGGCACCGCTGGGCGAGGAAGGACGTGTTCCGCATCGGCCCCGAGGAAGAGGCCGCGCGCGACATCGACATCTACTACAACTTCCGTGAGTTCGCGGGCAGCTACGTGGAGCACTGCCACAACACCCAGCACGAGGACCACGCGATGCTGCTGCGATGGGATCTCGAGCGGCCCGGCCAGGTCCAGATCATGCCGGCGCCCATCCCGACCTGGGACGGGGTGAAGTACGTGGACTCCATCGCGCTGCCGACGTTCAGGAGCGGTGACGGCTTCGGCCTGCAGAACTGACCGCGCGGAGCGTGCCGGGCGCCGCGGCGCCCGGCACGCCCCATCCGAAACAAGCAACGGAGACCTTCATGAACACTCTCGACACTCCACGGGCGCCGCGCGGCGCCCGTAGCCCGGGGGCCTGGCTCGTGGGCCTGCTGCTCGCAGCGCTCGCCGCACCGCAGACGCACGCCAGCGGCGGCAGGATCTGGGGCGCCGACTACTTCCCAAACTACGAGCTCACCGCCCACACGGGCGAGAAGCTGCGCTTCTTCGACGACGTCATCAAGGGCAAGGTCGTCGCCGTGAACTTCATCTTCACGAGCTGCACCGACGTGTGCCCGATGGAGACGGCGCGCATGGCCGCCGTGCACGAGCTGCTCGGCGAGCGCGTCGGCGAGGATGTCTTCTTCTACTCGATCACCATCGACCCGGAGAACGACACCCGCGAGGTGCTGCACGACTATGCACAGCGCTTCGGCATCGACGGCAGCACGTGGAAGTTCCTGACCGGAAACAAGGCGGAGATCGACGAGATCCGCGAGAAATTCGGCCTGTTCGGCGACCCGGTAGAGGAGCAGGACCTGTCGAATCACAACATCAACCTGATGATCGGCAACCAGGCGACCGGACAGTGGGCCAAGCGCTCGCCGTTCGAGAACCCCTACGTGCTCGCGAACCAGCTCGGGTCCTGGCTGCACGGCTTCAAGCGCGCGACGCGCTACACGCGAAGCGACTACGCCGCCGCGCCGGAGCTGCGCCAGATCTCGTC
The DNA here is from genome assembly GCA_965365655.1 of uncultured Gammaproteobacteria bacterium. Lineage (GTDB taxonomy): Bacteria > Pseudomonadota > Gammaproteobacteria > HK1 > HK1 > JBFHNV01. The sequence continues at coordinate 10,175 of CBDUCN010000138.1, read as the reverse complement.
CGGCGAGATGATGTTCCGCGACCGCTGCTCCTCGTGCCACGTCATCAGCGGCGGCCTGACGCCGACGCGCAACGCGCGCCCCCTCGGCCCCGACCTGTTCGGCGTCACGCAGCGCCGCGAGGACGCGTGGCTCAGGCGCTGGCTCGCGGAGCCGGACGCGATGGTGGCGGAAGGCGACCCCGTCGCCACGGCGATGGCCGCGCAGTGGGAGGTGGTGATGCCGAACTTCGGCCTCGATGCCGGCGAGATCGACGCGCTCGTCGACTACATGGCGTCGGAGACGCGACGGCTGCAGCAGCGGCACGCCGCGGCCGCCGAGGCTCCGTCCGGCCACGACCATTCCGGCCACGATCATTCCAGTCACGATCATTCGCGTCACGCGCATTCCGGGGGCAACGCGGCCGGACGCTAGCGCTGCGCGCGCGCCGGACCCTGCCCTCACTCATCATCCCTTTTCCAATGAGGACCATCCAATGTCGAATCCCGTTTCCACCGGCAAGGCCATCGCCGCGGCGCTCGCGCTGTGCGCCGCGACCGGCACGCAGGCCGCGAGCCTGCGCGCGAGCTGCGACACCTTCGAGGACACGCAGGGCAGCATGACCGCGCGGTATCTGCACACCGCCGAGCGCGCCACGTTCGACGTCAGCTACAAGGCCCCCGCGGCCGCGGGGTCGGCGTCGTCGGGCAGGCTCGTCGTGTTCGTGGACGGCCGCAACGTCGGCTTCATCTCGCTGGCCCCGAGAGCGGATGGCGGCGTCGGGGGCAGCCTGTCCTTCGACTCCTACGCCAACGCCGGCTACGCGGACCCGGGGGTCACGCCGTTCCCGGAGAACTGGCCCGGGATGCGCGTACAGGCGCCGGTACGGGTCGGCCCGCTGGGCTGCCAGCTCGCCGGCTGATCACCCTCCCCCCCGGTGCGGCGGCGAAGCCGCCCCGCACCCCGGCCCTGCCGCGGCCGGCGGGCCCCCGCCCGCCGGCCGCGGCGCGCACGGCGCCCCGGCCCGCCGCCCTGTCCTGCCCCCGGGGCGCACCACCACGCCCGCCGACATTCCCGTCCGTCCCCTCCGAGCGACCGCTCGTCCACGCCGCAGTCCTGACGTTCCTCGACACCCGCGCCCCGCGCGGCGCGGCAAGCGCCTGATCCGTCGCCGCGTACGCGACCCGACCCGCCTCGGCGGCGGTCAATCCGTTGATCTTCGGGAATTCCGTGCATGAGCGGGGCTTCAAGTTCCGCCGCGCACGGCCGATTCAGTTCGCCAAGCGAGCAATCATCCGGCCGCCGTTGCCCGGCGCGCCGGTCCGGGAGTCATGAGCACACCAATCGCACATCGAGCACACACGCGCCCCGGCGCCCGGCGCGACCTGCGCGGTTTCTCCACCGTGGAGCTGATGATCGCCCTGACCATCGCCTCCATCCTGATGACCGCCGCCGCGCCGTCCATGGGCACCTTCGTGCGCAACAATCGCCTGCAGTCCGAGGCGTTCGCGCTGCTGCGCACGATGCACTTCGCGCGCAGCGAGGCCGTGAAGCGCAAGACCCGCGTCGTGATGTGCCGCAGCGCGAATCCCACCGCGGCGACACCGACCTGCGGCGGCAACAGCTACACCTGGACCAGCGGTTACCTGGTGTTCGCGAGCGGCGACGGCAACAACACCTACGACCCGGCGAACGACGTGCTGCTGCGCATCGGCCTTCCGGCCGGCAGCGGCCTGACGGTGCGCACCAACTCCACCTCCAACAACAACCTCGAGTACAACTCAGACGGCACCACCAACGAAGGCGGCGGCACGGCGCGCTTCGCGGTGTGCGACGGCCGCGGCGGCGACGTGGGGCGTCAGATCGACGTGAGCCCGGTGGGCCGCCCGGCGCTGAACCAGGGCTCGCCCGGCAGCCCGATCAACTGCACGAGCCCGGCATGAGCGCCCGTCACGGCCTCCACCCGCGCCGCCGCGCGCCGCGCCGCGAGCGCGGCGCGTCGATGCTGGAGGTGCTGGCCGCGGTGTTCGTGCTCGCGGTGGGCCTGCTCGGCACCGCGACCCTGCAGCTCACCTCCAAGCGATCCAACCTCGAAGCGCGCGACCGGGCGCTCGCCACCGCGCTGGCCCAGGGCTTCGTCGAGCGCATGCGCATGAACCCGCGGGCGCTGGGCACCTACACCAATGCCGGGCTCGGCCGCGTGCTGGACGGCGCGAGCATGTCCGCGGTGGACTGCAGCGTGAACTGCACCGACGTCCAGGTCGCGAACATGGACCTGTACGACCTGGAGCAGGCGATCGCGGGCGCCGCGCAGCAGCTCGCCGGCAACGACGTCGGCGGCCTGGGCACGCCCCGCGTGTGCGTCGAGGGACCGGACGGGACCGCCGGCACCTACACCGTCGCGATCGCGTGGCGAGGGCTCACCCGACTCAGCAACCCGGGCCTGCACGCGTGCGGGCAGGGGACCGGCAACTACGACACCGCCGACGGCACCGAGACCGACGTCTACCGCCGGGTGCTGGTGATCGAGACCTTCATCACGGTGCCGCTGTGAGCGCGCCGCACGCAGCGCGGCGTCCCGGGTCGCGGCGGAGCACGCGACGCGCGTGCGCCGGCCACGGGCCCGCGCGCCAGCACGGCATGAGCCTGATCGAGCTGATGATCGCGCTCGCCATCGGCCTCGTGATCAGCGCCTCGGTGCTCACGGTGTACATCAACACCAGCCGCAACTTCGCGCTCGACGAGCGCTACGGCCGGATGCAGGAGAACGCCCGTTACGCGCTGCGCGTGCTGGGCGAGGACCTCGTGATGGCCGATTTCTGGGGCCAGCTCGTGAACACCGACACCCTCACGACGTCTCTGACAGTCGCGAGCGGCGACTGCGGCGAGGCCCCGGCCGTGTTCGACGCGAACACCGCGCTGCTGTTCAACAACCATCACGACGCGGGCGCGACGATGCACTTCACGCCCTGCGCGACTGTCAGCGCGAGCCGCCAGGGCGAATCCGACGTGGTGGCCATCAAGCGCGTCGCGGGCTCGCCCACCGCGCAGGCGTTCGTCGACGCCGCCGACACCGACGGCGACGGCGACACCGCGGAGACCATCACCACCGGCGCGGCCTCGCTGGACAGCGGCACCGTGTACCTGCGCACCAACGGCGTCTCGGCCTCGCTGATCGCCAACGCGAGCGCCGGCAACCCGCCCCCGGTGGGTTCGTCCGACTGGCGCTACGTGCCGCGCATCTACTTCGTGCGTGACCACTTCGAGAGCGTCGGCGACAACGTGCCGGCGCTGTGCCGGCTCGATCTCGACGACGACGACCTCGACGAGCTGTCGTGCCTCGCCGAGGGCATCGAGGACATGCACCTCGAGTTCGGTCTCGACACCGACTCGGACGGCGACGCGAACCGCTTCACCGCGACACCGAGCGCGGCGGAGCTCGAGACCGCGGTGTCGGTGCGGATCCACCTGCTGGTGCGCAGCACCCAGTCCGTGCCGTTCTACACCAACACGAAGTCGTTCCGCCTCGGCGGCGAGACCATCCCCGCCGCGAACGACGGCTTCCTGCGCACCGTGTTCTCCACCACGGTGGCCATCCGCAACTCCGCGAACCGCAACCTGTTCAACTGAGCCTCACGATCGAACCATGAGAACCACGAGCAACGAACTCCGATACCTGCGCGCCCGGCCGGCCGCGCGCCGCCAGCGCGGCGCGGTGCTGATCATCGCGATGCTGCTGCTGGTCGCGATCACCGTGCTCAGCACCACCGCGGTGAGCATGAGCATCATGGAGATGCGCATGAGCGGCAACGTGGAGGCGAACGCGAACACCTTCCAGACCGCCGTCGCGGCGGTGGACTTCGTGCTCTCCGACGTCTCCAACCTGCCGGCCGTGGGCCCCCTGAACGTGCCGGCCGCGGTGACGCTGTCGGGCTCGCCGTTCACCGTCGAGACCGGCGACGCGATCAGCGCAAGCGCGACGCGGCTCGCCGACTGCGGCCTTCCGCCGCGCATGACCAATGCCACGAGCATGACCGCCTACTCGAGCTTCAGCTACGAGGTGTCGGCCGACGTGTCGAAGAACACCGCCGGCATGGGGCAGGCGGGCATGGTGCAGGGCTACATGCTGCTCGGCCCGAAGTGCTGAGGCCGACGAGGAGCGCACGATGAACCTGTTCCGACGGATCCTGATCGCACCTGTCGCGCTCGCGTTGCTCGCGGCCACGGCGGCGCGCGCGGACGACACCGACATCTACCTGAATCCCAGCATCGCCGGCGTCGGCGAGCCGCTGGTGATGTTCGCACTGGACTACCGGTCGAACCTCGGGTCGACCGCGTGCGGCGGCAACGAGTGCGACCAGCTCATCGCCGAGGGCTACCTGCCGCCCGCCGGGCCGTACAACTTCTTCATGGTGCTGCGCGCGGTGCTGAAGAAGGTGCTGGACCCGCTGAGCGGCGTGTCCATCGGCTTCATGATGAGCCACGACGACAGCTGCACCGGGGGCACGACGTCGGGCCCGACGGCGACCAAGTGCAGCAACGGCGGCTACATCCTGCAGGGCTTCACGCCGATGCAGGCCGGCACCGACGATCCCGACACCTTCCAGACCACCGGCGAGGATCCGGACAAGCTGGCGCTGTTCGCGAAGCTGGACGCGCTCCCGGACCCGCAGGGCAACGTCAGCCACACGTTCCAGGGCAAGGAGCTCTACTTCGAGCTGTTCCGCTACCTCACGGGCCAGGACGTCTACAACGGGCACCTGGGATTCACCGACTTCGGCGACACCAACAAGAACACCAATCTCAACGTGGACCACTCGGCCGTCTCCTGGGACGAGGACATCGAGACCGCCGGCGGCACGCGCTACAAGAGCGCGCTGCAGGACGCGGGCAGCTGCTCGCGGGTGTTCGTCGTGAACCTGATGTTCCAGGTCTCCAGCCAGGATGACGACTCCGACGCGGCCATCACCGCCTCCAAGCCCAGCGGCGGCATGGGCGGGATCAACCTGAGCGGACGGAACAACAGCTTCGACACCGTGATCGAGTACATGAAGGACGCCGATCTCGGCGACGGGACCTACGGGTTCGCGGGCGATCTCGAGGGCAACCAGAACGTGGTGTCGTACTTCATCGTCGACCCGACCAAGATCAACATCACCACCAACGGCTACGCATCCGCAGGCGGAACCGGCGTCGCGCTGCCGCTCAGCAGCGACCCGTCCGAACTCATCGAGACGCTGCGCAACCTGTTCAAGAGCATCCTCAGCGTCAGCACGACCTTCGTCGCGCCGTCGGTGCCGGTGAACGTGTTCAACCGCGCGCAGATCGTCAACGAGGTGTTCATGGCGCTGTTCGAGGCCGAGGAGAACGGCCTGCCGCTCTGGGACGGCAACCTCAAGAAGCTGCGCATCGAGGACAACGCGATCACCGGCCAGCCGGAGCTGCAGGACGCGAACGGCCTCAACGCCATCGACATCGACGGCCGCATCCGCCGCGAGGCGCTCACCTTCTGGACCCAGGGCGGGCTGCTGCCCGCGCCGGGTGACGACGAGGTGGCCGGTGCGGACGGGCGCTCGGTCGCGCGCGGCGGCGCCGGGCAGCGCATTCCGGGCTTCGCCACCGGCACGCCCGGCCTCACGAACAGCGTGCCGGGCGGGCGGCGCCTGTACACCGACGACGCGGGAGCCGCATCGGGGCTGCGCGATCTCGACGCGGACGCGGTCACGGCGGACGCGGTATGGGGCGACCTCACCGCCGACTGGTCGCCGGCGCCGCCGGCCACCTTCGCCGCGGCAAGCGCAGCCGAGCAGACGCGCGCGCTCAACGTGCTGCGCTTCGTGCGCGGGCTCGAGGACGACGGCGTCACCACCCGGCGATGGCTTCTCGCGGATCCGCTGCACTCGCGCCCGCGGCCGATCAACTACGGCGCGCGGGACGGCCGCCCGGTCACGAACCCCGACATCCGCGTGGTCATGGGCACCAACGACGGGCAGCTGCACATGTTCCGCAACAGCGACGCCCTCGGCGCCGAGGACGGCTCGGAGACCTGGGCGTTCGTGCCCGCGCCGCTGCTGCGCAAGCTGACGCGGCTGCACGAGAACGGCGTCGGGACGCCGGTGCACCCCATCGGCCTCGACGGGTCGGTCGCGGTGCTGACGGTGGACCTGAACCAGGACGGCACGCTGGACTCCACGGTGGGCGACAAGGTGATCGCGTACTTCGGGCTGCGGCGCGGGGGCAAGGCCCTGTACGCGCTGGACATCAGCGATCCCGACGTGCCGGAGCTGCTGTGGACCCTCGAGAAGGGAGCCGCGGGGACCGACTTCGCGGAGCTCGGACAGACCTGGTCGACCCCGGTGGTCGGGCAGGTGAACGCCGGCGCCGGCGTCATTCCGGTGCTGGTCTTCGGCGGCGGCTACAACGGCGACGACGACGGCGACGACGTCGGCGACCTGGGCAAGGACGCGAAGAACCGCGCGACCCGCGCCGGCGCGAGCCCGGCGCTGGGCACCGACGACGACGAGGGCAACGCGGTGTTCATCGTCAACGCCCTCGACGGAACCCTGGTGTGGAAGGTGACCGACGGGCTCACGGCCGGCTACAACGCCGCATCCAAGACCTTCGTGCAGACCGCGATGGAGGACGCCCTCGCGGCGCCGGTCACCGCGATCGACAGCACCGGCAACGGGCTGCTCGACCGCATCTACGCCGCCGACACCGGGGGCGTGGTGTGGCGCATCGACCTCGCCGGGCTCGTGGACCACGACGGCGATCCGAACACCGACGAGATCCTGGTCTACGACGACCCCGCCGCGTGGAGCGCGATGAGGCTGCTGTCCATCGGCCGCCACGCGACGGGCTTCGCGACGCCGGCCCAGGACCGGCGCTTCTTCAACGCCCCCGACGTCGCCGCGTCGCGCGACTCCACGGGCGCGTTCGACGCAGTGGTCATCGGCTCGGGCGACCGCGAGGACCCGAACGGCACCGGTGTCGTGAACCACTTCTACATGGTCAAGGACCGCTTCGTCACCAGCGGCCAGCCCCCCACCGGGACGCTCGAGCAGGCGGACCTCGCCGACCTCACGAACAACTGCCTGCAGGACGCGAGCTGCACGCAGCCGGCGGCGCTCGTCAACGGCTGGCAGATCGCGCTCGCCGACACCGGCGAGAAGGCGCTCGCCGACGCGGTGACGGTGGCAGGCCAGGTCTTCTTCACCACCTTCGCCCCCACCGCGACCGGCGCCACCTGCACCCTGAGCGAGGGCACCGGGCGCCTGTACGTGGTGTCGCTGCAGGACGCGACCGCTGTGATGAACTTCGACACCACCAACGACACCGGCGGCGTCACCTACGAGCGTGTGGACAAGCTCGGCAGCGGCGGCATCCCGGTGAAGGTAGTGCCGCTGAACGAGGGCCACGTGCTGGTGCAGGGCCAGGAGACGGGCGAGAACATCGTCAAGGTGAACGTGCAGACCGGCTACAAGACCTACTGGCACGAGACCAATCACTGACGGGCCGTCGGCGAACGCTGTCTTCCGACGGCCTTTATCCGGCACATGGACGTGCCGGAAGGCAACGAGCGCACGCTCGTTTCACGGAGCGGGCCGGAGACCGCGTCTCCGGCACGGCGAGTCGGCATTCGCCGGGACCGGGAGTCCCGACGGCCCGACGGGACCACGGCCTTCGGGCCACGACAACGGCTTAACGAGAAGGACGCGAACATGATCCGCTCCCATCCCTGCCCGGTGAACCGCGGAGGCGTCCGGCGCGCCATGACGGCGCGGCGGACGCGCGGCTTCACGCTGGTCGAGCTCGTCGTGACCATGGTGGTCGTGACGGTGCTTTCGGCCATCGCGATGACCTCGTACCGCAGCTACACGATGCAGGCGCGACGCGCGAGCGCCGTCACCGCGCTCACCGACGCCGCGAGCCGCCAGGAGCAGTTCTTCCTCAACAACCGCAGCTACACCGCGACGCTGGGCAGCGGCGGGCTGAACGTCGACGCCGCGACCGACGGCGGCGCGTACCTCGTCAGCATCGACACGCCGACCACGGACTGTCCGATCACCCGCTGCTGGGCCATGCGCGCCGTCCCGCAGGGCACCCAGGCCGAGGACGAGTGCGGAACGCTCACCTACGACTCGGACGGCAATCGCGCGCCGGCCGGATGCTGGTAGGCCAGCGCGCCCCACACCTGCAAGACAGCGCCCAAGGAGTTTCCACATGAGCAGCCTCGCCCACGACCGCCGCGCCGCGGACCGGCCACAGTCCGGCCTCGTCAGCGAGGCGATGGTCAACCTGCGCCGCCGGCGCTCGTACCTCATCGACCCCAAGACCCAGTTCACGATCACGCGCCAGTTCGTCGTCGTGCTGATCGCCGCCTCCGCGCTGAGCGTCGGCAACTACCACGTGCTCAGCACAATGCTGTCCGTCGACAAGCACGATGCGTTCTCCTCGACCATGGCCTACGGCTACGCCGCGGTCATGCTCGGCATCAGCTGCACGCTGCTGTTCCTGCTGTGCCTGTTCTTCTCGCACCGCATCGCCGGACCCGCGCGCCGGCTCGCCGGCGCCCTGGACCGCATGGCGCGAGGCGATCTGTGCGTGAAGGTGACGCTGCGCGACACCGACCTGCTCAACGAGCTCGCGGCTGCGGTGAACGCGGCCAACCGGGACCTGCGCACGTCGCTGGGCGAGGTGGAGAGCGAGATCAAGCGCGCGCGGCGCCTCGCGAGCGAGGATCCGGCGATCGACGGCTGCCTGCAGCGCGCCGAACGGGCGCTGGGCAGCTTCCAGATCCGCGCGTCCACGGAGCTGCGCGCGGACGAGGCGACCGCGTCGCGCAGCGGCGTCGAGAAGTTCCGCCGCGGCTGAGACCCGTCCGGGCGCGCCACCCGGGCGCGGCACTGCGTCGCCGCAAAGAGCTCCGGCGCGCGCGCACCGGACGCCGCAGTCCAGGCGGCGACTGAAGTCCGGGAAACGAAGACGGGGCCGCGCGGAATGCCGCGCGGCCCCGTGGACACGAGGCGGGCGCCTCAGAAGTCCATGTCGCCCATGCCGGGCGCGCCGCCGTGGGCGTGCTCCTTGTCCTTCTTGGGCTTCTCCGCCACCGAGGCCTCGGTGGTGATGATCAGGCCCGCGATGGACGCGGCGTTCTGCAGCGCGGTGCGCACCACCTTGGTGGGATCCAGGATCCCCATCTGCAGCAGGTCGCCGTACTCCTCGGTCTGCGCGTTGAAGCCGAAGCCCTGCTTGCCGTCCTTGACCCGGCCCAGCACGACCGACGGCTCGCCGCCCGCGTTGCTCACGATCTGGCGCAGCGGCTCCTCCATCGCGCGCGCGGCGATCTTGATGCCATGGCTCTGGTCCTCGTTGTCGCCCTGCAGCCTGTCCAGGCCCGCCTGGGCCCGCAGCAGCGCGACGCCGCCGCCGGGCACGACGCCCTCCTCGACGGCCGCACGGGTCGCGTGCAGCGCATCCTCGACGCGCGCCTTCTTCTCCTTCATCTCGACCTCGGTCGCGGCGCCCACCTTGATGACGCCCACGCCGCCGGCCAGCTTCGCCATGCGCTCCTGCAGCTTCTCGCGGTCGTAGTCCGAGGTGGTCTCCTCGATCTGCTGCTGGATCTGCTTCACCCGGCCCTGGATATCGGCGTGCTTGCCGGCGCCGTCGATGATGGTGGTGTTCTCCTTCGTCACCTGCACCTTCTTCGCCTGGCCCAGGTGCTCGAGACCGGTCTTCTCCAGCGACAGGCCGACCTCCTCGGAGATGACCTGGCCGCCGGTGAGGACGGCCATGTCCTGCAGCATCGCCTTGCGGCGGTCACCGAAGCCCGGCGCCTTCACCGCGCACACCTTCACGATGCCGCGGATGGTGTTCACCACCAGGGTGGCCAGCGCCTCGCCCTCGACGTCCTCGGCGACGATCAGCAGCGGCTTGCCGGACTTCGCGACGGACTCGAGCAGCGGCAGCAGCTCGCGGATGTTCGAGATCTTCTTGTCGTGCAGCAGGACGTACGGATCCTCGAGCTCCGCGGACATGCTGTCCTGGTCGTTGATGAAGTACGGCGACAGGTAGCCGCGGTCGAACTGCATGCCCTCGACGACCTCGAGCTCGTTCTCGAGGCTCTTGCCCTCCTCTACCGTGATCACGCCCTCCTTGCCGACCTTCTTCATCGCCTCGGCGATGATCTCGCCGA
>CBDUCN010000137.1:0-12344 GCA_965365655.1 uncultured Gammaproteobacteria bacterium | reverse complement strand
CGCTCGGCGCGCCGCGGCGCTGCAGCGCGAGCGCGCGCGACACCACCGCGTCGCGATGACGCGCGCGCGCTTCCTCCAGCGCCGCGTCCCCCGGCACCACCTCCAGCCCCGCGCGCGCCTCGCGCCACGCGGACTCCGCGTCACCACGGCCCGACGCCGCGCGCGCCCGCTCCAGGTACGCGCCCGCGATCAGCCGCGGCCCGTCCGCCGCGACGAACGCGTCGCCCGCATCCGACTCCCCGCGCAGCGTCTCCAGCACCGCGCGCGCCTGCTCCACACGGCCCGCGCCCGCGTGCCCCCGCAGCTCCTCGCGCAGCGCCTCCAGGCGCGCCACCCGACGCGCCTCCTCCTCGCGCCGGCGCTTCGCGTCGCGCGAGCGCTCGAGCGCCGCGCGCTCGGCCGCGAACGGCTCGCCCCCCGACACCAGCGCGTCTCCGCGCGCCACCAGCGCCAGCGCCTCGTCGAAGCGCTCCCCCGCGCCCAGCGCCCGCGCACGCTCCAGGTACAGCGCCGACAGCGACCCGCGCACACCGCTCACCACCGGCGAGCCCTCCCCGGCAAGCGCCACCAGCTCCCGGTACGCCGCGCCCGCGCGCGCCGACCACGCCGCGTCCTGCGGCCCCGTCTCCCCCGACGACGCCGACGCCAGCAGCCCGCGCACGCGCTCCACCCGCGCGTCCACCTCCGACGCGTCCGCCTCCGGCGCGCCCGCCGCCTCCAGCCGCTCCCGGTAGCCGCGCACCGCGTCCGTGCCCAGCAGGCTCGCGTAGCCCACCAGCCGGCGCTGCGCGCGCACCGCGTCCCCCGCACCCAGCAGCCCCGCGAACGCGTTGCCGAACGCCTCCGCCAGCCGCTCCCGCGCACGCGACAGCGCCTCGTGCAGCGGACGCAGCGCCTGCAGCTCCAGGAGCTCGCCGCGCACCTCGTCGAAGTCCGACAGCGACGACCACGCGCGGCCCGACAGCACCGCCTCCAGCTCCGCGACCCGCCGCGCCGCCGCCTGCCGCGAAAGCTCCCCGTCCACACGCGCGCGCAGCTCGCCCAGCTCGGCGCTCCCGCCCGTCACCTCCACGCCGCCAGCCAGCACCGAGCGCGCACGCTCCCACTCGCCCGCGTCCATCGCGGCGCGCGCGACCTCGACGTAGCGCGTGGCCAGCCGCGGGTCCTCGAGCATCGGGTGCGCGGGATCGATGCGCGCGACGATCGCGCGCACGTCGGGCACGTCCTCCGCGTCCGGATCCGCCACCAGGCGCCCCTCGGCGACGAGCTGCCCGTAGCGCTCGGCGAGCCGGCCCAGCGCGTCGTCGCGCTCGCGCGCGAGGTCGGTGCGCAGCTGCAGCACCTCCGCGGAGTCCGGGTACAGCGCGGCAAGCTCGTCCATCACGCGCTCGGCCGGCGCCCAGTCCCAGCGTTCGGCGGACGGGTCGAAGTGGCTTCGCGCCCGCGCCAGGTGCAGGTCGATGATCGCGCGCCGCGTGCGCGGATCGGCGGCGATGGCCTCGCGCTGCGCCGGGTCTTCGAGCGCCGCCACGCGCGCCATCGCGCGGTCGACGTTGTCCTGCCCGCCGGCCGTGAACACCTCGATGATCGCCTCGCGCTCGCGCTCCTCGAGGTACTCCACCGCCGGCCGCCACGCGAGGGTCGCGATGATCGCGAGCACCACCACCGCGGCGGCCGCGACCCACGGCCACGGGCTGCGGTACGGGCGGATGCCGTCGAGGAAGGCCTCCACGCTCTCGATGCGCGCGTCGCGCTCGAGCGCGAGGCCGCGGCGCAGCGCCTGGTTCTGGCGCCGGGAGAGCTTCGCGACCGGCTCCGGGACGAGACCCGCCTTCAGCGCCCGCGGCGCCGGCTTGCGGTCGTAGGGGTGGCGCCCGGTCAGGAGCTGGTACGCGATGATCGCGAACGCGTAGATGTCGTCCCGGGGATCCGGGTCCTTGCCGTCGAACATCTCCAGCGTCGCGTAGCTGGGCGTCAGCGCGCCGAGCTGGCCGGGATCGAACAGGGTGGTGTCGCCGTCCGCGGTCGCGCGCGTCTTCGACGCGCGCGCGATGCCGAAGTCGAGCAGCTTCACCGAGCCTTCCTCGGTGAGGAACGCGTTGCCGGGCTTCAGATCCGAGTGCACCAGGCCCGCCTGGTGCGCGTACGCGAGCCCGGCGCCCAGCGCCTCGATGATCGGCAGCGCCTCGTCGTACGGCAGGCCGCCTTCCGGCAGGCTGGCCACGAACGCATCCAGCGGCGTGCCGGTCATGACCTCCATGGTCATGTAGACCCTGTCGCCGTCGCGGTCGAAGTCGTAGACCGTCGCGATGTTCGGATGCGCGAGGCGCTGCTGCTTCGCGCTCTCGCGCTGCAGCGCGATGAACGCCTCGGGGTGGTCGCGGAAGTCTCCGCTCAGAAGCTTCACCGCGACGAACGGGTTTCGATCGCGGGCTTCCTCCTTGAGCTGATCGACGGCCTTCCACACGGTGCCCATGCCGCCGCTGCCGAGCGGCTCCACCAGCCGGAAGCGGTGCTTGATGACGTCGCCGGCGCCGAGGTCGCGGGACGCGGCGGGCTGCGCCGGCGCGGCGGCAGGCGCGGTCGGGTCCCACGGACCGTCACCGCCCGGCGCGGCGCCTGGGCCCGGCGGCTGCGTCGTGGACGCGGCGCCGGTAGCCGTCTCCGCGCGGTGGGCGGTGGTCCGGCCGGCCGAGCCGCCGGTGCCGCCGGGCAGCACCCGGGTCGCGTCGTCGCCGGGCGCGGCCGGCGCGCCGGCGCCGCTGCCGCCGGGCAGCACGCGGGTCGCGTCGTCGCCGATCTCGGTGGGCGCGTCCGCGTCCACGGCGCGCGGCGCCGCGCCGCCGCCGGGCAGCGCGTCCGATCGGTCGTCGTGCGCGGTCTCGTCCCCGGCCGGGCCGGCCGTCGGCTCGCCGCGGGATCCGCCGGGTGCGGCCGCGGCGGTGGGCTCCCCGGGTCCGGCGTCGTCCCGGTACAGCAGCGTCGCGTCGCCGTCGTGCCCGGGCGCGGTGTGCCGAGCGCCCGGCGCCGCGTCGCGGCCGCGCCCCGCGGTGCCGCCGGGCAGCACGCGGGTGCGGTCGTCGTCCGCGCCGTGCGCCGCGACGCGGCCCGCGAGCCGGGCGAACGCGGCGTCGTCCAGCGTCTCGCCGCGCGCCTGCTCCAGGATCGCGAGCAGCTCGGCGGCGTCCCCCGGCGCCGCGCCCGGCCGCGCCTCCAGCGCCGCCTCGACGTCGGCCAGGCCCACGGCTCCGCGCCGGTAGCGCTGCAGCAGGCCGCGCAGGTCCGAGGCCGTCACGACCCCGCCCCGCACCCGTCAGCGCCCGGATGCCATCGCGTCATGGAAGCCGCCACGTGGAGCACGAGGGTCAAGCTTGCGACGCGCTTCGTTCGCCCGCAACCGGCCCCGGGGACCGGCGGGAACGGGGGGCCTGCGCGCCTGGCCCGCGCGGCATCGGGGGCGCCGGACGGGGATCAGCCGGCGGCGGCGATCTCCGCGAGCAGCGCCCGGCGCACGTCGTCCGGCGGCACGGTGGAGCGCCGCACGCGGCTGTCGAAGAACACGTTCACGCACTCGCAGGTCGCGAGGCACGCGCCGTCGCGGAACACCGCGTAGACCGAGCGCAGCGACTTGTTGCCCAGCGACAGCAGGCGCGCGCCCACCGACACCTCGCCGGGCCAGGTGGTCTCGCGCAGGTAGTCCACGGTGAGCCGCGCGAGCACCGTGTCCAGGGTCTGGTCGGGCCGGTACAGGCTCTCGAGGTAGGCCACCCGCGATGCCTCGAACCACACCGCGTAGGCGGCGTTGTTGACGTGCCCCATCCGGTCCTCGTCCGAGAAGCGGATCGTGACCTGGGTCCAGTGCCGGTAGATCGACGGATCGGTGAGATCCGGGGCGGCTGCAGCGCTCATGCCGCGCGACGCGCGTCGCGCGCCAGGGTGCACCGGCCGGGGACGCGATCGGAATCGGGCATTGGCGTGCCGTGGTGTGTGCGCGGGGGGCGCATGCTAACAGGATGCCTGGGGATGCCCGGATTCGCCGTCCTCGCGCACGTCGACTCGCAGCGCCGCACGCGCGGCGCCCGTCGACGGCAGCGCGGGCGTGCGCGGCCCACGCGCCGGCTACCGGGTATCCCGCGCGGCGCTTGACGCTCGTCGCGCGCGCCTTGCAGCATCCCCGATGCGCCGCGCCCCGCCCGCGCTGCCCCGGAGAGCCTGCCGTGGATCCGCACATCGCCGCCGTCGTCGACGCCGTGCCCGCCGAGGCCAACGCGCTGCCGCACCTCGTGCATCTCGGGCGCCACTGCCGCGCCGCGTTCATGCTGGAGGCGGGCGGGCAGGCGTTCCACCTCGACGTGGAGCGCGGGCGCCTCGGTGCGGTGCTGCACGGCCCGCGGCCGCTGCGCGCGTGGGATTTCGCGCTGCGCGCCGAGGCCGACGTCTGGCACCGCTTCTGGGAGCCGCTGCCGGCGCCCGGCTTCAACGACATCTTCGCGATGGCCCGCTACGGCCACATGCGCATCGAGGGCGACGTCGGACCGCTGCTCGAGCACCTGCGCTTCTTCAAGGAGGTGCTCGCGCTGCCGCGGCGCCGGCGCAGCCGGGACACGGCGGCCGCGCCGCGCGCGGGCGCGGACCGGGGTGCCGCGTGAACGCGGCGCTCGAGCCGATGGTCGGGCGCTACCTGCACCTGGAGGTGGACGGGGTCTCGCACCGCATCTACTTCGAGGAGGCGGGCAGCGGCATCCCGCTCGTGTGCCTGCACACCGCGGGCGCGCATTCCAGCCAGTACCGCCACCTGATGTGCGACGAGGGCGTCACGAGCCGCTTCCGCGTCCTCGCGTTCGACCTGCCCTGGCACGGCAAGTCCAACCCGCCGCCGGGCTGGCAGGACACCGAGTACCGCCTCACCAGCGGCTTCTACGTCGGCATCGTCATCGCGTTCATCGACGCGCTGGAGCTCGAGCGCCCGCTGGTGATGGGCTGCTCGATGGGCGGGCGCGTGGTCGTGCAGCTCGCGCGCGCGCACGCCGCGCGCCTGCGCGGCGTGATCGGCCTCGAGGGCTCCGACCATCCGTCGCCGTGGTACGACGACTCGTGGCTGGACCGCCCGGAGTTCCTGCGCGGCGACTTCTGCGCGGCGCTGGTCTCCGGCCTGGTCGCGCCGCAGAGCCCGGAGCAGTTCCGCTGGGAGACGCTGTGGCACTACTGCCAGAGCGGGCCCGACGTGTTCAAGGGCGACATGCACTTCTACCGCACGGACTCCGAGTTC
Source organism: uncultured Gammaproteobacteria bacterium (assembly GCA_965365655.1). GTDB lineage: Bacteria > Pseudomonadota > Gammaproteobacteria > HK1 > HK1 > JBFHNV01. The sequence continues at coordinate 7,075 of CBDUCN010000137.1, read as the reverse complement.
CGCGACGGCAGCGCGGCGATCGACACCGCGCGCTGCCCGGTGATCCTGATGACCGGCGAGTACGACTACTCGTGCACCCCGCAGCTCACGCGCGAGACCGCGGCGCGCATCCCCGGCGCCGAGGCCATCGTGATGGAGGGGCTCGGCCACTTCCCGATGAGCGAGAACCCGCAGCGCTTCCGCGAGTACCTGCTGCCGGTGCTGGACCGCTTCGGGTGACGGCCGCGGGTCGCTGCGCGCCCGTGCGCCTGCCGGACGCGTCGCGGCGGCGGGCCGACCGCACGCACGCGCGGCGCGGGTGTCCGCTGCCGCGCCCGATGCCGTAGCGTGCACGTGACGGGTGCGCCGTGACGCGCCCGTCCCCATCCACCACCGCGGGCCGCCGGCCCGCCTCTGCCGGAGACTTGCCATGTCCATTGAATCCCGCCTCGCCGAGCTCGGCCTCACGCTGCCGCCGCTGCCGACGCCCGGCGGCAACTACGTGCACGCCGTGCGCACCGGCAGCCTGCTGTTCCTCAGCGGCAAGGGCCCGGGCAAGGTCGCCGGCAAGCTGGGCGCCGAGTTCACGACCGAGCAGGGCTACCAGCACGCGCGCACCGTGGGCCTGACGCTCATCGCGGTGATGCGCGACGAGCTGGGCAGCCTGGATCGCGTGACGCGCATCGTGAAGGTGCTGGGCATGGTCAACGCGACGCCGGACTTCGGCGAGCAGCCGAAGGTGATCAACGGCTGCTCGGACCTGTTCGTCGAGGTGTTCGGCGATCGCGGCCGCCACGCCCGCTCCGCCGTCGGCATGGGCTCGCTGCCGAACGGGATCCCGGTCGAGATCGAATGCATCGTCGAGGTCGCCGACTGAGCTCACGCGGGCGCGCACGACACCCCCCGGGACGCCCCGCGCCGGCGCACCGCGCGCGGGACAGAGACACGTTCACCAGCACGAGAACGAACATGCACTACGACGCCATCGAGAACCGCCACGGCCTGAAGCACGACCCGTTCAAGGCGCTGGTCGCGCCGCGCCCGATCGGCTGGATCACCACGGTGAGCCGCGACGGGGTGTGCAACCTGGCCCCGTACAGCTTCTTCAACGCGATCAGCGACCGGCCGCACTTCGTCGTGTTCTCGTCGAAGGACGTGAAGGACAGCGTGCGCAACGTGCACGACACCGGCGAGTTCACGTGCTCGCTGGCGACCTGGGACACGCGCTTCGCGATGAACGTGAGCTCGGCGCCGGTGCCGCCGGACGCCGACGAGTACCCGCTGGCCGGACTCACCGCCGTCGCGTCGCGCTTCGTGAAGCCGCCGCGCGTGAAGGAGGCGCCGGCGGCGCTGGAGTGCCGGCACTGGAAGACCGTCGAGCTGCCGGACGTGGAGCCCGGCACCGGCAAGGGGCACTTCCTGGTGATCGGGCAGGTGGTCGGGATCTACATCGACGACGCGTTCGTGAAGGACGGCATCGTGGACACGCCGGCGATGCGCCCGCTCGCGCGCATGGGCTACATGCAGTACGCGGTGGTGACGCCGGAGACCACCGTCGAGATCAACCGTCCGAAGATGAACGAGGACGGAAGCATCGCGGAGGCGACGCCTGCAGGGTGGGACGGCGGCTACCGGTGAACGTGCGCCGCCGCGCGCGCGGCGGCGCATCCGCAGGCGCTCAGTTCACCTGGTTGCAGTGCAGCGGCATGTTCATCGCGCGCAGCACGTCCTGGATGCGCGGCACCGGCGCGTCGCGCACCGTGGTCCCCGCGTCCAGCGCGACCGCGGCGGCGACCCCGGCCGCCTGGCCGGTCGCCATGCACGCCGGCATGTTGCGGGTGCGCGCGTGCGCGTCGTGGTCGGCGGAGATGCAGCGCCCCGCGACCAGCAGCTGCTCCACGCCGCGCGGCACCAGGCAGCGGTACGGGATCTCGTAGGGCGAGAGCCCCTGGAAGTCCACGTCGGAGCCCTTCGGCTCGTGGATGTCCAGCGCCGAGGCGTCGGCGGCGATGCTGTCGTCGAAGAACCGCCGGCTCAGCGTGTCCTCGCCGGTGAGCACGTAGTCGCCGAGCACGTGGCGCGTCTCGCGCACGCCCAGCACCGGCGACACCTGCAGGATCCTGGCCTGCTCGAAGCCCGGCACGCGCTCGCGCAGGAAGCGTGACACCGCGTCGATCTGGCGATAGCACTCGAGCACCGCGCCGGTGAACTCGCGCGGCGAGAACACGTCCACGCCGAGCACCCGCGTCGCGTTCACGTACATGACCCCGTTGGTGGTCTTCAGCGTGATGTTCTCGCGCTGCAGGCCGGCGCCGGTGTCGGCGTTGAACTCGCGGATGCTCCTGTTGAAGCCGGTGAGCCACAGGCCATAGTCGAGCCGCGCCGGGTCGTCGGGGATCGCGCGTGCCGGGATGTCGTCCGAGTCCCGCGCCCACCGCGCGAGGCGCGGGATGTCGACGCGATCCATCGTGAAGTACATCGAGACCGGCTGCATGCTCGGCGCGTCGCCGCCGGAGCCGGTGACGAACGGCGCGCCGCACTGCGCGGCCACGTCACCGTCGGCGGAGCAGTCGATCACCACCTTCGCGCCGACGAAGCGCCGCCCGGCCTTGCCCTCGACGACGAGCCCGGTGATCGCGCCGTGCTCCACGACGGGCCGCGACACGAATGTCTCGAACAGGATCTCCACCCCGGACTCGGCGCACAGGCGCGTGAGCAGCATCTTCATGACCTCCGGGTCGCCGGGCGACGCGATCTGCATGCTGCCGGTCTTGGTCGCGGCCACGTAGTCGTCGCCGGCGCCGCCGATGGACTGCGCGAGCGCCCACAGCTCGCGCGGCACGCCGCCCACCAGCGGCCCCGAGGGCTTGGTGTTCAGACCCAGCGTCAGGTTGCCGCCCAGCGAGCCGAAGCGCTCGACGAGCGCGACCCGCGCGCCCTGGCGCGCCGCCGCGATCGCGGCGATCGGGCCGGTGGTGCCGCCGCCGACGACCACGACGTCGGTGTCCAGCAGGACGGGGATCTCCCGGGCCGGCTCGGTGATGGTGCGGGGTGCAGGCGCTGCGGCCATGATCGATTCTCCGGATCCGTGCCCTCACGAGCCCGGAGCAGGCGGTGCGCCGCGCGGCGGGAACGCGCGCACTGGCACGCACGGCAGCACGGGATTGAACGGACCCCGCCGGAGCGGGGTCACGAGGAGCCCGACGGCCGGGTCAGGACGTCCGGGTTCTGCGGAAACCGGCGGCGGCGAGTCCGAGCGCGAGCAGGACGGCGGACGCTGGCGCCGGCACCGCGGCCACCGTCACGTTGTCGATCACGTTCGCGCGCTGCCCGACGGCGGTCGAGCCGGGATCCCGGGAGAAGATCTGGACCGTCGAGATGTCGACGTCCGAGGTCGCCCCGAAGAAGATGGGCGTCAACGCCGGCGCGCCGCCGAGATCGAACACGAAGGACTGGTCCGCATCGCCGTTCACGAAGCTGAACGTGACGACGGCCTCCTCGTTCAACGTGAAGTCCAGGTTGTCGTAGCCGAACGCGCGGCCGGGCTGCGAGAAGGTGAACAGCACCGGCGGAAAGCAATCCACGCCCCCGCCGACGGAGCCGCACAGGGCGTTGTTGAGCACCTGGCCGGCGGCATCGCCGCCGACGGTGCTGATCGTGAGCTCGGTGCCGAGGCTCGAGATGGGACCGTTCGGCTGATTGAAGTCGAAGGTCACCGGATTCGTGATCGCGGCCTCGAAGGCTGCGCGCGACGCGAACGTCGTGATCACCGCCGCGTCCGCGGTGACGGCGGCAAGCGTCGCCGTCAGCCCGGCGATTGCGGCTGCAGCGGACCGTAATGCGTTCATCGACTTCATCTGATGCACCCCTCCCAGGGTTGTGGCGTATGCGTCCGGGACATGCCGTCTCGGGAACGGGTGGGGCGTCCCCGCCTTCTCGCTCACGGCGTTCCTTCACCGCTGCTCCGTCATCCAGGTTCGGGCGTCCAGGCTCGGGCGGCGACGCGCCGAACATTCAGCCCCGGCTGGCCGGGAAGCAGCTTCGCCGAGAAATGCAATTCGCATACCACGGTGGCGCGTTCCGTATGGAAATCAATCAATTGACGCGCGGCTCGCGCAGCGCGCTCGCGTGGGAGCCTGCGCCGTGTAAAGAAATCCGACACGTCGCGCAGGACACGGACCGGCCCGCGCACCGGGCGGCCTCGGCGCTGGCCGACGTGCCCCGCTGCCCGCGGCGGGCCACGACGCGCAGCGCCGTGCCGGACGGGCGACAGGGGCCGCCGCCCCGCTCCCCGGGGAGCACGCGGAGGCGCTCGTCGCGCCGCGCCGCGGATCCCGCGTCAGCCGCCCGCGACCCCCTGCGTGTTCACGTACAGCGCGTACAGCGACTGGCTCGCGGCCATGAACAGCCGGTTGCGCTTCAGCCCGCCGAAGCACACGTTCGCGCAGCGCTCGGGCAGCGCGATGCGCCCGATGAGATCACCGTCGGCCGCGAACACGTGCACCCCGTCCAGCGCCTCGTCGCCCATGCCCCAGCCGCACCACAGGTTGCCGTCCACGTCGCAGCGCATGCCGTCCGGCGTCCCGGGGCCGGCGTCGATCAGCACCCGCCTGTTCGCGATGCCGCGCCCGTCGGCGCGCACGTCGTAGGCGAGGATCTTGCGGTTCGGCACGCCGCGCGACTCCACGACGTACAGGATGGACTCGTCCGGCGAGAAGCACAGCCCGTTCGGGCCCAGCACGTCGTCGGCGACGACGCTGGCCTCGCCCGAATCGCCGTCGACGCGGTACACGTGCTGACCGACCTCGGGCTCCGCCTTGTGGCCCTCGTAGTCGCCGAGGATGCCGAACGGCGGATCGGTGAACCACACCGAGCCGTCCGACTTCACGACCACGTCGTTCGGCGAGTTGAGCCGCCTGCCCTGCCAGCGATCCATCAGCACCGTGATCGTGCCGTCGTGCTCGGTGCGGGTGACGCGCCGCGCGCCGTGCTCGCAGGTCACGAGGCGTCCCTGGCGGTCACGGGTGTTGCCGTTCGCGTAGTCCGACGGCCGGCGGTACACGCTCACCGCGCCGGTCTCCTCCTCCCATTTGAGAATCCGGCAGTTCGGGATGTCGCTCCACAGCAGGTAGCGCCCGTCGCCGAACCACACCGGCCCTTCCGACCAGCGGCAGCCGGTGTACAGCCGCTCCACCGCGGACTGCGGGATCACGTAGCGCCGGAAGCGTTCGTCCAGGACCTGGATCAGCGGATCCGGATAGCGCGGATGCTCGCGCCAGCCGGCGGTCGTCGGGTGTTCGGTTGCCATGGTGACTCCGTGGGTGTCTTCGCCGGCGCGTGCGGGCTTCATCCGGGATCCGCGCGGTGACCGCGCAACGCGCAACGCACATCGGCTCAACGCATGACGAGCTCGCGCGTCGAGCCGATCAGGCGCAGCCGCAACAGGTTCAGCACGCTGATCACGCCGAACTCGCGGATCCGGCGCCGGTCCCCGGGCAGGCGCACGTCGCGCGCCTCGACGTGGCCGGGCAGCGCGACGGCCACGTACACCAGCCCCACCGGCTGTCCCTCCTGCTCGGTGGGACCGGCGACGCCGGTGGTCGCGATGCCGACGTCGGCGCGCAGCTTCTCGCGCACGCCCACCGCCATGGCCTCCGCGCACGCGGCCGAGATCACCGGCCCTTCCGGCACACCCAGCTCGCGGAACTTGACGTCGCTCGCGTAGGCCACGACGCCGCCGCGCACGACGTCGCTCGCGCCGGGCACGCTGGTCAGGCGCGCCGCGACCAGGCCGCCGGTCACCGACTCCGCGACCGCCAGCGTCAGGCCGCGCTCGCGCAGCAGCGCGAGCACCGCGGCCTCCATGTTCGTGTCGTCGATGCCGAACACCACGTCACCGACGATCGCGCGCACCTTCGCCTCCTCGTCGGCGATCAGCGCCTGCGCCGCGGCCTCGCTGTCGGCCTTCGCGGTGATGCGGATCTTCAGGCCCTCGACGCCGCTCGCCTGGAACGCGATGGTGGGGTTGCCGCGCGCGTCCAGGTCCTCGATGCGCCCGGCCAGCAGCTCGGCGAGGCCCGACTCGCTCTCGCCCCACGTGCGCAGCACGCGGCTGCGGATGACCGCGGACTTGCCCATGCGCCGGCGCAGGTCCGGGAGCACCGTGCCCTCGACCATGTCGCGCATCTCCTGGGGCACGCCGGGCACCGCGTAGATCACCTTGTCCCCGAGCGGGCACACCAGCCCCGGTGCGGTGCCCGGCATCTGCTCGATGAAGGACGCGCCCACGGGGCGATCGGCCTGGCGCAGGTTGTTCTCGGCGAAGTGACGATTGCGGCGCTCGAACAGGCTCCTGATGTGCGCAGCCATCGCGTCGTCGCGCTCGAGCGCGACGCCCATGACCTCGGCGATGGACTCGCGGGTGATGTCGTCCTGGGTGGGGCCGAGGCCGCCGCACACGATGACCGCGTCGCTGCGCTCGAGGGCCTGGCGGATGCAGCCGACGATGCGCGCCTGGTTGTCGCCCACCTTGACCTGGAACACGTTGTCCACGCCGGCCAGCGCGAGCTGCTCGCCCATCCACGACGAGTTGGTGTCCACGATCTGGCCGAGCAGCAGCTCGGTGCCCACCGCCACGATCTCGCAACGCACGCGTGAAGCCTCCCGGGTCGTCCAGGGCCTCGATTATGGAGCAAAGTCCCGCCGGCACACCCCCGCACGGAATTCGCCGGCACACCGCGACGGGTTGCGGCGCAGGCACGAGTCGAGCAGGGTTCGCGCTGGACGTGATCCGCAGGACGCCCGCGATGCCCACCACGAGCCGCGACGTGGCCGCGCCGCCCGAGAGCCTGTGGCTGCTCTGCCGCCAGCTGGTGCACGCCGGCCTGCGCGCGGGCTTCGACCGCCTGCCGATCGTGCTGGTCAACCGCATCATCGCGGGCTGCGCGCTGATCGCGCTGGTGGCGCCGCTGCTGCTGTGGATCTCCTGGTCCAAGACCGGCTTCTTCATCATCATCGGCGGCGCGGCCACCGCCGTCGGGATCATCTGGCTGCTGATCTGGCTGTACCCGGACGACCCGTTCTGAGCGCCTGCGGG
>CBDUCN010000136.1:0-12502 GCA_965365655.1 uncultured Gammaproteobacteria bacterium | reverse complement strand
CCGCTCGACGGGCTGCTCGACGGCGCGGGCCGCGGGGTCCGGCTGTTCGCGAAGTTCGAGGGGCTGAACCCCACCGGCTCGTTCAAGGACCGCGGCATGACGGTGGCCGTGACGCGCGCGCGCGAGCTCGGCGCGAAGGCCATCATCTGCGCGTCCACCGGCAACACGTCGGCGTCCGCCGCGGCCTACGCGGCGCGCGCCGGGATGACCTGCTTCGTGCTGATCCCGGAGGGGAAGATCGCGCTCGGAAAGCTCGCGCAGGCGATGATGCATGGCGCGACGGTGCTTCAGATCGCCGGCAACTTCGACGACGGCATGCGCCTCGTGAAGGAGGTCGCGGAGCACGCGCCGGTGGAGATCGTGAACTCCATCAACCCGTACCGGCTGCAGGGACAGAAGACCGTGGCCTTCGAGATCATCGAGGCGCTGGGCGACGCACCGGACGTGCACTGCCTGCCGGTGGGCAACGCCGGCAACATCTCCGCGCACTGGACCGGCTACTGCGAGAGCTGCCCCGGCGATGCCAACGCGCTGACCGGCGCGTGCGGCTTCTGCGGCGGCGAGTGCCGCTTCACCCGTGCCACCGCGACGCGCCGCCCGGTGATGGCCGGCTACCAGGCCGCGGGCGCCGCGCCGTTCCTGCGCGGCGCGCCGGTGGAGAACCCGGAGACGGTGGCCACCGCGATCCGCATCGGCAATCCGCAGTCGTGGCCGCTGGCCGCGGCGGCGGTGAAGGAGAGCGGCGGCTGGTTCGACGAGTTCGAGGACGCCGAGATCCTGCGCGTGCAGAAGCTGCTCGCGGAGCGCGCGGGCGTGTTCTGCGAGCCCGCGTCCGCGGTGTCGGTCGCCGGCGCGCTGAAGGACGTGGCGTCGGGGCGCATCGCCGAAGGCTCCACCGTCGTGTGCACGGTGACCGGCCACGGGCTGAAGGACCCCGACATCGCGATCAGGCAGAGCGCGGTGAAGCCGCGCACCATCGCCGCGGAGCGCGCCGAGGTGCAGAGGGCCATCCTCGAGCGTCTGGGGTGATCGCCGGCGGCGCCGAGCTCACCCTGATCGTGCCGGGCCTGGCGGGGCCAGCGGACCCCGGGACGGGGGACCCGGACGCAGCGTCGCGGGTGCTGGCCACCGACCTCGCGCTGCACGGCCTCGCGCGGCTGGTCTCGCGCGCGGGCACCCTGAGCTCGCCGCACGCCGCGGCCGACGCCGGCGGGCTGCTGCTGGCGCTGCTGGGCGTGCAACGCACGCCGCACGGCGACGTCCCGGCCGCCGCGCTGTCGCGCCTCGCAGCGGCCGACACGGCCGATGTCGCGGGCAGCGCCGATTCGCGCGACGCCGCGGTCGCCGCCGCTGCCGACGACACGCCCGGGTCCGTGTGGATGCGCGCCGACCCGGTGCACCTGCGCGCCGGCCCCACCCGGCTGGTGCTGATGGAGCCGGCGTCGCTGGGGCTCTCGCTCGACGAGGCACGGGCGATCGCGGACTGGCTCGCGGCGCACCCGCACGGCCCGGACCTGGACCTCGAGGTGCGCCGCGCCGACGCGTGGTACGTGCGCCTGCCGGCCGCGCCGCGCCTTCGCACCAGCGCCCCGTCCGCCGCGCACGGCGCCGACGCGCGGCGCCACCTGCCGGCGGGCCCCGACGCGCCGGCGTGGCACGCGCGCATGAACGAGATCCAGATGCTGCTGCACGAGTGCCCGGTGAACGCGGTGCGCGAGCGCGCCGGCCGGCTGCCGGTCAACAGCCTGTGGTTCTGGGGCGCAGGAGCGCTGCCGGCGGCCTCGCCGTCGCCCCCGTCGTCACAGTGGGACGCGCTGCACGGCGACGGCGACCTGATCCGGGGCGCGGCCGCGTGGTGCGGGATCCCGGCCGGTCCGCGTCCGGACGCCGCGCACGCGTGGCTGGCCGGCACACCGGTGGGCCGGCGGCTGCTGGTGCTCCCGGACCTGCACGCGCCGGCGCGCGACGCGGATACCGGCGCGTGGCGCGAGGCCATCGCGCAGCTGGACGCGCAGTGGCTCTCGCCGCTGGCGGACGCGCTCGCGCGCGGTCGCCTCGGCCGGGTCGCGATCCACGCCGGCGCCGGCGCGGGGCTCGCGATCACCCGGCGCGAGGCACGGCGCTGGTGGCGGCGCGCCGGCGACCCGGCCGAGGCCCTGGTCCGGCTGCGGCGCGCGGCCGCCGCGGCGCCCGCGCCGGCGAGCGCCCCGTGACGCGCCGCATCCAGCGCCGCGCGGCGCCGCCGGGCACGCCGCTGGCCGCGCCGCCGGGCGCGGCGCTGCACCCGATCCTGGACCGCGTGTACCGCCACCGCGGCGTGACCGCGGCCGGGGAGCTGGACCTGTCGCTGGCCGCGCTGGCGCCGGCGCACGATCTCGCGGGCCTGCCGGGCGCGGTGGACGTGCTCGCGCGGGCGCGCCGCGACCGGCAGCGCGTTCTGGTGGTGGGCGACTACGACGCCGACGGCGCGACCGCGGCGGCGCTCGCGCTGCTGGGGCTGCGGGCGCTCGGCTTCGCCGACGTGGACTACCTCGTGCCCAACCGCTTCGAGTACGGCTACGGGCTGTCGCCGGAGATCGTCGCGGTGGCGCGCACCCGGGAGCCGCGGGTGCTGGTCACCGTGGACAACGGCATCGCGAGCGTCGACGGCGTGGCCGCCGCCCGGGAGGCCGGGATGGACGTGGTGATCACGGACCACCACCTGCCGGGCGAGCGGCTCCCGCAGGCCAGCGCGATCGTGAACCCGAACCAGCCCGGCTGCCGCTTCCCGAGCAAGAGCCTGGCCGGGGTGGGCGTGATGTTCTACGTGCTCGCGGCGCTCAGGGCGCGGCTGCGCGAGGACGGGGTGTTCCGCGAGAGCGGGGCCGGTGAGCCCAACGTCGCGGCGTGGCTGGACCTCGTCGCGCTGGGCACGGTCGCCGACGTGGTCGCGCTCGACCGCAACAACCGCATCCTGGTCGAGCAGGGTCTGAGGCGCATCCGCGCCGGGCGCTGCCGCCCGGGCGTCGCCGCGCTGCTGAGCGTGGCCGGGCGCGACCCGTCGCGCTGCGTGGCCGGAGACCTGGGCTTCGCTGCCGCACCGCGCCTGAACGCGGCCGGCCGCCTCACCGACATGAGCCTCGGCATCGACTGCCTGCTGGACGACGACCCCGCGGGCGCGCTGGCCAAGGCGAAGGAGCTGGACGCGCTGAACCGCGAGCGGCGCACCATCGAGCGCGACATGCATGACGACGCGCTCGCGCACCTCGACGACCTGGGCGAGCCGGCCGACCTGCCGTACGGCCTGTGCCTGTTCGAGGAGCACTGGCACCAGGGCGTGCTGGGCATCGTCGCGGCGCGGGTGCGCGAGCGGGTGCACCGCCCCGTGATCGCGTTCGCACGCGACGGCGACGAGCGGCTGAAGGGCTCCGCGCGCTCGATCCCGGGGCTGCACGTGCGCGACGCGCTGGACGCCGTGGCCACCCGCCACCCGGGCCTGGTGCTGGCCTTCGGCGGCCACGCGATGGCCGCCGGCCTCGCGATCCGCCGCGCCGACCTGGACCTCTTCCGCGGCGCCTTCGACGCGCAGCTGCGGCGCACGCTGCAGGCCTCGGACCTCGAGGAAGTGCTGTGGAGCGACGGCGAGCTCGCGCCCGCGGACCTCGCGCTGGATCTCGCCCGCGCGCTGCGCGCCGCCGGCCCCTGGGGCCAGGCCTTTCCGGAGCCGCTGTTCGACGGCGAGTTCGACGTGCTGTCGCGGCGCGTCGTCGGCGAGCACCACCTGAAGATGAAGCTGCGCGCAGGCCCGGGTGCGGCGCCGCTGGACGCGATCGCGTTCCGCCGCACCGACGACGACTGGCCGCCGGGCGCGACCCGCATCCACGCCGCGTACCGCCTGGACGTCAACGAGTGGCAGGGCGCGCAGTCCGCGCAGCTCGTGGTGGAGTGGCTGGAAGTCGTCGGCTAGGCGTGTCGCGGGGCGTCGGGCGCGAACGCCTCTCGCGCGCGTGTAGTACCATCCGACGCCTTTCCGCAACCCCTGACGGCCATGCTCGAGCTCAACCCCACCTTCGCGCGCATCAAGGACATGCAGGAGCGTGCCGACGCTCTTAGGGGGTACCTTTGACTACGCGACGAAGAAGGAACGGCTGGAGGAGGTGAACCGCGAGCTCGAGAGCCCGGAGCTGTGGAACGATCCCGAGCGCGCGCAGGCGATGGGCCGCGAGCGCGCCCAGCTCGAGCAGATCGTCGGCACGGTGGAGGCGCTGGACGGGGGGCTGGTCGACGCCAACGAGCTGCTCGAGCTCGCGGCGTCGGAGGACGACGCGGACACCGCGGGCGAGGTCACGCGTGACCTCGACGCTCTGGAGGCGCGGCTCGCCGAGCTCGAGTTCCGGCGCATGTTCTCCGGCGAGATGGACGCCGCGCCGGCCTTCCTCGACATCCAGGCCGGCGCCGGCGGCACCGAGGCGCAGGACTGGGCCGAGATGCTGCTGCGCATGTACCTGCGCTGGGCGGAGCGCCGCGGCTTCGACGCCGAGCTGATGGAATGCTCGCCGGGCGAGGAGGCGGGCATCAAGAGCGCGACCGTGCGCGTCGACGGCGACCACGCGTACGGGTGGCTGCGCACCGAGACCGGCGTGCACCGCCTGGTGCGCAAGTCCCCCTTCGATTCGGGCAATCGCCGCCACACCAGCTTCGCCGCGGTGTTCGTCTCTCCCGAGGTGGACGACGACATCGACATCGAGGTGAATCCCGCGGATCTGCGCATCGACGTCTACCGCGCGAGCGGCGCCGGGGGGCAGCACGTGAACCGGACCGAGTCCGCGGTGCGCATCACCCACGAGCCCACCGGCATCGTGGTCCAGTGCCAGAACGACCGCTCGCAGCACAAGAACAAGGCCCAGGCGATGAAGCAGCTCAAGGCGAAGCTCTACGAGCTGGAGCTGCAGAAGCGCCGCGCCGAAGCGCAGGCCGTGGAGGACACCAAGTCCGACATCGGCTGGGGCAGCCAGATCCGCTCCTACGTCCTCGATCAGTCGCGCATCAAGGACCTGCGCACCGGCCACGAGGTGGGCAACACCCAGGCGGTGCTCGACGGCGACCTCGACGGGTTCATCGAGGAGAGCCTGAAGGCGGGGGTGTAGCCGCCGGGTCACCGGCCATGGACGCCGGGCATTGCGGGCCAGGAACAAGGGCACTATCCGAATGACGGACGACATCTCCGAACAGGAACGCCAGCGCCGCGAGAAGCTCGCGGCGCTGCGCAAGCTGGGCAATCCGTACCCGAACGATTTCCGGCGCGACGCGCTGGCCGGCGACGTCCACGCGCGCTTCGACGCGATGGACGCCGAGGCGCTGGAGCGCGACCGGCCGCGGGTGGTCGTCGCCGGACGGATGATGACGCGCCGGGTGATGGGCAAGGTGAGCTTCGCGCACCTGCAGGACAGCTCCGGGCGCATCCAGATCTACGTGCGCCGCGACGACCTCCCCGAGGGCGTGTACGCGGAGTTCAAGAAGTGGGACGCCGGCGACATCCTGGGGGTCGAGGGCTTCGTGTTCCGCACGCGCACCGGCGAGCTGTCGGTGCACGCGGAGTCGATCCGGCTGCTGGTGAAGTCGTTGCACCCGATGCCCGAGAAGTGGCACGGCCTCGCCGACGTCGAGACCCGCTATCGACAGCGCTACGTGGACCTCATCGTGAACGAGGAGACGCGCGAGACCTTCCGCACGCGCTCTCGCATCGTCGACTACGTGCGCCGCTTCTTCATCGATCGCGGCTTCCTCGAGGTCGAGACGCCGATGATGCAGCCGATTCCGGGCGGCGCGGTGGCGCGTCCGTTCCGCACCCATCACAACGCGCTGGACATGGATCTGTACCTTCGCATCGCGCCGGAGCTGTACCTGAAGCGCCTGGTGGTCGGCGGCTTCGAGAAGGTGTTCGAGATCAATCGCAACTTCCGCAACGAGGGGGTGTCCACGCAGCACAACCCCGAGTTCACGATGCTCGAGTTCTACCAGGCCTACGCCGACGTCGAGGACATGATCCGCCTCACCGAGGATCTGGTGCGCGGGGTCGCGGCGAGCGTGCTGGGGCGCACGCTGATCGAGTACCAGGGCGAGACCTACGATTTCGGAAAGCCCTTCGCGCGGATGTCGGTCAAGGACGCGATCCTGCACTTCAACCCGGATCTCGCCGCCGCCGACATCGAGGACGAGGACCGCGCGCGGGCGGTGGCCGAGCGCCTCGAGATCCGGCTCGAGAGGCACTGGGGGCTCGGCAAGCTGCAGATCGAGATCTTCGAGAAGACGGCCGAGCACCGGCTGAAGGACCCCACCTTCATCACCGCGTACCCGACGGAGGTGTCGCCGCTGTCGCGGGCCAATGATGCCGACCCGTTCGTCACCGACCGCTTCGAGCTGTTCATCGGCGGGCGCGAGATGGCCAACGGGTTCTCGGAGCTCAACGACCCCGAGGATCAGGCGCGGCGATTCCGCGCCCAGGTGGAGAGCCGCGACGCCGGCGACGACGAGGCCATGTACTACGACGCGGACTACATCCGGGCGCTGGAGTACGGCCTGCCGCCCAGCGGCGGTCAGGGGCTGGGCATCGATCGCCTCGTGATGCTGTTCACCGACTCGCCGTCGATCCGCGACGTGCTGCTGTTCCCGCACATGCGCCCGGAGTCCGGCGGGGGCGGCTGAGCGCGCGCCGGCGGCTCGCCGCGTCAGGCGCCGGCGGCGGCCGTGCCTCCGGGCATCACGCGGTCCGCCATCACCTGGCAGCGGTGCATGCGCCGGCGCTGGTGCGGGCCGTAGTCGGGCACCGCGTCGTGCAGCGTCGCGAGGTCGTCCCACATCAGCACGTCACCCTGCGCCCAGCGGTGCTCGTGCCGGTACTCGTCGCGGAGCTGCTCGCGGAACAGCAGCTCCAGCAGCGCGTCGCTCTGGTCCTCGGGCAGCCCCTCGATGCGCACCACGTAGCCCGGATCGCAGTACAGCACACGCTCGCCGCTGACCGGGTGACGCAGCACGACGGGGTGCGCCACCGGCGGCTTGCGCCGGCGCTGCTCGTCGCTGAGCGGCGCCCGGGCGCTGCCGGCGCGGGCGCGCATCATGTCCCAGAACTTCGCGAAGTCGTGGACTGCGGTGAGACCCTGGATGCGCGCCTTCACGTCGCCGGGCAACCCGGCCCACGCCGCGCGGGTGCTCGCGAAGCGCGTCGCGCCCAGCGTGCGTCCGCCGTCGTGCGGCACCTCGCGCGCGTGGAGCACGGTCGCGAGCGCGACCTCGGCGCTGTAGGACATGTCGGTGTGCCAGCCCTGGCCGGCGTCGGCGAGGCCGACGGGCCTGCCGTCCTCGACGATGTTGGACAGCACCATCACCTCGGGCAGGCCGTCCGCGTGGAAGCCGGCGGCCGCGACGTTGACCTCCAGGGTGCCGAACGCGGCGCTGAAGTCGCGCTGCTCGGCCGGCGACAGGTCCTGATCCGGGAAGCACAGCACGCCGTGCTCGCCCAGCGCGCGCAGCACCGCGTCGCGGACCTGCGCCGGCAGCGGGCGGCGCAGGTCGAGGCCGAGGACACGGGCGCCCAGCACGCCGCCCGAGCGCTCGACGCGCAGGGTGGCTTTCGCGCTCACGGCGGGATCATCGTCTCCGGGATGATCAGGATGATCTGCGGGAACATCATCAGGATCGCGACGTTGATCAGGTCCACGCCGACGAACCAGCCGCAGCCCTTGAACATGTCGCCCATGCGCACCTGCGGCGCGACCCCGCGCAGCACGTACACGTTCAGCCCCACCGGCGGCGTGATCAGGCCGATCTCGATCATGCGCACCACGAGCACGCCGAACACGATGGGGTGGATCCCGAGCTCCTCGATCACCGGCAGCACCACCGGCACGGTGAGCAGCAGCATCCCGATGCCGTCCAGGAACATGCCCAGAACGAGGTACAGCGCGAGGATGCAGATCAGCACGATGGTCGGGTTCACGTCCATGTGCACGATCGTGGTGGCGAGCGCCTGCGGCATGCCGGTGAAGCCGAGGAAGTGCACGAAGATCAGCACGCCGGCGATGATCGCGAAGATCAGCGCGCTCGCGCGAGCGGTCTCCAGCATCACGCCTTTGAAGGCCCCCTTGGTCTTGATCAGGCGCGGGAACGCGAGCACCAGCGCACCGAGCGCGCCGACGCCGGCCGCCTCGGTCGGGGTCGCGACCCCGGTGTAGATGCTGCCCATCACGAGCACGATCAGGGCGATCATGCCCAGCGTGCCGCGCAGGCTGCGAAAGCGCTCGCCCCAGGTGATGCCCGTGACCGGAGGCCCGAGCTTCGGGTTGAGCTTGCAGCGTATGTAGAGCATCGCCGAGTAGCTGAACGCTTCCAGCAGGCCGGGCAGGATGCCCGCGAGCAGCAGCGCGCCGATGGACTGCTCGGCGATGAATCCGTAGATCACCATCAGCACCGACGGCGGGATCATCGTCGCCATCGTGCCGCCGGCGGCCACCGAGCCGGTCGCGATCTTGTCGTCGTAGTTGAACTTCTTGAGCTCCGGCAGCGCGACCTTGCCCATCACTGCCGCCGACGCGGTCGACGCGCCGCAGGCCGCGGCGAAGCCGGCGGAGCCGAAGATGGTCGCGATGGCGAGACCGCCGGGGAGCTGGCCGAACCACTGCCGCGCGGTCCAGTACAGGTCGCGGGTGATGCCGGCGAAGAACGCCAGGTAGCCCATCATGATGAACAGCGGCAGCACCAGCAGCGAGTAGCTCACGAGGTGGCCGTGAGCGATGTTCGACGCGAGCGACGCCGCCGGCGTGTAGCCGCGCAGCACCCACAGCCCGATGAAGCCGCACAGCGCGGTCGCGAACGCGATGCGCATGCCCGAGAAGAGCAGGGCGGTGAGAACACCCAGGAAGAGGAGGCCGACGGTGACGGGGTCCATGGAGGTCCTGTGCCGGTAGGGGTCGGTGGGTCAGTCCGTCAGTCGGGACTGTGGAGCTCCCAGACCTCTTCCTGGGGGTGCTGCGGGAAGCGTTCGGGGTTCACGACGTGCAGCACCTGGAACCACATCCGGATCGCGAGCATGAGGTAGCCGAGCGCGATCGCGGCCGCCGAGGGCCAGGTCCTCCAGTACGGCGGTGTCATCGTGACGTCGTCGTACTCCCAGAGCTGGAACGAGTACTTGCTCCCGAACCACGCGAGCATCGCGCACATCAGCATCGACAGCGTGAGGGTGATCACGTCCAGCGTGCGGTGCCAGCGCTCGGGCAGGTTGTCCACCAGCAGCGTCATGCCGACGTGGCCGTTGCGCGCCTGGGTGTACGACACGGCGAAGAACACGACGATGGGCACGAGCAGCTCGGCGCTCTCGAGGTGGCCCTGGATCGGCGAGTCGAAGCCGTAGCGCATCAGGACCTCTGCGCACACGTAGGCCATCGTGAACAGGATGAGGCCGGTGGAGATGTAGGTCAGCGCGTTCTCGAGCCACGTCAGCCAGCGCTCGAAGGTGACGGCCGCGAGGGTGAGCAGCCCCGCGGCCACCACCGTGGTGCCGGTGACCCAGACGATCTCGTGCACGGCGCGCGGCCGGCGTCGCTCGCGGCGCTACCCCGTCATCCGCCGTGCTTCTTCACGGCGGCCTTCACGAACTCGAGGAGCTCGCGCCCCGGGCGCCCGTTGTCCTCCTGCTCCTTGACCCACTCGTCCCAGATCTCGGACGCGCCCTCGGCGAGCGCGGCGCGCACCGACGGATCCACCTGCACGATCTCCACCTTCTCGTCGAAGATCGGGCGCCACTTCTCGTCGGCCGCCGCGTAGGCCTTGAGCATGGAGTCGATGGCGCCGCGCTGGTACTCGGGCAGCTTGTCCTTGACCGCCTGCGGCGCGTTGTCCCAGGCGTCCTTGTTGATGGCCTGGAAGCACATGAAGCCGCTCATGCCGAGGCCCTCGGTCACGTACTTCGAGACCTCGTAGAGCTTGTACGCGCCGAACGCGTAGGTGTACGGGAAGCCGAAGCTGTCGATGGTGCCGCGGCGAAGCGCCTCGTAGCCGTCCGGGGCCGTGACCATCGTCGGCACCGCGCCGTACTTCTGCAGCGCCTTGGCGTTGAGGCCGGAGATGCGCATCTTCACGCCCTTCATGTCGCCGGTGGTCTCGATGCGCTTGTTGCCCATGAACTCGTAGGCGGGCAGGAACGCGGGGCTCAGGAACACCGAGTTCCAGCGGTCCTCGAGCTCCGCCTTGATCGCCGGGTGCGCCATCACCTCCATCTCCACCTTCGCGCGCGTCGCGAGATCGCGGGGCGCGAGGAACGGAAGCTCCATCACCGAGAGCAGCGGGTACTTGTTCGGGTAGTAGCCCACGCACATCTGCGCGGCCTCGTACACGCCGGTCTTGACGTTCTCGGGGTTCTGCTTGCGGTTGCCCAGCGCGTCGCCGTACTGCACGTTGATCGTGAGCTCGCCCCCGGTGTCCGCGGCGACCGCCTCGGCCATGTACTCGATGCCCGCGGTGAGCGCCCGCTTGGGGCCGAACATGTTGAAGTTCCAGACCGTCTCTGCGTGCGCGGCGATGGGCAGGGCGAGCGCGAGGGCGGCGACCAGCGCGGGGCGCTTGAATCGAACGGGCATTGGACATCCTCCGGGTGGCGGCCGCTTCGGCGGCCTGTCGTTATCGTCGTGCGGGACGGTGTTCAGCGCCCGCGCACGTTGCCCGAGAGTAACCGGCGCCTCCGGGGGCTTCAATGGGCGCGCCGTGGTTGCATTGCAGCATCTGCGCGCGCGACGCGGTGTGCGATCAGATCTGACCGCTGGCGTCGCCCGCGAAGCGTTCCAGGTACCCGGGCTCGTCGTAGCGCGAGAGCGCGAAGGCCGGCGCGTAGTGCGGCAACGTGCGCGCGCCGACGTGGGCGGCCAGCAGCTCGCCGGCGCCCATCGCGATCATGATCCCGAAGCCCGAGAACGCGCCGCACAGGTACACGCCCGGCACCGGCGTCGGGCCGACGAGGGGGCGGTTCTCCGGCGTCTTCGCGTAGTAGCCGCCGTCCACGTACGCGTTGGGCATGTGCGCGTGATACGCCGCGAGGCCGGGCAGCATCACCGTCATCCCGCGCAGCAGGATCTCGGGCAGATGCGGGTCCCACTCGATGGGAAAGCGCGGCGTCTCCACCGGGCAGTCGTGGGTCCAGTAGAGCATGAAGCTCTGCCCGGCGCCGACGGGCCGCCCGTGCACCCCCGGCGGAAACGGCGCGAGCAGCGCGGCGCCGTCCGGGTCCGCGGCCAGCGCCGCGCGCTCGTCGTCGCTCCACGCGAGGTGCGTCTCGTCGCACCAGATGGCCAGCGGCGCGGCGCGCGGCACCACCGCCTCGCGGTCGTCCAGCGTGAGCTTCGCGTGGCGCTCGCACGCCACCGGCAGATCGACGCCGGCGAGGCGCGCGACGTCCGCGAGGTAGGGGCCGGCCGCGATCACCAGCACGTCGGTGTCCACGCGCCGGGCCGCGCCGTCGCTCTCGACGGTGACCGACGCGAGCCGCCCGCCCGCGGTGTCGGCGCCGCTCAGGCGCCCGCGCAGCAGCCGCACGCCGCCGGCGCGCCCCTGCTCGAGCAGCGTCATGCCGAGCTGCTGCGCGCTCAGCGCGCCGGCGCGGCGCACGTGCAGCGCGGCCACCGCGTCGCGCGTGACGTACGGGAAGTGCGCGTGCACCAGCGCGCCGCCCAGCAGCAGGTCCGCGCCGTCGAGGGCGGCGTCGCCCGCCGGCGCGTAGCCGGCGCCGTCGTGCGCGTGGATGCGCAGCGCACCCGCCCCCAGCGCCTCGGCCTCGCGCGCCGTCGCCTCGAAGCGCCCGGCCTGCGCCGGGTCGGCGCTCAGGTACAGGTAGCCGCGCCGGTCCAGCCGCGGACGGTTGCCGGTCGCGCGGGCCAGATCGTCCATCAGCGCGATGCTGCGCCCGGACAGCGCGACCATCGCGTCGCCGGGCCCGGGCCACCAGTTGCGGTAGCACTCGGTGGACTTGTCGCTGGTGAGCGAAAGCGGGTCGCCTTCCTCGACCAGCAGCACGTCGCGAAGGCCGGTGTCGCGCACCAGCGCGTGCGCGGCGGCGATGCCGGCGATGCCGGCGCCGCACACCACCGCGTCAGCCTTCAGCGCGGTCACGCGTGCGCGCGCGTCAGTCGTCGAGCCGGAAGCCGATCTTGACGGTCACCTGCCAGAAGCGCACCTCGCCGTCCTCGACGTAGCCGCGCTGATCGGTGACCTCGAACCAGTGGATGTTGCGCACGCTCTCCGACGCCTTGGCGATCGCATTGCGCACCGCCTGGTCGCTGCCCTCGGCGGACGAGCCGGTGATCTCGATGCTCTTGTAGGTGTGGGGCTCCACGTCAGTCCTCCCCGGGAATCGTGTCCGTGTGCGGGCCACGATACACCCGTGCAGCGCGGGCTCAACCCGCGGCACCGCCTCCACGTCGGCGAGCGCGCGTCAGGCGTCGCCGGGGGGCGAGTCCAGCGTGCGCCGCGCGGCGATGCG
>CBDUCN010000135.1:0-12503 GCA_965365655.1 uncultured Gammaproteobacteria bacterium | reverse complement strand
CCTCGGCCACGCCGACCGCGAACGAGGGCGAGCGGCCGATGCCGTAGTCCAGGCGGCCGTCCTCCCGCGGCTCGGCGACGCGGTTCGTCGCGAACGGAATCACCACGCGGCTTCCGTGCAATTCGTCGGGCAGCGACGCCGCGAACGGCGACTCGAGCCTGCTTGCGTAGACGTTCGGGGTCGGCATCAGCGGGCGCTGCGTCGCGCAGCCGGCGAGGAGCGTGACGGCGACGAGCAGCAATGCCCGCGCGGATACGTCACTACCGGATGCCGTGCGCTCGCGCAGCGCAATGCGAGTGTCGGGGGCGGCAATCCTCACGCGAGTGATCGTCCGGGCGTACATTGCAGGAGCTGCCCCTTCGCTTTACTGAATCAGCGCCGCGGCGGCCGCTCCGGAAGCCCTTCTCGGATGTGGCGTGAGAAGGCTTCCGCTGACCCCGCGAACTTCGCGCGCTCCGTGATGTCGCTGCGCTCGCGCAGCGCCTCGAAGGGCAGCGAGGTGTTGATGCTGCCCAGCTCGTACTGCAGCTCGGGCAGGTGGCCGTTGGCGATCAGCCGCCAGTCGCTGGGGAACGCGATCCCGAGCGCCCTCACGTGATGCAGGATGGTGGTGGTGCAGTTGGTGGTGAGCGCGTTGTACCACGCGGGTGTCTCGGCGAGCGCGTTGATCCTGCGCACGTAGTCCACCAGCAGCCGGCGGGCGCGCTCCGGCGAGGCCGCCAGCCTGTACAGGAACACCTGCTCACCCCGGTGCCCGGCCCGCACGCCGATCACGTCGCGCTCCTGCGCCACCACGTAGGCCAGCTCGAACTGGCGGAAGAAGCCGAGCACCGCGGAGTACTCCTCGCCGACCTCCTTTCGCGTCTCGATGGACACCGCGAGGTGCGAGCCGTCCGCGAACTCCCAGCTGGTGATGGTGTGGGCGATGAGCGTCGGCCCCCAGAACGAGTAGAAGATGTCCATACCCACCAGCTTCGAGAGGTCGTAGCTGCGGGTCACCCAGCGCGCGTCGAAGTCCTCGTCGCTGCGGTAGCGGAAATCCCGCATGTCCGTCACCGTGAGCCGGTCGCCCTCGAGGGTGAAGCGCGTGGTGCGCGCCACGTCGGGAAGCCATTCGCGGTCGTTGCTCGGCTCGAGCGCGAGCCACCAGGCGATGATCGCGGCGGGCGCCACGAAGGCCAGCGCGGCGGCGGCTGGCAGCGAGCGCACGCGCACGAGTGCGATGCAGGCGGTGGCCGCCAGCGCGATGCCGAGCACGATGGCGAGCCACGCGGGCGCTCCGCCGTCGATGTGCAGGGCCATCGCGCACCAGGCGGCCAGCGCCAGGGACGCCAGCGCGCCCGCGCCGCGCAGCAGCACGTGGGATACGCGCAGCAGCCCCGCGGCCCTGGGGCGCTCGTGGGGGTCGTGACAGGTACGCTGCGCATTGCCCATGGGTGTGCTCGGTCGCCGGCAGCGCGATGGTAGCAAAGCCGGGACCGGGCGCCGGACGCCGGCGCGGATAGAATGGCCGCTCAGTGCCGGACCGGGAGAGGCGCGCGGGCGCGTCGCACATCCGCCGGGCGGCGGAATGTCATGTCTCCCCGGTCGAGCCCGGGGTCGATACAACGAGGACGGGTAAATGCTGCAACTGTCGAGAATCGTGTCGGTGGGACTCCTCATGGCGCTGCTGTCCGGCTGCGCCAGCACCACTTTCAGGAGCACCTGGTCGGATCCGCAGGCGAAGCCGATCCGCTTCCAGCGGACGCTGGCGGTGTTCATGACCCCGAATGAGGGCGAGCGGCGCGCGTCCGAGGACCAGCTCGTGCAGTTCATCGGCCCGACCCGCTCGACGGCCTCCTACAGCCTGCTCTCCCGGGCGGATCTCGACGACACGGACCGTGCGAAGGAGAAGGTGCGCGCCGCCGGCTTCGACGGCGCCGTGGTCATGCGCGTGATCGGGGAGCGCCAGGAAGTCACCTACGAGCCGCCCACCTACTACCGCGGCTACTGGGGCGGCTATCACTCGCGGGGCTGGGGAACCGTGTACGACCCCGGCTACCTGCGCACCGACACCATCGTGAGCGTGGAGACCAACGTCTACTCACTCGCCGAGGACAAGCTGATCTGGTCCGGCGTGAGCGAGACCTTCGACCCTAACGACACGCCGAGAATGGTGACCGAGATCGCCGAGGCCGCGGCGAAGCAGATGAGGGAGCGGGGACTGCTGCCGCCGGCGCAGTAGCCGCGCGGGACCTGCAAAGAGGGGACGCCCCCTGCCTGTGGTCGGCGAGTGGGGCGTCCGGGCTCAGGCCACGCCGCGTTTGCCGAGCCCGAGCGCGAGCAGACCGAGGGCGAGCAACGCCAGCGGGGCAGGCTCGTGGACCTGCGTGATCGTCAGCAGCGCGTCGCCGGAGAAGGAGTTCGGAGCGTTACCCGACACGCGTCCGGCGAAGCTTCCTGCCGTCGTGAAGTAGCCGGTCCCGGGCGTGACCAGCGGCGCGTACAGGAACGACTGGCCGTTAAAGGTGAAGCCGCCGTCGTCCAGGATCGCGCTGTTGTCGTCGTCGAAGCCCCAGAAGCCGAGATTGTTGGTACCGGTGAAGGAGACGGAGTAGCCCAACGTGGTCGGCAACGACGGACCCGCGAGCGGCGCCATGCCGGTCACGGTGACGAAGTCGGCGGCGGTGAGAGTGACGTTGAAGTCCGCACCGCTGCCGCCGGTCACGCCCTGCAGGTTCGAGAAGTCGAACGAGTAGATGACGCTGGCGTGCGCCGATGTCGCCGAGAGCAAGAGCGCCGCAAAGGCGCCGAGTAGCTTGTGCTTCATGGTCGTTTCCCCCGTTGCAGTCATGCTGGCGCGTGGGTGGTGTGCGCGCCGCCTCGCGACGGCCACCGGCCGCCAGCTCGATTGACTTGCACATGCAAGAACGACGCCGCCGAGACCTTGCGCCGCAAAAGCAGAGACTTACATCGTGCTGGCCGGCGCAACGGACGCGAGCTGTAAAGAATTCCGACACGACCATTGCATCTTCACGGCAGCGGTCGCGCGTGCTCGACGGGCCGCGGCCAGGACGAACAACCGCGCTCGTTGCCGGGCCAGAGCGGTATCGGTGGCGGCGGGCTCATGCGAGCGCTGCGCGGTGGCCGGGCGGAATCCCCGGTGTCGGGACGTCGTCGATGACGTGTATGCGGTGAACCTGCTGTCGAAGTCGATGGCCGTCGAGCTCGCCCCGGACGGCATCCGGGTCAACGCGATCTGCCCGGTGATCGGCGAGACGGGAATGCTCGAGCAATTCATGGGTGTACCGGACACGCCGGAGAACCGCGCGAAGTTCGTCGCCACCATCCCGCTGGGACGCATGTCACGCCCGAGCGACATCGCGACGGTCGCGCTGTTCCTGGCGACCGACGAGGCGGCGTTCCTGACCGGCGTCGAGCTTCCGGTCGACGGCGGGCGCACCGTGTAGGCACCGCAGGCGCCGGCAACTGCCCGCGCTGCACGCGGCGCCGGCGCGGCCCCCCGCTCAGAACGTCGCGCGCAACGGCCTGGAGAAGCGCTGCACGTCGTCGGCGAGCATCGCGGGCTGCTCCATCGCGCCGCAGTGGCCGCGCTGTGGCATCACGGCCTACTGGCGCCCGACGGAATGACCCGCCTCGACCACGCGGTGTCCCGCTTCCCGTTCACGATCCCGCCTCACCGCCGGGCAGCGCGTACGCCGCGATGCGTTGATCGGGTCGTCCCGATCATCGACGTCTGCGCTGGATGCTTCGCATGTCGAATTTCCTTACACGCTGAACACCTGATGATCCAGATCACAAGTGCGATGACGGTGCCGAATGGCAGTCGATCGGCACCAACTGATGTGCTCGCACACCGGGAACGGACCGGAAAACTGATCTGTATCAAGACGGCCCGGCGTGCTTTGTGATAGGTGACCGCCTCGCCAGTGTCGAATCGTCTGTCGGATTTCTTGACACGGGATGTCCACTCGAGCGTTGCCGCGGGCTTTGACGCCCGACGTCGATGCAGCGGGCTTCCCGCCCCGAACCTGCGCGTCGTCGGATCCGTCGGTCTCGCGCAAGCGCCGGCTAGCCGGCCCACACGCTCTCGTTCCCCGGCGCAGCGCGCCGCCCTCTGGCCAGCGGCGGCGCGCATTTCAAGGCGGTACGCCGGCACCATCGCAGGCTGTCGGGCGTCGGTCCTGGCCGCGCCGGGGCGCCCGATATGGACGGTGCGGTGCATGTCGGACCCTTTGCACGACCGGGCCCCCGCGAGCACGGGTGCGGCCGAAGCGCGGATCAAGCGACGCGGTCACATTTCTGGCACGGAAAGTGCTTTCGTTCCCTGCAAGCCCTGGGAAGTCTGTGCAAGGACTGCACATCGACCCAAGAGCGACACGGACCACGGCGCTGAAACGGCGCCGACCGAGCAGGGGACACAAGATCATGAGCACTTCCGATCGCAGGCCAACGACACTTTCTGCGCTGGGCCGCACGATGGTCGCGGGCATGGGCGTCGTGATGTCGGCCGGCGCCTGGGCGACGCACGTACCGACCAGCCTCGACGTCGACCGCCTCTACGACAACCCGGACCCGAAGTACCTCGAGTTCATCAACCCGAGGGAGCATCCGAACCTCATCGGCGTGTCGGTGCCCGCGTCACCGCCGGGCGCCATCCAGACCGAGGAGTACACGGGCTACACCCTCCCGAACGGCGTCGACATCATCGAGCGGGGTGACAGCGACACCACCGCCGGCGACCGTGCCGACTTCGACTGGGTGCAGGAGAACCGCGCGTGCGAGACCGGCGGCCCGTGCAACAATCCGCTCCCGGTCAATCACCCGAACCTGGTGGGCGCGATGGGCTGGACCATCGACACCCCGGACGTGTCGCCGCACGTCGACCCGGGCACGGGGCTGGCCCACAACCATTCGGACGAGGAGACACCGCCGGGGGCGCTGCCGCACCTGGAGCTACCGGGCTTCACCGGTGACTCGCTGCTCTTCGTCGACGTTTTCTCGATCATCAGCGAGGGCCAGGACGAGGACGTGGACGTGACGGGGGCCCTCTCCCGCCGCGAGGCGGCGCTCGACTACGACGTCGCGTTCGGCAACAGCGTGACCGGTGCGTCGACCATCGGCGTGCCCGTCATCGTCTGGGTGCCGGGGTGGACCCTGGCGACCGGCATCGACGACTTCGTGGCGCGCTGGGCGCCGCTGACTCCGGGCGCCTACGACCTGGTGGCCATCGAGCCGGCGGCCGGTTCGGGTCATGACGAGCGCACCGAGATCGACGCCCTGGCGACCGTTCCGGAGCCTGCCGCGCTCGCGCTGCTCGGCCTCGGCCTCGCGGCGTTCGGCGCGCGGCGCCGGATGGGCGGAGTCGCGTAGAGCAGCGGCGTTGCCCGCGGTCTGACGTGTCCGCAAGGCCCGGCCACTGACGTGGCCGGGCCTTTTCGTTTCAGGGGCACCGGTTCCTGCCCAGCACGACACACCGTGTAGCGGCGCCGGATCCCCCGGGCGTTCCGACGACACGCCGGCGCCACGCAGCAGAGCCGCCCGGCGAGCGCGCTATCCCGGGGCCGCCGAGGATTCCGCCAGCGCGCGGGCCGCGTCTTCCGATCGGCCGACCAGGCCCAGCGCCAGCGCCTCCCGCGCCGCCGCGGCCGCGTCGTTCCGCCGGCCCACGGACGCGAAGCCCTGCGCGAGATGCAGGCAGCTCTCACCGGTGCGCTGGGGCCCGTAGCAGATCGGCTCCAGCATCTCCACCGCCTCGGCCTGCTCCCCGTCCAGCTGCCGGCTCCTCGCGACGGCGTGGCGGACCAATGTGAGTTCCGGTTCGGCCTGCGCCGCCGCGCGCGCGAGCCGGCGCACCTCGTCGCGCTGCGCAGGGTCCTCGGCCAGGTTCAGCGCGAGCCGGGCGAGGCCCACGCCGTTGCCGGGTCGCTCGTCGAGCATCGCGCGCAGGGTCGCGTTGGCCTCGTCGAGTCGATCTTCCTCGCGCTGCATCTCCGCGAGCACGACCAGCAGCGCGGGCGAGTGCGGGTTCGCCGTCAGGCCGCGCTCGAGGGCCTCTCTGCTGTGCTCGTGCACGTCCGCACCGTGGCCCTCGTGGGCGTGGTGCATCTCCGAGAGCTGGATCCACGCGTCGACCTGGCGCGGATCGAGGGCAAGGGATCGCTCGATCGCGTCGAGCGCGTCGTGCTGCTCGGCTAGCGACCACAGCACCTTCGCCTCGAAGAAACGCGCGCGCGCCGCCTCCGGGTGGACCCGGACCACACGCCGGATCTCCGCGAGCGCCCGGCGCGGCTCGCCGAGCGTGGCGTAGGTCTCTGCCAGCAGCACACCCAGATCCCGGTCCTTCGGATACCTGCGCGCGTACTGCTCCAGGATCTCCACCGCACGGTGCTGCTGCTGGAGCGAGAAGTGCAGGTCCACCACGTCGTGGAGCCGCCTCGCGATCTCCTCCCTACCGCCCGCCTCGACGGTTCGCTCGACGCGCCTGACCGCGGCCTCACGCTTGCGGATGTCCCGCGCCAGGCGTGTCTCGAGGTCGCCGGTCTGCTGCGCCGTCGCACCCGCCGCCACGGCGCGATCCAGCGTCTGGCGTGCGAGGGCGGGACGCCCCGTCGCCGCCTGGGTGATCGCGAGCCTGACCAGCGCCGATGCGCGCCCGGGATCCAGCTCGAGCGCGCGCTCGAAGGAGCCTTCCGCACCCTGAAGATCGCCTTGCTGGAACTGAACGTGCCCGAGAAGCTCGTGACCGGCCGCATCGTCGGGACGATCGAGCAGGTATGTCCGCACCAGGCGCCTTGCGCTCGCCGGCTCGCCGGCTTGCAGGCGCGCCAGCGCCTCCTTCAGCTCCGCCGAGCCGCTGTCCGACGTCGCGGGCGGAAGGAGGGGTGACGCCGCGACGGCGCCTGCCAGCAGCAACAGCGCGGTAAGCGCTGCGCAGCCCCGGGCGGCCACACCCCGGCGCGTGCCGGCCGGGCGTGCGCGTCGCAACGCCAGGGCCGTCGATTCATTCAGATTCTGCGGTCGGATCACGGTGCACCCCTTGTCCGAGAGCATGAGCCACGCGGCGGATTGTCATCAATCGTAAGGCAATCCGCCTCTGCGCATCATCGGCCCCGACCGGCGCGTCGTCGGCGTCGCGATCGGCCCGTATCCGCCTCGACATCCGCGCCTGGCCGAAGCGAGCGGCCGGCGCCGCGCGGCGGCCTCAATCGCGCTCGCGCAGCCAGTCCGCAATCGCGGGCGCGAAGGTGTTCTGGGTTCGCGAGCCGACGTAGACCCCGATGTGCCCGCCGGGCAGCGCGAGTTCGGTGTAGTCCGCGGTGCCCACGTGCTCGGCGAGCGCGCGCGTCGTCCGCGGCGGGACGAGGTGATCGTTGTCGGCGTAGACGTTGAGCACGGGCATCGTGATCTCCGAGAGCTTCACGCGTCGCCCGCCCGGCGCGAACTCGCCCCGGATCAGCCGGTTCTCCTGGTACAGGTCCTTCATCCACTCTCGGCACGCCTCGCCCGCGAAGTCGGGGTTGTCCGAGATCCACTTCTCCATGCGCAGGAAGTACATCAGCCTGTTCTCGTCGTCGATCACATCGAGCAGCGAGGTCGCGTACTTGGCGACGTTCGCGAGCGGCCGGGTCTCGGAGAACACCCACGCCATGAAGTCGCCGGGCACGTTGCCGAACGCGTCGACCAGCAGGTCGACGTCCATATAGCGCTGCCACAGGTTGATGAAGCCGAACTCGCGGTTGTCCTCATCGCGGTCGGCGTGGAAGTCCACCGGTGTCATCGTCAGGGTGAGGTTCTTCACCCGCCGGGGCTCGAGCGCCGCGTAGCACAGCGACAGCACGCCCCCCTGGCAGATCCCGAGCAGGTTCACCGCGTCGACGCCGTGCGCGGCGCAGATGTGCTCCACGCAGCCGTCCAGGTAGCCGCTGATGTAGTCGTCGGTGGTGAGCCAGCGGTCCACCGGCATCGGGTAGCCCCAGTCGACCAGGTACACGTCCAGGCCCTGCGCGAGGAGCTTGCGCACCATCGAGCGGTCTTCCTGCAGATCGGTCATCGTGTGGCGGCTGACGAGCGAGTAGACGATCAGCACCGGCGTCGCGACGCGCCGCTCGGCCAGCGGCCGGAAGCGGAACAGCTGCATGCGGTCTTCGCTGTGGACGAGGTCCTTCGGCGTCTGCGCGAGCTGCACGTCCTGCTCGCGGATCTGGCCGACCTTCGCGAGCCCGGCGCCCAGCGCGCGGTTGAGCTCGAGCAGCTCACTGGCCAGCGTGTCGGGTCGAATGCCTGGTGGAATCACGGTGGCGGCTCTCCCGTGTCAGTTCTTCGGGGCTTCGTCGACGCGTTTCGCCGCATCGCCCCGCCCGCGCGCGGCGGGCTTGCGGCGCGCGCGGCGCGCCTTCGACGCCCGGGCCGGGCCTTTCGCCGGCGCACGCTGTCGGCCGTCGGCATCCGCATGGTCCAGCGACGCGACGGTCCTCTTCAGCGCGCGCACCTCGCGGCGCAGCTCGTGGATCACCCGGTACGCGTCGTCCAGCTCACCGCGCGTCGGCAGGTTGTACGCCGCGAGCACGAGGTCGCGGGCCTCCTGCAGCCGCACGCGGGCCGTCAGGGTCTGCGCCATCAGCTCGCGCTGCACGCGCAGGTACTCCTGCGAGCGGTACAGATCCATCAGTACGTCGTCGCCCGCGCCGATCCACAGCATCATCCACTCGCGCAGGGTCTGCACCGGCTCGTCGCGGTGCGCGCGCTCGGCCAGCTCGCGCGCCGCGCGGTGCACCACCTCCACCCACGCCTTCGCCCGCAGGGCCTGGTACTCGTGGTTCAGGACCTGGCTGGCCGACCACGCGTTGAAGCCTTCCAGGATCTTGCGCTGCAGCTCGGGCTTCGCGGTGCCGAGGCTAGGCGCCTGCGCGAGCCCGTCCAGCACGCGCGGCATCACGTCCCAGCCGTCGCGCAGCGTGTCCTGCCAGGAGCTGCCCAGCGCGTCCAGCGCACCGCCGAAGGCGCGCTGCGACGGCTCCAGCGCGCCGAGAAACGGCAGCCCGAGGCCCTGCAGCTGCGCGACCCAGCGCCGCCACTGCTCGTCGGCGTCGATCTCGCCCTGCAGCGCGCCCAGCGCGGCGCCGAAGGTCTGGTCCATCCAGCGCCGCGCGTGGTCGTGCATGCGCTCGGGCCAGTCCTCGCCTGCGCCTGGGGCCGCGAACGCCGCGCGCCACGTCTCCAGCGAGAGCCGTGCGAGTGCGTGCAGCGCGTTGGCGCCGTCGCTCATGCGCGCCGTCAATGCGTCCGGCGCGTCGGGTCCCGCGTCGGCCGCATCGGCGGTGGGGTCGCCGGAGCGCGGGGCGACCGCACGGGCGCCCTCGCGCAGCAGGTGCGACCACGCGTGCCACAGCTCGCGCTGGGCGCCGGACCAGCGCCCGACGGCTGTCTGCCAGTCCTCGTTCGTGCTCATCGTCCGCGCTCCGTGACAGGCCGTTGAAATTCGACGACCTGTGGAATTTCAGCTCGCTTCGC
This sequence comes from uncultured Gammaproteobacteria bacterium, assembly GCA_965365655.1. Taxonomy (GTDB): domain Bacteria; phylum Pseudomonadota; class Gammaproteobacteria; order HK1; family HK1; genus JBFHNV01. The sequence goes on along the minus strand of CBDUCN010000135.1, from coordinate 2,990 downwards.
GGCCATATCGATTCTCTGGGCGGTCTCCCGCCCGTTCCATGCGTCAATCACGTGGGTGACTGGTTCAGGCCGGGATGACCCGGTGCCGGGGGCAGGCTGCCGAAGGTCAACGGCCTGCCAACTCGTGACGACCGGCGCCGATGTCCGTAGACGACGCCCACGCCGCGCGTCCGCCCATCGAACGCTTCTCCGGTGCGCCGCGCTCGTCATCCCGCGCGCCAGCGCCGCTCGGCGTCGTCCCACGCCTCCAGCGGCTGCAGGTCGGGGACCCACGCGAGGCCGGTCTTGCCATCCGAGGAGCGGGCCTCGGGCGAGACCACCACGTCCAGCAGCGCAGGCCGGTTGGCCAGCGCACGCTCGATGGCCGGTGCGAGGTCCTCGGCGCGCTCGACCCGCTCGGCGTGCATGCCGAACGCGCGCGCCATCTGCGCGTGGTCCGCGAACTGCAGGCGCGTTCCGACGACCTTGCCGTGATTGTCGGTCTGGTCGTGGACCTCGATCTGCCACGCGCCGTTGTTCGCGACCACCACCAGCAGCGGCGCGCGATGGCGCACCGCGGTGTCGATCTCCATCGCGTTGAAGCCGAACGCACCGTCCCCGGTCGCGACGACCACCTGCCGACCGGGGAGCGCGAGGCTCGCGGCGATCCCGAACGGCGTGCCGATCCCGATGCAGCCGAGCGAGCCGGGATCCAGGTACGTGGACGCGGCGAGCCCGATGCGCGCGAAGCTCAGGAAGTCCCCGCCGTCGGCGACCAGCACCGCGTCGGGATCCATCTGCGCCTGCAGCTCGGCGAGCACGCGGTTCGGGTGGATGCGCCCGTCGGCGTCAGACGGCGCGGCCTTCATGCCCGCCTTCAGCTTGTCGGCGCGCTCGGTGTGCTTCGCACGCAGGCCCTCGGCCCAGTCGCGGTCCAGCGCGCTCTTGCGATTGCCCGCGCGCGCCGTGATCGCCGCGAGCGCCGCAGCAGGCTGCGCGAGCAACTCCACCTCGCCGCGCCGGTTGTCGCGAAGCTCCGACGCGACGTCGGAGATGCGCACGAACTTCGCGTCGCCGAACACGGCCGGCGATCCGTACGCGAGCTGGAAGTCGAGGCGTCGGCCGACGGTGAGCACGACGTCGGCCTGGCCCATGACCGCGCCGCGCATCGCGGCGACGACGCTCGGATGGCTGTCCGGGATCACGCCCTTGCTCTCGCCGGTGTCGAGGTACGGCGCGCCCAGCCTGTCGAGGAAGGCCGCGAGCTCCTTGCCCGCGCCGCGCGCGCCGCGGCCACTGATCACCAGCGGGCGCTTCGCGGACCACAGCAGGTCCACCGCGGCGTCGACGTCGGCGTCGTGGGGCGCCGGTGCGGGGCGCGGCTTGGCCCGGAAGTGCTCGTCGAGCTGCATCGCCTTCGGGACCATCGCGCGCAGCGTGTCGGTCGGGAAGTCCATGAACACCGGTCCCGGCTCGCCGCCGTGGCCGAACGCGCGCGAGACCGCCTCGTCCAGCTCCTGCAGCACCAGCGTCGGCTCGGCGACGGTGCGCGAGTAGCGCGTGATCGGGCGCGCGAGCTCGGCGTGCGGGAGGTCCTGCAGACCGCCGCGGTTGGACTGCGCGCGCGGCGGCTGGCCCGACAGCACCAGCACCGGCGCGCGCGAGACGTGCGCGTTCGCGAGGCCGGTCATCGCGTTGGTCATGCCGGGGCCGGCCGTGACCAGCGCGACGCCGAGCTGCCCGGTGAGCTCGGCGTGCGCGTGCGCCATGTACACCGCGGCGCGCTCGTCGCGCACGTCGACGATGTCGATGCCCTCGGCGTCCACCCGCATCCAGATCGGCATGATGTGCCCGCCGCACAGCGCGAACACGCGCTCGACCCCGCGGGCCTTGAGGAAACGGGCGATGACGCCGGCGACGGCGTCGCGAGTGAGGGCAGGGGGTGGCATCGTCGTGTTCTCCTGGTGGTCTGTTCGTGAGTGTCTCGCGGGCGTTCAGCCGGCGCGCGCGGCGAGCAGCTCGCGCAGCGCGCGGTGCAGGATCTTTCCGGTCGCGTTGCGCGGCATCTCGTCGTCGGCGAGGAACGCGATCGCGCGCGGGCGCTTGTAGCCGGCGAGCCGCTCGCGGCTCCACGCCATCAGCTCGTCTGCGTCGACGGCGTGTCCCTGGCGGCAAACGACCGCGGCCTGCACGCGCTCGCCCCACTTCTCGTCGGGCAGCCCGACGACCGCCGCGTCGCGCACCGCCGGGTGGCTCGCGAGCGCGGCCTCCACCTCGGACGGGTACACGTTCTCGCCGCCGGAGATGATGATGTTCTTCTTGCGGTCGACGAGCCGGATGTAGCCGTCGGCGTCGCGAATCGCGACGTCGCCGACCGAGACGTAGTCGCCGCGCATCGCCTCGGCGGTCGCGTCGGGTCGGTTCCAGTAGCCGTCGAAGCTGTACGGGGTGCACGAGAACAGCTCGCCCGGCTCGCCGTCCGCGACCTCTTGGCCTTCGTCGTCGAGCAGCCGGATCGGCGCCGAGCCCACGACTTCGCGGCCCACCGATCCGAGCTTGTCGAACTGCTCGTGCGGATGGAGCATCGTGACCCAGCCCGCCTCCGTGGAGCCGTAGAGCTCGAACAGGCCGGAGTTCGGGAACATCTCCATGACCGCGCGCTTGGTCTGCTCGCGCGCCGGCGCCGACGAGATCATCAGCTTCTCGACGCGCCCGAAGTCCGCATCGCCGCGCTCCGCCTCGGGCACTTCCAGCAGCATGTTGTAGTGGGTGGGCACCAGCGACGTGAAGGTGGCCCCGGTCTCGGCGAAGGTGCGCAGGCACAGCGCCGGGTCGAAGCTGCGGCGTGAGAAGATGGTCACGGTGCCGCCGCAGTAGACGAACGCGGTGAAGAAGTTGAGCGAGTTCGCATGGCACATCGGCATCACGAGCAGCGCGTCGTCGCTGCGGTGCAGGCCGAGTTCCACCTCGGTCATCAGCGCGAGCATCGCCATGCCGCGGTGCCCGCGCAC
>CBDUCN010000134.1:0-12555 GCA_965365655.1 uncultured Gammaproteobacteria bacterium | reverse complement strand
CTGGAACGCGTCATCGTAGTCGAAGCCGTCCAGCTCCAGCAGGTTGCCGAGCACGCGCAGGATCTTCCACGCCGGGCGCGCCTCGCCCGGCGGCGCGACCGCGCCCTGAGCGCTCTGCCAGCGCCCGCACATGTTCACCCAGGTGCCGGCGGTCTCGGGGAACAGCGCTGCCGGCAGGATCACGTCCGCGTGCTCGCGCAGCGAAGGCGAATCGAACGCGGCGATGGCGACGACGCTGCCGGCGGCAGCCAGCGCCCTGCCCGCCTGCGCGCTGTCCGCGCAGTCCAGGGTCGGCTCGACGCCCAGCAGAAGATAGCCCTGGCGCGGCTCGCGCAGCATCGCCCCCGCGTCCAGGCCTGCCGGCTCGGCGCGGCGTCCGCCGGCGGCCCGGTGCGGCACCGCGCCGGCCAGCCACGCGCCGCTCGCGTTGCCGCCGTCCAGCAGCAGCCCGATGCGCGCGCCGCACGCCGCCGCCGCCTTCGCGGCGCGCGCGCGCAGCCCCGCCGCGCGCGGGTGATGCAGCACCGCGGGGCCGAGCAGGATCACGGCGCCCCGCTCCCCGGCCGCGGCACGCAGACGCGCGGCGATGTCCGCCATCTCCCCGTCGCCCGCCGCCAGCGCGTCCAGCAGCGCGCCGAAGCGCGCCGGGCTCGCGTGCACCTGGGCCGCCACGGGGTAGTTGAATCCGTAGTCCATCGGGTTCAGCGCCATCACGTCGGCGCCCGCGATCACCGCCTTGCGCAGGCGGTGGTTCACCAGCGGCTGGTCCTTGCGCAGGTTCGAGCCCACCAGCAGCACCGCGCCCTGGGACTGCAGCGCTTCCAGGCTCATCCCCAGCCCGGGCACCGGCGGAAACGCGTCCTGGTCGGAGACGTCGGACTCGCGCAGCCGGTGATCCACGTTGCCGCTGCCCAGCCCGCGAGTGAGGCGCTGCAGCAGGTAGAGCTCCTCCAGCGTGGAGCCCGGGGCGCCCAGCGCGCCCAGCGCCTGCGGGCCGTGCTCGGCGACGACGTCCCGCAGCCGCCCGGCCGCGCGCGCCAGCGCGGTCTCCCAGTCGCACTCGCGCCACGCGCCGTCCTCGCGCAGCAGCGGGCGCGAGAGGCGCTGCTCGCCGTACAGCCCCGTCACGCTGTAGCGGTCGCGGTCGGCGATCCAGACCTCGTTGACGTCCTCGTTCTCGCGCGGAATGACGCGCATCACCCGGTTGCGCGCGACGTGCACGTACAGGTTCGCGCCGACCCCGTCGTGGGGCGAGACCGCCTCGCGCTGCTGCATCTCCCAGGTCCGCGCCCGGAACCGGAACGGCTTGTTCGTGAGCGCGCCCACCGGGCAGAGATCGATGACGTTGCCCGAGAGCTCGGAGTCGACGCTCTTCTCGATGTAGGTGCCGATGCGCATGTTCTCGCCGCGCCCGGTGGCGCCCAGCTCCGGGATCCCCGCGATCTCCTCGCCGAAGCGCACGCAGCGGGTGCAGTGGATGCAGCGCGTCATCTCGGTGCTGATCAGCGGCCCGATGTCCTTGTCCGGCACCACCCGCTTGCGTTCCACGAAACGCGAGACGTCGCGGCCGTAACCCATCGCGACGTCCTGCAGCTCGCACTCGCCGCCCTGATCGCAGATCGGACAGTCCAGCGGGTGGTTGATCAGCAGGAATTCCATCACCGACTTCTGCGCCCGCCGCGCGAGGGCCGAGCGGGTGTGCACCTTCATGCCGTCCATCACCGGCGTCGCGCACGCCGGCAGCGGCTTCGGCGCGCGCTCCACCTCGACCAGGCACATGCGGCAGTTGGCGGCCACCGTCAGCTTCTTGTGGTAGCAGAAGCGCGGCACACGGATGCCGTTGCGATCCGTGACCGCGATGAGCATCTCGCCCTTCGCGGCCTCGTACGGCTTGCCGTCGATCTCGATGCTGACCTTGTCGCTCATTCCTTGCGGTGCTCGTTACGTGCCTTGGCTTCTGGAGTGGCGCGGACTACCGCACGGACGCACGGGGCGCGGAGGACGCACGGAACACGCGCGTGCCCGCGGCAACCGGCGCACGGCGGGAGTGCGATCCTGCGAACTTCACCGAGCCTTCCATCACGTTTCCGACCTCTGCGTCATCTGCGAGAAACCAACCGTACGTCACGCGCCGCCCCACGAATCACGCCGCGTCGCGGAACGGCACCACGCCGGGCGGAAAGCCGGCGTGGTCGATGTGGTACTGGAACTCGTCGCGGAAGTGCTTGATGAAGCTCTGCACAGGCCATGCGGCGGCATCACCCAGCGCGCAGATCGTGCGGCCCTCGATGTTGTTGGCGACGTCGACCAGCATGTCCAGGTCGCCCTGGCGCCCCTCGCCGTTCTCGATGCGGCACAGCACCCGGTACAGCCAGCCGGTGCCCTCGCGGCACGGCGTGCACTGCCCGCAGGACTCCGCGTAGTAGAAGCGCGAGATGCGGCGCAGCATGCTCACCATCGACGTGGTCTCGTCCATCACGACCACCGCGCCGGAGCCCAGCATGGAGCCGGCCTTGCGCAGCGAGTCGTAGTCCATGTTCGCCTCCATCATGACGTCTCCCGGGACCACCGGCACCGAGGAGCCGCCCGGGATCACCGCCTTCAGCCTGCGCCCGCCGCGCACGCCTCCGGCCAGCTCCAGCAGCTCGCGGAACGGCAGCCCGAGGGGCACCTCGAAGTTGCCGGGTCGGTTGACGTGACCGGACACCGACAGGCACTTGGTGCCGCCGTTGTTCTCCGGGCCCAGCGACGCGAACCACTCGCCGCCGTTGCGCATGATGGTCGGCACCGAGGCCAGGGTCTCGGTGTTGTTGATCGTCGTGGGCTGGCCGTACAGGCCGAAGTTGGCCGGGAACGGCGGCTTGAAGCGCGGCTGGCCCTTCTTGCCTTCGAGCGACTCGAGCAGCGCCGTCTCCTCGCCGCAGATGTAGGCGCCGGAGCCGAGGTGCGAGTGCAGGTCGAAGTCGATGCCCGAGCCCTGGATGTCCCGCCCGAGCAGGCCCGCGCCGTAGGCCTCCTGCAGCGCCGCCTCGAAGCGGCGGAACGGCTCGTCCATGAACTCCCCGCGCATGTAGTTGTAGCCCACCGTGGCGCCCATCGCGTAGCCGGCGATGGCCATGCCCTCGACCAGCGCGTGCGGGTTGAAGCGCAGGATGTCGCGGTCCTTGCAGGTTCCCGGCTCGCTCTCGTCCGAGTTGCACACCAGGTACTTCTGTCCCGCGAAGTCGCGCGGCATGAAGCTCCACTTGAGTCCGGCCGGGAAGCCGGCGCCGCCGCGCCCGCGGAGCCCGGACTTCTTGACCTCGTCGATGATCGACGCCGGATCCCTGCGCTCGGCGAGGATCGCGCGCCACGCCTCGTAGCCGCCGGTCTTCTCGTACGCGGCCATGGTCCAGGGCTCGTCCTGCCCCAGCGTGGCGTAGCAGACCTTGTTCAGCATCTCCATGCCGCTCGCCTCCATCCCGCTCACTCCAGTGCGTCGAGGATCTCATCCACCTTCTCGGGGGTGAGATTCTCGTAGTACACGTGGTCCACCATCATCATCGGCGCCCCGGCACAGGCCGCGAGGCACTCCTCCTCGCGCTTGAGGAAGAAGCGCCCGTCCGCGGTGCTCTCGCCGATGCGGATGCCGAGCTTGTTCTCGATGTGCGCGAGGATGTCGTCGCCGCCGCAGAGCATGCACGAGATGTTGGTGCACACCGAGATGCTGTGGCGGCCCACCGGCTCGGTCTCGTACATCGAGTAGAAGCTCGCCGCTTCGTACACCCAGATGTCGGGGAGATCCAGGTACACGGCCACTGCGTCCATCAGCTCCGTGGTGAGGAAGCCCTGGTTCTGGTGCTGTGCCGCGCGCAGCGCCGCGAGCACCGCCGAACGCCGCTGCTCGGGCGGGTACTTCGCGACCCAGTGGTCGATCTCCTCGCGGGTGTGATCGTCGAGCACCCGCACCGCCTCCTCGCGGGACATCGTGTGCGTCGCGACGACGGGGATATGTGCGGCCATCAGCGATCGATCTCCCCGAACACGATGTCCTGGGTGCCGATCACGGCGACCACGTCGGCCAGCATGTGCCCGCGCGTCATCTCGTCGATGGCCGCGAGATGCGGGAAGCCGGGCGCGCGGATCTTGACCCGGTACGGCTTGTTGGCGCCATCGGAGATCATGTAGATGCCGAACTCGCCCTTCGGCGCCTCCACCGCCGCGTAGCACTCGCCCGCAGGCACGCAGTAGCCCTCGGTGAACAGCTTGAAGTGGTGGATCAGCGACTCCATGTCGTCCTTCATCTCCTCGCGGGTGGGCGGCACCAGCTTGTGGTTGTCCACCATCACGGGGCCGGGATTGTCCCTCAGCCAGCGCACGCACTGCGCGACGATGCGGTTCGACTGGCGCATCTCCTCGATGCGCACCAGGTAGCGGTCGTAGCAGTCCCCGTTCACGCCGACCGGGATGTCGAAGTCGACCTGGTCGTACACCTCGTAGGGCTGCTTCTTGCGCAGGTCCCACTCCACGCCGGAGCCGCGGAGCATCGGCCCGCTGAAGCCCAGCGCCTTTGCCCGCTCGGGGTCCACCACGCCCACGCCCACGGTGCGCTGCTTCCAGATGCGGTTCTCGGTGAGCAGGGTCTCGTACTCGTCGACGCACTTCGGGAACCGGCGCGTGAAGTCCTCGATGAAGTCGAGCATCGAGCCCTGCCGGTTGGCGTTCAGCCTCGCGATATCCGCCTCGCTGCGCCACTTCGACGGTTCGAAGCGCGGCATCTGATCGGGAAGATCCCGGTACACGCCACCGGGGCGGTAGTAGGTCGCGTGCATCCGCGTGCCGCTCACCGCCTCGTAGCAGTCCATCAGGTCCTCGCGTTCGCGGAATGCGTACAGGAAGACCGTCATCGCGCCGATGTCCAGGCCGTGCGCGCCCAGCCACATCAGGTGGTTCAGGATCCGGGTGATCTCGTCGAACATCACCCGGATGTAGCGTGCACGCACCGGCGGCGTGACGCCCAGCAGCTTCTCGATGGCCAGCACGTAGGCGTGCTCGTTGCACATCATGGACACGTAGTCGAGGCGGTCCATGTAGCCGATGCTCTGGTTGTACGGCTTGCTCTCGGCGAGCTTCTCCGTCGCGCGGTGCAGCAGCCCGATGTGCGGGTCGGCGCGCTCGATCACCTCGCCGTCCATCTCCAGCACGAGGCGCAGCACACCGTGGGCCGCGGGGTGCTGCGGCCCGAAGTTCATCGTGAAGTTCTGGATCTCTGGCATGGTCAGGCGGCCTGCTCGCCGGAATCTCCGGGGGAATCCGGGGTGTCGTAGCGCTCGTCGTGGCGGATCACCTTGGGCACCAGGGTGCGCGGCTGGATGCTCACCGGCTCGTAGACGACGCGCCCCCGCGCGGGGTCGTAGCGCATCTCGACCTCGCCGATCAGGGGGAAATCCTTGCGGAACGGGTGTCCGATGAAGCCGTAGTCGGTGAGCAGCCGGCGCAGATCGGGATGGCCCGCGAACAGGATCCCGAACAGGTCGAAGGCCTCGCGCTCGAACCAGTTGGCCGCCGGCCACACGCTCACCACGGAATCCACCCGCGGCGGATCGCCGGTGAGCATGGCCCGCACCCGCAGGCGCTGGTTCAGCTCGTGCGACAGCAGGTGGTACACGACGGCGAAGCGCCCGTCGCGCCCGAGGTCCTTCTCCTCGTAGATGCGCTTGTGGACGCCCCGCGAGAATCCCGCGGTGGTCTTGGTCTCGCTGGTCTCCCAGTCGGCGGCGCCGTAGTCCAGGTAGTCGACGCCACACACGTCGACGAGCTGGCGGAAGCGCAGGCCCGCCTCGTCGCGCAGCGCGACGCACGTGGGCACCACCTCCGCGGCGGGCACATCGAGCGTCACTTCGCGGTGGGCGACGGAGCAGGAGAAGCCCGGCGCGTCGAAGCGCGAGGACAGGGTGTCCGCCAGCCCGTGTGCGGATGTTGTGCTCATGCTCGGGGTCTCGCTCCTCGGTCGGTCTGACGGCCCGTGCGCCGGTCCCTTCGCCGTCTGCTCAGCGGGCGATGGTGTTCGTTCGTCGGATCTTGTTGTGAAGCTGCAGGATGCCGTAGAGCAGCGCCTCCGCCGTCGGCGGGCAGCCCGGGACGTACACGTCCACCGGGACGATGCGGTCACAGCCCCGCGTGACCGAGTACGCGTAGTGGTAGTAGCCGCCCCCGTTCGCGCACGAGCCCATCGAGATCACCCAGCGCGGCTCCGACATCTGGTCATAGACCTTGCGCAGGGCCGGCGCCATCTTGTTGACCAGGGTGCCCGCGACGATCATCACGTCGGACTGGCGCGGGCTGGGCCTGAACACCATGCCGAAACGGTCCAGATCGTAGCGCGCGGCGCCCGCGTGCATCATCTCCACCGCGCAGCACGCGAGGCCGAACGTCATCGGCCACATCGAGCCCGTGCGCGCCCAGTTGATCAGCTTGTCGGCGGTGGTGGTGACCACCCCCTCCTCGAGGACGCCTTCTACTCCCATTCCAGGGCCCCCTTCTTCCACTCGTAGATGAACCCTACGACGAGAACGCCGAGGAACAACATCATCGCGAGGAAGCCGAACATTCCGATCTCGTCGAGCACCACGGCCCACGGGAAGAGGAACGCGATCTCGAGGTCGAAGATGATGAACAGGATGGCCACGAGGTAGTAGCGCACGTCGAACTTCATGCGCGAGTCCTCGAAGGCCTCGAAGCCGCACTCGTAGGGCGAGAGCTTCTCGCTGTCGGGGCGGCGCGGCCCGAGCACCGCGCCGACGCAGATCATCACGGTCCCGAGCCCGAGGGCGACCACGATGAAGATGAGGATGGGAAGATAGTTTTCGAGCATGGTGCCTGCGGCGAGGGAACGTTCTGCGGACCTGGCGGACAGCCGCGCACCATCGGTCGGCGGGCCCCCGAACAGCGGTGAACTGTATGGACACCCCCCGTTCGTGTCAATCGAGACACGCGCCGCCGACCGCCACGGTGCAGTGCGGCAATCGTATCAGGATCAGTGCGTTAGGCGGATTGCCCTGGAGCGGCACGTCGACCCCGCCTTCCCTGTTGCGCAGCAGCAGGAAAGGCGGGAACCGGCCGTCCACGTGCACCCGATGGAGACCGGGTGCCGGAGCTTGCTGGTGCGGATGCCCGGACTCGAACCGGGACGCCGTGAGGCACTACCCCCTCAAGATAGCGTGTCTACCAATTCCACCACATCCGCGAGTGATCGTTGCCCGCGCCGCCGCGCGCGGCTAGCGGGTCGAGTCGCCGCCCGACTCGCCCGCGGGAGGCGGCGACGGGACGTCGCTCTGTGCCGGCGCCGGCGGCAGGTCGCCCCCGGCGGGCACCGGCGGCATCTCAGTATCCCCGGCGGGCGCGAGTCGTTCAACCACGCTCACCTCCCGGTTCACCTGCGTCGCGAGCCAGGCGAGCGCGATGCTGTTCGCGAAGAACAGCACCGCGAGCAGGCCCGTCGCCTTGGCCAGGAAGGTGGCCGGACCGCGGCTGCCGAACAGGCTGCCGCTCGCCCCGCCGCCGAAGGAGGCGCCGGCGTCCGCGCCCCGTCCCTGCTGCAGCAGCACGAGGGCGATGATCCCCACGGCCAGCAGCACCTGAAAAGCCAGCAATAACTGCTGCATGTTCGGTCAGCCTCCGGCCGCCCGGCAGATCGCCAGGAACGGCTCTGATTCCAGCGACGCCCCGCCAATCAGGCCGCCATCGATGTCGTCCATCGCGAACAGCGCCGGCGCGTTGTCCGCCTTCACGCTGCCGCCGTACAGGATCCGCGTCGCCGCGGCATCCACCCCCGCCTCCGAAAGCCGCGACCTGAGAAGCGCGTGCACCTCCTGCGCCTGCTCCGGGCTCGCGGTGCGCCCGGTCCCGATCGCCCATACGGGCTCGTACGCGAGCACGAGATCCGGGATGCCGGTCCCGTGCGCCTCGCTCGCGCGGAACACCGCGTCGAGCTGCCGGATCACGACAGCGCGGGTGTCGCCGGCCTCGCGCTCGTCCAGCGTCTCGCCCACGCACAGCACCGGCGTCAGCCCCGCCGCCGCCGCGGCGAGGAACTTCGCGGCCACGAGGGCGTCGTCCTCGCCCAGGTCGTGGCGGCGCTCGGAGTGCCCGACCAGCACCAGCGAGCATCCTGCGTCGGCGAGCATGGCTCCGCTCACCTCGCCGGTGTGCGCGCCGGAGGCGTGCCGCGAGAGATCCTGGGCGCCCAGCGCCACCGCCGACCCCTCGAGCGCCGCCGCCGCGGCGGCGAGGTACGGGAACGGCGGGCAGACGGCCACGTCCACCCCGTCCGGCTTGCCGCCGGCGACGTCCCCGGCGAGCGCCGAGGTCATCGCGAACGAGCCGTTCATCTTCCAGTTGCCAGCGACCAGCCTGCGGCGCATCGGGGACGGATCCGGGTCAAAAAAGACCGCGGAATCTATCCGTTGCGCGAGCGAAGATCAATCGGGCGGGCCCCCGCCGCGACAGGCGTCACGCGCCGTTGATGGCGCCTTCCACCTCCCTGGCGAGGCGCTGGGCGAGGCTGCGCACCTGCACGTGCTCGCGCCCCTCGACCATGACCCGGACCACGGGCTCGGTGCCCGACGGGCGCAGCAGCACCCGCCCCTGCGCGCCCAGCTCCGCCTCGACGGCCTTCACCGCATCCTCCACCGCCGGCATCGAGACCACGTCCATCTGGCGCGGCAGGCGCACGTTGAGAAGCACCTGCGGATACTTGCGCATGCCCTGCTTCAGCTCGTGCAGGCTGCTGTCGGTCTCGCGCAGCGCGTGCAGCACCTGCAGCGCGGACACGATCCCATCGCCGGTGGTGACCCGATCCCGGCAGATGATGTGCCCGGAGGTCTCGCCGCCCACGGTCGCGCCGCGCTCCACCATCATCTCCAGCACGTACCGGTCGCCGACCTTGGCACGGCACATCTCGACGCCGCGCTCGCGCAGCGCCTGCTCGAGGCCCAGGTTGCTCATCACGGTGCCCACCACCGGCCCCTGCAGGATGCCGGCCGCGCGGCGGGCATCGGCGATGATCAGCAGGATCTCGTCGCCGTCGATGATCTCGCCGGCGTGGTCCACCATCGCCACCCGGTCGCCGTCGCCGTCGAACGCGATCCCGAGGTCGGCCCGGTACTCGAGGACCGCGCGCTGCAGCGTGTGCGGCGCCACCGCCCCGACCTCCGCATTGATGTTCAGGCCGTCGGGCTTGGCGCCGATCGGGATCACCTCCGCGCCCAGCTCGTCGAATACCGACGGCGCCACGTGGTAGGTGGCGCCGTGTGCGCAGTCGACCACGATGCGCAGCCCCGCCAGGCTCAGTCCGAACGGGATGGTGCTCTTGCAGAACTCGATGTAGCGCCCCGCCGCGTCCGAGAGCCGCTCCGCCCTGCCGAGGTCGCGCGCCCCGACGCTGACCAGGGGCTGCTCCATCATCTGCTCGATCGCGAACTCCGTCTCGTCCGGCAGCTTCGTGCCCTCGCCGGAGAAGAACTTGATCCCGTTGTCGGTGTAGGGGTTGTGCGAGGCACTGATCACGACGCCCGCGCGCGCGTGCAGCGTCCGCGTGAGGTACGCGATTGCCGGCGTCGGCATGGGCCCGAGCAGGCGCACGTCCACCCCCGCGGCGGCGAAACCGGCCTCGAGCACCGATTCGAAGACGTAGCCCGAGATCCGGGTGTCCTTGCCGATGAGCACGCGGCCGCGCTGCTCGCCGGCGAGCACCTTGCCCGCCGCCCAGCCGAGCTTGAGCACGAAATCCGGCGTGATGGGCGGCTTGCCCACCTCGCCGCGGATGCCGTCGGTGCCGAAGTACTTTCGTTCGTTGCGCATCGGTGAACTGCCTCTGCCGCCGGCTGCTGCGCGGGCGTGGATGGTGGTCGCTGGCACGGGGCGGGCGCAACCCCGCGTCAGGCCGGCGCCTCGACGATCGCGGTGACGCGAAGCGCGTCCACCGTCGCGGCCACGTCGTGCACGCGCAGCATCGCCGCGCCGCGCGCCGCGGCGGCCATCGCCAGCGCCACGCTGGCCGGCACCCGTTGCCCGGGCGGACGGCCGATGAGCCCCTCGATCATGGACTTGCGCGAGAGCCCGGCGAGCACGGGGTAACCGGTGCCGGCGAGGACTGCGAGGCTGCGCAGCAGGGTCAGGTTGTGCTCCAGCGTCTTCCCGAAGCCGAAGCCGGGATCGATGACGATGCGCTCGCGCGCGATGCCCGCAGCCTCACAGGCACGCGCGCGCTCGCTCAGGAACGCGGCCACCTCGGCCACCACGTCGTCGTAGCGCGGGGCGCGCTGCATCGTGCGCGGCTCGCCCTGCATGTGCATCAGCGCGACCGCGAGGCCGGCGCCGGCCACGCACTCGAGCGCGCCCGGCTCGCGCAGCGCCCGCACGTCGTTGATCATCGACGCACCCGCGGCGGCCGTCGCGCGCATCACCTCCGGCTTGCTGGTGTCCACCGACACCGGCACGTCGGCGGCCGCCCGGATCCCCTCGATCACCGGCAGCACGCGGTCCAGCTCCTCGGCCGCGTCGACGCCCCGCGAGCCCGGCCGCGTGGACTCGCCGCCGACGTCCAGCATGTCCGCGCCCTCGTCCACGAGGGCCAGCGCGTGCGCGACGGCGCGCTCGGGCGACAGGAAACGCCCGCCGTCGGAGAAGGAGTCGGGCGTGACGTTGACGACGCCCATCACCAGCGGCCAGCCGCGCTCGCGCGCCGTGGCCAGCGCGCCCGCCAGGTCGAAGCCCCCGCAGATGCCGGCGCGCGGTGCGGACCCGGCCGTCACCGGAGGCGCCCGCCCCGGTGCGTCACCGGCGACCGGACAGGCGCGCGGAGCGGCCCGAATCCCGCCGCAAGGATCCCACGTTCCGCAACGGCCGCTCAGTGCTGGCTGGCGGGCCCGCCGATCTCGCCGGAGGCCGGCGGCGCCTTGGGCGCGGGGGCATCCTCGCCGGCCACCTCGCCGCTGCCGTCCGGCGGCCCGGAGTCGCTCCACCCCTTCGGCGGACGCGGCTCGCGACCCTCCATGATGTCCTTGATCTGCTCGGTGTCGATGGTCTCGTACTTCACCAGCGCGTCCGCCATCATGTGCAGCTTGTCCTCGCCTTCCTTGAGGATGCGCTCGGCCCGCGAGTAGTTGCGGTCGATGATGTTGCGGATCTCCTCGTCGATGAGATGCGCGGTCTCGTCGGACACCTGCTTGTGCTGGGTCACGCTGTGGCCGAGGAACACCTCGCCCTCGTCCTCGCTGTAGGTCAGCGGCCCGAGACGCTCCGAGAGCCCCCACTTCGTGACCATGCTGCGCGCGATGTCCGTTGCACGCTTGATGTCGTTGCTCGCGCCGGTGGTCACGCTGTCTGCGCCGAAGATCAGCTCCTCCGCGATGCGCCCGCCGAACAGGCTGGAGAGCTGACTCTCGAGGCGCTCCTTGCTGTAGCTGTAGCGATCCTCCTCCGGGAGGAACATCGTCACGCCCAGAGCCCTGCCACGCGGAATGATGGTGACCTTGTACACGGGGTCGTGCGACGGCACGGACAGCCCCACGATGGCATGCCCCGCCTCGTGGTACGCCGTGAGCTTCTTCTCCTTGTCGCTCATCACCATGGACTTGCGCTCGGCGCCCATCATGATCTTGTCCTTGGCCTTCTCGAAGTGCTCCATCTCGACCACGCGGGAGTTGGCCCGCGCGGCGAACAGCGCCGCCTCGTTCACGAGGTTGGCCAGGTCCGCGCCGGAGAAGCCCGGCGTGCCGCGCGCGATGATGCTGGGGTTCACGTCCTGGTCCAGCGGCACCTTGCGCATGTGCACCTTGAGAATGTGCTCGCGGCCGCGGATGTCCGGCAGCGGGACCACGACCTGGCGGTCGAAGCGCCCGGGGCGCAGCAGCGCCGGATCGAGCACGTCGGGACGGTTCGTCGCGGCGATGACGATGATGCCCTCGTTGCCCTCGAAGCCGTCCATCTCCACGAGCAGCTGGTTCAGGGTCTGCTCGCGCTCGTCGTGACCGCCGCCCAGGCCGGCGCCGCGGTGCCGGCCCACGGCGTCGATCTCGTCGATGAAGATGATGCACGGGGCATGCTTCTTCGCCTGCTCGAACATGTCGCGCACGCGCGACGCGCCCACGCCGACGAACATCTCGACGAAGTCGGATCCGGAAATCGTGAAGAACGGCACCCGCGCCTCGCCGGCAATCGCGCGCGCGAGCAGCGTCTTGCCGGTGCCGGGCGAGCCCACCATCAGCACGCCGCGCGGGATCTTGCCGCCGAGCTTCTGGAACTTGGCAGGGTCGCGCAGGAAGTCCACCAGCTCGGCGACCTCCTCCTTGGCCTCGTCCACGCCGGCCACGTCGGCGAACGTGACCTTGACCTGGTCCTCGCCCAGCAGGCGCGCGCGGCTCTTGCCGAACGACAGCGCACCGCGCCCGCCGCCGCCGCCCTGCATCTGGCGCATGAAGAAGATCCACACGCCGATGAGCAGCAGCATCGGGAACCACGAGATGAAGATCTGCATGAGCAGCGACTGCTGCTCCGGGGGCCGGCCCTCGATGA
>CBDUCN010000133.1:0-12583 GCA_965365655.1 uncultured Gammaproteobacteria bacterium | reverse complement strand
CGTGCAGGCCCAGGGTCGCGGTGAGCAGCGCCAGCGACACCGTCGGCAGGCCCAGGCCGATCACTCCCTTCACGCCGCCCGCGATCAGGAACGTCGTCGCGACGAGCGCGAGAATCAGCGGTTGCGACATGGCGGCGGCTCTGGGAGGGTGGAACGCGCTCGGCCGCGAGGCGGCAGCCGACGTTAGCAGAAGGTGCCGCCGCGGGCGCGAGGCGCGGTCGCACAGCGGGTCGGACGCGCCTGCGCGCGGGACGACACGGGAGGCACGGATGTTCGGATGGTGGAGCAAGCGGCGCGCGCTGAAACGCATCGCGAGGCGGCTGCCGCGGGATCTCGTCGAACGCTTCGGCGCGAGTGACGCGTACACGGCCTCGCAGGTGAAGGAGGTGCTCGTCGATCGCCGCTACGACCGGCGCTACTGGAACTACGCGTTCGCGATGTTCCTGGTCGCGGATCACGCGGCGCGCGAGGTCGGCGGCGACGCGCAGGTGCAGTCCATGCGCGGCGAGATCGCGGATCGCCACTTCGACGGCGACGCGGGCTTCTCCCTGGACGCGGCGCGCACGATGGGGGTGGGCGGCACGCTGCACGACGCCGGCGGGCCCGTGAGCGGCGCAGGCTTCGGCGATGCCGGTGGCGGGGGCGACGGCGGCGCGGGCGGGGGCCTGTAGGCGGTCGGCGGCCCGAGCGACCTGCCCGGCGGCGGCGCGGCCCGCGACCGCGCGGGAATCCGCTGGCGGCGGTGTCGCCCCGCCCGCGACGCGGCGCACCCACACGGTTCGCACGCGGGCGAGGGCCGCGCGAGCCGCGGCGCTGCCGCGCGCCCGAGTCGGCCGGCGCATCGGATCGCGGGCGCGGGCTGGGTAGCATTGCGACATGACGTCTCCCGCCCAGATCGTGGTCTTCGGCGCCACCGGCGACCTGATGCACCGCAAGCTCGCGCCGGCGCTGGCGCGCCTGGCCGGCGACCCGGCGCTGCGCGAGCCGTTCTCGGTGATTGGCGTCGCCCGCAGCGAGCGCTCCGACGAGGCGTTTCGCGCGTCCCTGCGCGACGCGCTGGCGCCGTCCGCGCGTGACGCCTTCGACGCGCTCGCGCCGCGGGTGCACTACCAGCGCGCCGACGCGTCGCAGCCGGGCTCGATGCGCGCGCTTCGCGATCGCCTCGACGCGCTGGCGGACGGCGCGCAGATCGGACGCCTGTTCTACCTGTCCCTCGCGCCGCGGCTGTTCGGGGCCACGGTCGCGGCGCTGAGCGCCGAGGGGCTGCTCGACATGCGCGAGGGCGAGCGCACCGCGTGGCGCCGGGTGCTGGTGGAGAAGCCGTTCGGTCACGACCTCGCCAGCGCGCAGACGCTGAACCGCGACCTGCACGAGATGCTCAGCGAGGAGCAGATCTACCGCATCGATCACTACCTCGGTAAGGAGACGGTGCAGAACCTGCTGGGCTTTCGCTTCCACAACGCGATCTTCGAGCCGCTGTGGAACCGACACCACGTGGAGCTGGTGCAGATCACCGTTGCGGAGTCGATCGGCGTCGAGGCCGGGCGCGGTGCGTACTACGACGGCGCCGGCGCGGTGCGCGACATGGTGCAGAACCACATGCTGCAGCTGCTCGCGCTGGTCGCGATGGAGCCGCCGGCGACGCTGCACCCCGAGGCGGTGCGCGGCGAGAAGGTGCAGCTGCTGCGCGCGCTGCACGTGCCCGACCCGCACGACGTCGCGGTGGACTCGGTGCGCGCGCGCTACGCGCCGGGCACGGTGGACGGCACGGCAGTGAAGGGCTACCTCGACGAGGACGGCGTCGCGGCGGATTCGACGACCGAGACCTACGCGGCGCTGCGCTTCGAGGTCGGCAACTGGCGCTGGACCGGGGTGCCGTTCCTGCTCCGCCACGGCAAGCGCATGCCGAAGCGCTTCACCGAGATCCAGGTGCAGTTCCGCACGCCGCCGGTGCAGCTGTTCAACCGTCCGGACGGCGTCAGCGACGCGGAGCTCAGGCGCATGCTGCGCGACGGCTCGCTGTGCGACCTGCGCCCCAACGTGCTGACGCTCGCGATCCAGCCGCACGAGGCGATCCGCCTGTCCTTCGGCGTGAAGCGCCCGGGGAGCGCGATGGTCATGGCGCCGGCGACGCTCGCGTTCGACTACCGCGATCACTTCGGCGCCGAGTCGCCGGAGGCCTACGAGCGGCTGCTGCTGGACGCGCTGCGCGGCGACCAGACGCTGTTCCTGCGCGCCGACGAGATCGAGGCCGCGTGGCACGTGATCGACGGCGTGCTGGCGGGCTGGCGCGCGGACGGCGCACCGCCGGTGCTGGAGTACCCGGCGGGAAGCTGGGGGCCGCCGGACGCGGACCGGCTGTTCCGCGGCTGCGAGGGGAGCTGGTCGCGGGGCTGACGCGGCGGCGCGCCGGCCGGCCCGGGCAGGCCCGCCCGTCAACCCGGTCGCGACAGCCCCAGCGCCCGCGCGACGTCGGCAGGGCCCGCGACCTGCCACGCCATCAGGCCGGCGCGCCGTGCGCCGGCGACGTTGTCCGCGAGGTCGTCGAAGAAGGCCACCTCGCCGGCCGCGACGCCGATGTGCGACACCACGCGCCGGAACGCCTCGGGGTCCGGCTTGCGCGCGCCGATGTCGTGGGACACGAACACGCCGTGCATCGGCGCGAGCAGCGCCGCGTGCTCGCGCGACCAGTGCGCGTGGTGCGCGGCGTTGGTGTTGCTGAACAGGTAGAGCGCGCGGGTGCGCGCGGCGGCGCGCACCAGGGCCGCCGCGCCGTCCATCGCGTCGCCCAGCGCCGCGTTCCAGCCGGCGAGCAGCGCGTCGTCGTCGAGGTCCGCGCCGAGCCGCTCGCGCAGGTGGTCGGCGAATCCGGCGAAGTCGAGCTCGCCGAGCTCGTGGCGCTCGTACGCGGCGTCCGGCGAGAAACGCCCCGCGAACGCGTCCGGCGTGCGCCCGGCAGCCGCGGCCCAGTGCGCGAGCGCGCGCTCGAAGCGAACGTGAATCAGCACGCCGCCGAGGTCCAGCAGCACCGCGCGCGCGCCGCGCGCGGGCGCGTCAGTCACGGTCGCGGCGCATGTCCACGTGCAGCACGCCGTCCTCGTCGTAGGGCGCCGACACGGTCTCGAAGCCGAACGCGCCGTAGAAGGCCTGCAGGTGCGCCTGCGCGGCAAGGCGAACGGGGGCCTGTGCGTGCCGCTCGTCGATGCGCGCGAGCGCGAGGCGCATCATCTCCTGGCCCAGCCCCTGGCCGCGGTACGCGCGCGCGACCGCGACCCGGCCGATGGCCGCCTCGGGGCCGTGCACGCGCGGCGGCATCAGCCGCAGGCAGCACGCGAGCCGGTCGCCGTCGTGCCCGGTGAGGTGCCAGGTGTCGCCGTCCAGCCCGTCCGCGTCGAGGTAGATGCTGCGCTGCTCGATCACGAAGATGCGCTGGCGCAGCGCGAGCAGCTGGTACAGGCCCGCGGCGTCGAAGTCGTCCAGCCGCCGCCAGCGCCACTCGACGTACTGCATGGGCACATCCCGGGGCGTGCTGCGCGCGTCGCGATCCGGGTGGGACGGAACGGCCACGGGCGCTCAGAAATGGAGCAGCGTGTGCACCCGCTGGCCGGCCAGCTTCGCGCGGCCGTCGAGGTCGTCGAGCTCCACGACGAACGCGCAGCCCACCAGCGTGCCGCCCAGGCGCTCGATCAGCGACACCGACGCGGCCGCGGTGCCGCCGGTGGCGATGAGGTCGTCCACCAGCAGCACGCGGTGGCCGTGGCCCAGCGCGTCCACGTGCACCTCCAGCGCGTTCTGCCCGTACTCGAGCGCGTAGCTCACGCTCTCCGTGTCGTGCGGCAGCTTGCCCGGCTTGCGCAGCGGCACGAAGCCCGCGTTCAGCTCCTGCGCGCACAGCGCGCCGAAGATGAAGCCGCGCGCCTCCATTCCCGCGACCATGTCGATGCGCTCGCCGATGAACGGGTGCACGAGCTGGTGCACCGCGAGACGCATCGCGGCGGGGTTCGCGAGCAGCGGCGTGATGTCGCGAAACACGATCCCCGGCTGCGGAAAGTTCGGGATGGGGCGGATCAGCGAGGCGAGTCGGTGCATGGCGGAGCGTTCCGGGCGGGTCGCAAACGGGGCGGGCGTGGCGTCCCGGTCAGGCGCGCGCGCGGCGCCGCGGCGGGAACACGGGCGGCTTCACGCGCGGCGGCCCTGGGGCGTGCGCGCGGGCGGGCGCAGGTCCACCTCTCCGTCGTGCTCGAAGGGCACGCTGCCGGCGCTGCCGAGGCCCAGCGAGCCGCGGATCGCGTAGCGCAGCCGGCCGTCGGAGTCCGCAAGCTGCTCGATCTGCCGGAACAGCTTCATGATGGTGCTGACCACGCCGACTTCCAGCGTCTTCTCCCCCCACGCCGGAACCGTGACCCGCTGCCGGCTCACACCGTCGGCGAAGTCGCTGCCGTTGATCGCGAGGGTGTACTCCAGGCCGTCGATCGGC
Organism: uncultured Gammaproteobacteria bacterium; assembly: GCA_965365655.1. Classification (GTDB taxonomy): domain Bacteria; phylum Pseudomonadota; class Gammaproteobacteria; order HK1; family HK1; genus JBFHNV01. The sequence continues at coordinate 8,106 of CBDUCN010000133.1, read as the reverse complement.
AGCTCCACCGGGTTCGGGTTCTGCACCCTCAGCACGGCCAGGTAGCGCTGCTCCAGGAAACGCACCTCCACCGGCTCGAGCCCGACCAGCGTGACCCGCGGCGGCTGCTCCAGCCGGGTCAGCCCGCCGCAGCCGGGCAGCAGCGCGACGGCGAGGCACCCGCTCGCGCACGCGAGCACGCGGCGGCGGGAGACGGGCGGCTTCGGTGTCATGGGCGGAGGCTACCGGATCCCGGAGGCCGGTTCAGCCGCCACGTTGGCACTTCCGCGCCGGCGCTCCGTGCCCGGCGGGTGGACCTCATCCCTTGGTCTTGTCCAGCGCGGCGAGCGCGCGGGCGCGGGCCTCCTTGTGATCGACGATCGGCCGCGGGTAGTCCTCGCCCAGCGTCACGCCGGCCTCGCGCAGCACGCCGGCGGGCGCGGCCCACGGGGCATGCACGTGCCCGGCCGGCAGCTTCGCGAGCTCCGGCACCCAGCGCCGGACGTAGGCGCCGTCCGGATCGAAGCGCTCGCCCTGGCGCACCGGGTTGAAGATGCGGAAGTACGGGGCCGCGTCGGCGCCGCAGCCGGCGGCCCACTGCCAGCCCATCGTGTTGTTCGCGAGGTCGGCGTCCACGAGGGTGTCCCAGAACCAGCGCGCACCGTGCAGCCAGTGCGTGAGCAGGTGCTTCACGAGGAAGGACGCGACGTTCATGCGCACCCGGTTGTGCATCCAGCCGGTGGCCCACAGCTCGCGCATGCCGGCGTCCACCAGCGGGTAGCCGGTGCGCCCGCGCTGCCAGGCCTCGCGCGCCCGCGGCGCGTCGGCCCACGGAAAGCGCCGGAACTTCGGCGCCAGCGGCTCGCGGGCGGTCTGCGGGTAGTGGAACAGCAGGTGGTGCGCGAACTCGCGCCAGTAGAGCTGGCGGGTGAACGGCTCCACCTGCACGCTCACCGCGCCGTCGCCGCGGCCCGGCCACGCCGCGGCGAGCGTGTGCCACACGCGGCGCGGCGAGATCTCGCCGAAGTGCAGGTGCGGCGACAGGCGCGAGGTGCCGGTCTGCGCCGGGCGGTCCCGGCCTTGCTCGTAGTGCGCCACCGCGTCGTCGGCGAAGGCCTCCAGCTCCCGGGCGGCGCCCGCCTCGCCCGGGCGCCACGCGTCGCGGATGCCGCCGGCCCAGTCGATCGCGGGCAGCAGCTCCAGAGCGTCCAGCGCGTCGCTGCGCGGCGCCTTGCCGGAGCCTGTCAACGGCTTCGGCGCCGGCTCCGGCGCGCGCGGCGGGCCGAGGCCGCTGGCGTGCCTGTAGAACGGCGTGAACACCCGGAACGGGGTGTCCTGGCGGGTCTTCACCGTGTGCGGCTCGTGGAGCAGCGCGCCGCCGTGGCTGTGCGCCTCCAGGCCCTGCGCGCGCAGCTCGCGCTTCAGCGCCGTGTCGCGCTCGACGACCGCGGGCTCGTACAGGCGGTTCCAGTGCACCGCGGTGGCGCCGGTCTCGCGGGCCAGGTCGAGCAGCACGCGCGCGGCGCCGTCGCCGCGCCGGATCACCAGCGACAGGTGCCGTCTCGCGAGGCTGGCCTCGAGGGCCTGCAGCGACAGGTGAAGCCACACCCGCGACGCGGCGCCCGGCGCCCACTCGCCTTCCTCCTGCGGGCACCACGTGAACACCGGCACCACGCGCCCGCGCGCCGACGCCGCGGTCAGCGCGGGGTTGTCGTCCAGGCGCAGGTCGCGCCGGAACCACACCAGGGTGATCGGTTGCGTCATGTTCCGGCTCAGGCCGCGGGGCCGCGCAGGGCCGCCGCCGCGACCGCCGCGGCCAGGCAGGTCAGCACGGCCAGCGTCAGCGGAATGCGCAGCCGCCGGTACCACGCCGGCGCGACGCCGGCGGCGATCGCGCGGGCGTCCATCCAGTACACGCCCGCGAAACCGGCGGCCATCACCACCAGCCCGCCGGGCGGCGGGATGGACAGCGCGAACCAGGCCAGCAGCGCCGGCAGCACGCTGAGCGTCATCGCGCGCCCGGCGCGCGGGGCGCCGTGCATCGCGAGGCCCCAGTGGATCGCGCCCATGAACGACAGGATCACCGCCGCGTACGCGGCGAGCAGCTCGAGGACCGCCCCGAGACGCGGCTCGTGCAGCAGCCACGCGCCCGCGGCGCCGGCCAGGAACGGCAGCAGGCCGGCGGCGCCGAGCGCGGCCGCCGCGGCGGGCACCCGCTGCGCCTGCCGCTCGCCGGGGCCGCCCGGGGCGGCGGGCTGTGAGGTGCTCGTGCTCATGGGCGGCGCGCATGCTACTCGCGGCGCCCCCGGCGCACCGCCGGCCGCAGGTCCGCACGCTCCCTGTATGCTTGCGGCCCGCTCGAATCCGCGCCCACCCGCATGCACCATCACACGCCCGATACGCTGCGACCGACGAACCGCCGAGGCGCCGCCGCCTGCGGCCGCGTTGCGACGTCGTCGGGTCCATCGGCCGGGCCGGCAGCGCGGGACGCGGCCCCGTGACCCGTCGCCGCGCCGCGCTGGCCGGGGGCGCCGCGCTGGCGCTCGCGGCGCTGCTCGCCGCGCTGTTCGTGCAGGACGCCGACGACTACCGCGACGACCTCGCCGCGCTGCTGCGCGACAGCCTGGGCCATCCCGTGTCCGTGGACGGCGCGCTCAGCCTCGGCTGGCAGCCGTCGCCGGCGCTGACCGCGCGCGACGTGACCGTCAGCGCGCCCGGCGCGCAGGTGCGCATCGCGACGCTTCGTGTCGCGGTGGACTCCGGCGCGCTCATGGCGCGGCGGCTGGTGCCGAGGGAGGTGCTGGCCGAGGGCGTCGACGTCGTGCTGGCCGGGGCGCCGCTCGCGGCGCTGATCGACGCGCTGCCGGGTCCCGGCGCGGTGGACCCGGTGCGCGTGGAGATGCGCGACGTGCGGCTGCGTCGCGGCGCGGCAGGGGGAGCCGACGCCGCGCAGGACGGCGGGTCGTGGCTGCGCCTGCGGCGGCTCGCGCTGAGCGAGCTGGCGCACCCCGAGGGCGCGCGGCTGGAGCTCGAGAGGGACGCGCCGCGGGTGCGCGGGCGCGCGCGGATCGCGGCGCGCGATGGCGCGCTGGCGATCGAGCAGATCCAGCTCGACACCGCGTACGGCGCCGTGGAGGGCGGGCTCACGCTGGAGCCGGGCGGCGAGCGGGTGCGGATCGGCGGGCGCCTGAGCTCCACCGCGCTCACGCTGCCCGCCGTTTCCGCCGACCGGGACGCGGGGCCGTGGTCCGCCCTCGACGCGGCGGCGCTCGTGCGGCTGGATGCCGACGTCACGCTGCGGGTCGGCCGGCTGTCCGTGGGCGACTGGCGCCTGAACGAGGTGGAGGTGCCGCTGCGGGTGCGCGACGGCGTGCTGCGCTCGAGCGGCGCGGGCGTGCTCGCGGGAGGGCCGCTGAGCGTGGACCTCGCGCTGAGCGCCGGCGCCGGCGGCGGGCTCGTGCAGGGACGCCTCGCGCTCGAGCTGCGCCAGGCGGACGCCGGCGACACGCTGGTGATGGCGGGCCTGCACGGCGCGGAGCGCGGCGGGCGGCTGGACGTGCACGCGCGCCTGGACGCCGGCGGCGGCGCGGGGCTGCTCGCGGGTCTGGGCGGCGAGATCGTGATCGACGCACGCGACGTCACGCTGCGCGCGAGGGCCGCGGAGCTGGCCGCGTCGGACGTGTACGCCGGGCTGATGCGCATGCTGCGCGGTGACCGCGGCAACCGCATCGAGCTCGAGTGCGTGACCGCGCGCATCGCCGTGCGCGACGGCGTGCTGCGCTCCGGCGGCGACCTCGCGATGCAGAGCCGGGACATGAACGCGGTGGGCGGCGGCACGCTGTCCCTGCCAGCGCGCACCGTGTCGGTGCTGCTGCGCCCGTGGCCCCGGCCGGGGCTGGGCCCGTCCGCCCGAGCGGTGGCCGAGGAGGTCGAGATCGCCGGCGCGCTGGCGGCGCCGGAGGTCCGCTTCCGGGACGGCGTGCGGGGCGACGCGGAGCCGGCGCGCGAGGCCGTCGTGGGGCGCCTGCGGGAGCGGGCGCGTGGCGATGCGCCCTGTGCGCGCCCCGGGAGTACAGTTCGCATCGACGCGTGGAGCTGACGTGCCGGTCCCGGCCGGCGCGCCGCCCGGCCCGGCCGGGAACCGCCGCGGCTCGGTGTGCGGGTGCCGGCCGGCGGGACGCGGTGGCCAGCCGATCATTCGATGCGACGTCCCCGGGAACGGAGGCAGGCGATGAGCGCGAACGTCCTGGTGCAGCGCGACGGCGCCCTGGCGACGGTCGTCATCAACCGGCCCGCGAAGCTCAACGCGCTGACGCGCGCGATGTGGCATCGCCTGGGCGAGGTGATGGTCATGCTGTCCGCCGACAACGGCGTGCGCTGCGTGGTGCTGCGCGGCGCCGGTGAGCGCGCGTTCTCTCCCGGCAACGATATCGGCGAGTTCGAGCACGAGCGCCACGACGTGGACAGCGCGCGCGCCTACGGCGCGGTGATGGCGCGCACGCTGGACAGCGTGCGCGGCTGCCGGCACCCGGTGGTCGCGATGATCCACGGCATCTGCGTCGGCGGCGGGCTGGAGCTCGCCGCGCTCGCGGACCTGCGGGTGTGCGGGCGCGCGAGCCGCTTCGGCGTGCCCATCAACCGGCTGGGCCTGGTGATGTCGTACCCGGAGCTCGCGGGGCTGATGCGGCTGGTCGGGCGCGCGCGCACGCTCGAGCTGCTGCTCGAGGGGCGGGTCGTCGATGCCGGCGAGGCGATGGCCATGGGACTGGTGCAGCGGGTCGTGGACGACGCTGCGGTCACCGAGGCCGCGTACGAGAGCGCGCGGCGCATCGCCGCGGCGGCGCCGCTGGTGGCGCGCTGGCACAAGAAGTTCGTGAACCGGCTGGAGGATCCACGGCCCCTCGACGACGAGGAGCGCGACGAGGCGTTCCTGTGCTTCGGCAGCGGCGACTTCCGCGAGGGCTGCCGGGCGTTCCTGGACCGGCGCGTGCCGCGCTTCCGCGGCCTGTAAGCGACGTCGCGCGATGCTGGCACTTCGGCTCGCCGAGGCGGGGCGGCTTCCGGACTGGGTCACGCGCGCCGCGATCCGGGCCGAGCTTCGACGCCGGCTCGAGCGCTCGGTGCCCGAGGACGTGGAGGCGCAGGCCGACGCCGTGCGCCGGGTGGTGCGCGCGCTGGACGGCGTGCCGGACGGCGCGCCGGACGCGCCCGGCAGCGGGGCGGCGCCGGAGGAGCCGCCCGCCGCGTTCCTGGAGCTGGTCACGGGCCGCCATCTCGCGCTCGGCTGCGGACTGTTCGAGCGCGAGGACATGACGCTGGACGAGGCCGAGGCGGCGATGCTCGAGCGCTGCAGTGCGCGGGCCGAGATCGACGACGGCATGCACATCCTGGACCTCGGCTGCGGCTGGGGCTCGCTGTCGCTGTGGATGGCGCAGCACTACCCGTCCAGCCGCATCACCGCGGCCGGCGCGTCGCCGGCGCAGAAGGCCTTCGTCGACGCCCGCGCGCGCGCCCGCGGGCTCGGCAACCTGGAAGTGCTCACCGGGGGCGTCGCCGGCTTCGACCGCGACGCGCGTTTCGACCGCGTGCTCTCGGTGGAGGCGCTGCGCCGGCCGCGCGACTGGCGCGCCGTGCTGGAGCGCGCCGCGCGCTGGCTGGACTCCGGAGGCAAGCTGTTCCTGCAGCTCGCCTGCCATCGCCAGGTGCCGTATCCGTGCGACGGGGACGGCGATCACGACTGGGTCGCGGCGCCCTTCGCCCCGGGCGCCCTGGTGCCCAGCGCCGACCTCGCGCTGCACCTGCAGCATACGCTGCGCCTCGAGCAGCTCTACCTGGTGAGCGGGCGCCACTACGCCGCGACCGCGGAGGCGTGGCTCGCGAACCTCGACCGGCGAAGCGGCGAGGCGCTGGACGTGCTGGCCGCCGGTGCCGCGCGCCAGCCGCCGCGCGAGCGGCTGCGGCGCTGGCGGCTGCGCTTCCTCGCGTGCGCGGAACGATTCGCGTTCCGGGGCGGCAACGAGTGGCTGGTGGGCCACTACCGGCTCGTCAAGCCCTGACAGGCCGTCGATCCTCGACGGCCGCGCGCCCCGCTCGCCGCGGCGCCCGTCGCGGGCCTGCCCGGGGCCTGCCGCAGACGGTCACGGCCCCGTGCCGGCCAAGAGCGGTCGAAAAACCGCGTTTCTCGACAGCGTGCTAAAGGTTCCCGCGTTTCCGCCGAACAGTTGTCGACGGGAGCTGATGAGGAGCTGTCCATGCCGGCATCCACCTGGCGCGCCATTGCACTGATCCTGGCGTTCGCGGCCGCACCGGCGGCGGCCGCGGACGGCGCGCCGTGGCGCGTGCTCATCGTCAGCAGCTACCACCGGGAATACCTGTGGTCCCAGGACACCAGCGCCGGCGTGAACGCGGGGCTGCTCGAGGTGGGCTGGCTGAGCGGCGAGGACGCGGCCCGGCGCCTGCTCACCGAGGATCGCGCCGAGAGCGCGGTCGCGGTGGTGCGCAAGCTGTGGATGGACACCAAGCGCGCGAACGACCGGGCCGACCTCGCCGAGGCCGTCGCGCGGGTGCTGGACGAGGCGGAGCGCTTCCGCCCGGACGTGATCCTGCTCGGCGACGACAACGCGGCCAACTACATCGGCGGGACCTACCTGGACACGCGCATCCCGGTGGTGTTCTGGGGCGTGAACGGCAACCCGGCGAAGTACGGCCTGATCGACTCCATGCAGCGCCCGGGCCACAACGTGACCGGTGTCTACCAGGCCGGCTACCTGAAGGAGGGCGTGCAGCGGGTGCAGCAGGTGCTGCCCGGCGTGCGCCGCCTCGCGGTGCTCTCCGACGCGTCGCCCACCGGCCGCGCGAAGGTGAAGGAGCTGGAGGACCTGGTGCGGCGCGGCGAGATCCAGGTGTCGCTCGCCGGCAGCGTGGTCACCGACTCCTACGCGGCGTGGAAGGACGGTGCGCTCGCGCTGGCGCCCAATGCCGACGCGTTCTTCGTGTTCAACCACAACACCCTCGAGGACACGGACGGGCGGCCGGTGCCGCAGCTGGAGGCCGGCGCCTGGTACCTGGCGCACGTGCGCAAGCCGGATATCGGCCACGAGCGGCAGTTCGTCGTCGAGGGGATCCTGTGCGCGGTGGACGACTCCGGCTTCCGCCAGGGCTACGAGGCGGTGCGCGTCGCCCACCGCATCCTGGACGGCGGTGAGGATCCCGCCGCGATCGCGGTCTACGCGCCGCCGCCGGGCGACTTCGTCGTGAACATCGCGCGCGCCCGCATGCTGGGCCTGACGGACGCGTTCGAGGCCAGCGGCCTCGTCGAGGAACGCGTGCCCCGGATGCTCGCGCTGCCGGCGGACTGAGTGGCGGTGCACCGCACAGCGCTACGGCCACGCCGCCTGGCGCCCGCGCGGCGCACGGGGCGCTGACGCATGGCCATGCGCCTGCGCAACCTGTCGGTCTTCCAGCGGCTGCTGTACGCGATCCTGGCCACCGCGCTGCTGGTCGCGCTGGTCTCCGGCGGCGTGCACTACGGATTCGCGGTGAAGCTCATCGAGTCCTCGCTGCGCACCCAGCTCGACAACGTCATGGCCACCACCGAGGTGTTCATGGAGCGGGCCTACCAGGTGCCGCTGGGCAGCGATCTGCGCCTGCTCGAGACCTCGCCGGTGGTCAACGCGCTGCTGATCTCGCGCGGTGCCGAGCGCCACCTCGACCGGCTGCCGGCGGAGCGCATGTTCCAGTCGGTGGTGCGGGCCAATCCACGCCTGTACCAGTCGATCACCCTGCTCGACGCCGACGGCCGCGCGCTGCTCGCGGTGCACCGCGGCCGGCGCATGCGCGCGGACTCGATGCCCGTGACCGAGGCCGAGGCCGCGCTGTTCGAGACGCTGGAGGCGGCCGGGCCCGGCCAGGTGCGATACCACGGCCCGCTGCGTCACGCCGATGGGCAGCTGTCGATGCTGGCAGGCATCGCGAAGAGCGACCCCGACATCGCGCGCTTCGGCGGAGCGATCATCGCCGAGGTGCCGCTCACCGGGTTCGTGCGCAGCATCGAGGAGCTGCGGGTGTTCGACCATCCGGTCGCGTGGCTGCTGGGCGCCGGCGGCGAGGTGCTGCGCTCGCCGGCGG
>CBDUCN010000132.1:0-12732 GCA_965365655.1 uncultured Gammaproteobacteria bacterium | reverse complement strand
GAGCAAGCCGGAGACCGCGTCTTCGGCGCAGCGAGGTGAAAACGCGCAGGATGCGTTTTTTCACCGTCCTGTCAGCCGGTGCGCCTGCGTGCGCGGCACGAGATAATCGCCGGCGACGGTGCGCAGGCTCTCGTCGGCGTGCGCCGCGAGCACCGGCTCGAGCGCGAGCATCAGGCGCCCGGCCGCCGTCTCGCCCCACAGCCAGTCCGCGACCGTGTCCGCGTCCACCGGGCCCGGGCGCGCGGTGCCGGCCTCGCTGTAGAAGGCCTTCAGATCCTCGCACGCGAGCTTCACGCTCTCGCCCCGCGTCAGGCCCTCGCGCAGCGGCGCCGGCGTGCCGCCCAGGAAGTCCGCGAGCCAGCCCGCGACCTCGTCCGGCGCGCGCCCGGTGAGTCCGACGCTGGTGCGCCCGCGGCGCTCGGCGGCCAGCGCGTGCCAGGGCTCGAGCTGTGCGATCTCGCGCGCGAGCGCGCTGCGCAGATCGGCCGGATCCGCGGGCGGCGGCGCGAAGGCGACCGGGCACACCCACGCGTCCGCGGCGCCGCCGGGATCCGCCGCCGGCGCGTCGTCGGGGAAGTCCTCCAGGATCACCGGCCCGTCGGTGCGCTCCAGCAGCGCGAGCGCCGCGTCCAGCACGCGGCGCTGGAAGGCCGCGTCGCCCGGTGCGCCGAACGGGCGCCCGAGCGGAAACGGCACCCACAGGAAGCGCGGCGGGCGAAGGCCCGCGGTGTGCTCGCGCACCAGGCTGATGCCGGTGGTGGCGATGCCCTCGTCCTCGATGAAGTGCGCCAGCGCGCTCACGGCGCGCGTGCAGTTCGGTCACACCGGGCAGAGCAGCACCGCGTCCACGCGGTCGTGGGCCAGCAGGCCGGCCAGCTCGCGGGCGCCGGCCTCGTAGCCGGCGGCGTCCAGCGCCGCGCCCATGAACGAGTAGTGGTACGCGGCCAGCGAGCCCAGCCGCCCCCCGGCCACCGCCTCGCGGGCGCGATCGATCGGGAACACCACGTTCACGTCCTGCTGGAAGCCCGTGCGGTCGAAGTTCACCGACGAGTGGCTCATCACGAGGTCACGGCCGTCGGTGTCGCCGGGGATCACGCGGTAGTCGCCGCTGCGCAGCGCGAACGGCGCGTCGCCGCGGCGGGTGAGCCCGGCGGTGGTGACGATCGCGAGCCGGCGCCGGGGCAGCGGCGGTCCGGCGACGAATGGCGAGGTCGCGAATGCAGGGCACGGCTTCGCGAGCAGGTGCTCGCGGTCGCTGTCCTCGAGATCGGCGAGGCGGACCATGGGACGCTCCGGTGGGGCTTCGATGAGGCAATGTAAACGCTGCGGGCGCCGTCACACACGGCGAATGCCCGATGTGTCCATGCGCCGCGCGCCGGCGTGGACGGCCGCGCCGGCCCGGACTCCTGCGCCGTTCCCGCACGGCGCGCGGGCCGTGCGCGCCGGCCCCGGGGGCCGCGGTGGAGCTTCGCGTGCCGCCTCCGCCACCCGCGTTCGTCCGGCATCCGCCCGCCGGCCCGCGGCAGCACGTGCGTATAGTCGTCGGGCAGACACTGAGTGCACGGCGGAGGCGGGCATGCGCAGGTACCTGGACATCGACCTCGGGACCCGGACGGTCACGGCCCGCGAGCTGGACGCAGACGCGATCGCGCGTTCGGGCCGCTACTTCATCGCGAAGACGCTGCTCGAAAGCGGCGCCGCGACGGTGGATCCGCTGTCCGCGCACAACCCGCTGATCGTCTCCGCCGGGCCGTTCGCCGGCACCAACTTCTCGAACGCGAACCGCACCAGCATCGGCTGCAAGAGCCCGCTGACCGGCGGGATCAAGGAGTCGAACGCGGGCGGCACCCTGGGCGTGGCCCTGGGCCAGCTCCACGTCGCCGGGCTGACCCTGCACGGCGCCGCGGACGAGTGGACGCTGATCCACCTCGCGCGCGACGGCAGCGTGACCTTCGAGCCCGCCGCGGACCTGCTCGGCCTCGGCAACTTCGACGCCGCCGAGCGGCTGCACGAGCGCTTCGGGAAGAAGGTGAGCCTCGCGCTGTGCGGGCCGGTGGGCGAGTACCGCGGGCTGCTCGCGGGCATCGCGATCAGCGACACCGATCGCCGCCCGTCGCGGCTCGCCGCGCGCGGCGGCGTCGGCGCCGTGATGGGCGCGAAGAAGGTCAAGGCCATCGTCGCCGAGCTCGACCGCATGCCCGAGCTTCACGAGCGCAAGAAGGTCATGTCGGCGGTGAAGGAGTACAACCGCAAGCTCAAGGCCGACGAGCTGATCGCGACGTACACGAATCTGGGCACCGCCAGCATGGCGGACTTCACGAACTACATCGGCGGACTGCCGGTGAACAACTTCACCTCCGGGCGCCAGGTCGGCACGGAGGAGCGGATGAAGATGGGCGGTGAGTTCATCCGCGAGCTGAACCTCGCGCGCGGCGGTGACACGGCCCACGCGTGCATGCCCGGCTGCATGATCAAGTGCAGCAACGTCTACGTCGACGCCGACGGCAAGGAGATCACCTCGCCGGTCGAGTACGAGACGCTCGGCCTGATGGGCACGAACTGCGGGCTCACCGATCCCGACGACCTGGCGCGCCTGAACAACGTCGCGAACGACCTCGGCATCGACAGCATCGAGACCGGCGCGATGATCGCGGTGCTGATGGATGCCGGCGTCGGCCGCTTCGGCGACGTCGCGTTCATGTTCGAGGTGCTGGACGAGATCCGCCGCGGTACCGACAAGGGCCGCCTGTACGCGCAGGGCACCGCGCGCGTGGGCGCACACTTCGGCGTGCAGCGGGTGCCGGTCGTGAAGAAGCAGGCGATCAGCGCCTACGATCCGCGCGTCATCGAGGTGACGGGCGTGACGATGATGGCGACCGCGCAGGGCGCTGATCACACCGCGGGTAACGTTCCGCGCATGCAGACCCACGACAAGTCCATCGACGAGATCGTCGACGCGAGCATGGAGGCGCAGGTGCTGTCCGCCGCCGCCGACTCGCTGGGCCTGTGCATCTTCGGGCGCAGCGTGACCAACACCAACCTGGACATGATCGCCGCAGCGATCAACGACGCGGTCGGGACCGCGTTCGACGCGTCGTTCTTCGAGGCGCTCGGCCGCGAGACCCTGCGCCTCGAGGACGAGTTCAACCGCGCCGCCGGCTTCACGACGGACGACGACGATCTGCCGGGGTTCTTCTACGACGAGCGCCTGCCGCCGTCCGACAAGGTGGCGCGCTTCCACGGCGCGGACGTGCGCGCGAGCATCGAGCGCTGGTGGAGGACGCACGGCTGAGCGCGTGACGCAGCCGGCGCCGCGCGTCACGAGCACCGCAACCCGCACCCATGCCGTCAGCGCCCCGACTGCACCTGAACGTGAACGGCGTGGCGCATGCGCTGGACGTGGACCCGTCCACGCCGCTGCTGCTGGTGCTGCGCAACGCGCTGGGGCTCACCGCGGCGAAGGCGGGCTGCGGGCTGGAGCAGTGCGGGGCCTGCGCGGTGCTCGTGGACGGCGTCGCGACCTTCACGTGCGCGACGCCGGCCGGCGCGTTCGCGGGACGCGCGATCGTGACCTGCGAGGGCCTCGGCGCGCCCGGGCGGCCGAGCCCGGTGCAGCAGGCCTTCGTCGACGAGGGGGCGGGGCAGTGCGGGTACTGCATCCCGGGGCTGGTCGTCGCGGTGACGGCGCTGCTGCGCGCCGATCCGGACCCCGACGACGCGACGGTGCGCGCCGCGCTGGCGCCGCACCTGTGCCGCTGCGGAAGCCATCCGCGGGTGCTGCGCGCCGTGCGCCGGGCCGCCGCGGCGGGCGCCGGGAAGCCTCCGTGACCTCGCCCAGCCTCGCCGCCCACCCGCGGGTGGATCAGTGGATCACCTTCGAGCCCGACGGCACCGTGGTCGTGCACGGCGGCAAGGTGGAGATCGGGCAGCGCATCTCCACCGCGCTCGCGGCGATCGCGGCCGCGGAGCTGCACGCACCCGCGCACCGGGTGCGTGTCGCGCCCGTCGTGACCGGCGCGTCGCCGGACGAGGGCATGACGTCGGGCAGCAACTCCATCGAGCACTGCGGGGAGGCGGTGCGCCTCGCCGCCGCCACCGCGCGGCGCGCGCTGATCGCGCTCGCCGCCACGCGGCTGGGGACGGATGCCGCCGGGCTGGAGCTCGCGGACGGGCTGGTGCGCGAGCGCTCGGGCAACCGCTCGGCCAGCGTGCGCGAGCTGGTGCCGGACGGCCGCCTGGCGGTGGACGTCGACACCGCGCACGAGGACGCCCCGGCCGCGCTCGACGGCGCGGCCTTCGCGGCGCTGCGCGCGCGCCGCGCCGAGTCGCTGGCCACCGGAGCCGAGCGCTTCCTCCACGACCGCCGCGTCGACGGCATGCTGCACGCCCGGGTCGTGCGCCCGCCGCACGCGAACGCGCGGCTGCTGTCGGTCGACGCCGCGGCGGCCGGCGACGGCGTGCACCTGGTGCGTGAAGGCGGCTTCCTCGCGGTCGCCGCGCCCGACGAGCACGCGGCGGTGCGCGCGGCGGCGCGGGTCGCCGCCGCCGCGCGCTGGGATCCGGGGGAGGGGCTGGACGCCGGCGACGTGTTCCAACGCCTGCGCGACAACCCGCGCGAGTCGCTGCCGGTGGTCGACGGCACCCCGACCGACGACCCGGTGCCGCCGCCGCTGCCGGCGCCCGACGATGCCGTGGCGACCCTGGACGCGTGCTACGAGCGGCCGTACCAGATGCACGGCGCGCTGGGGCCGTCCGCGGCGCTCGCGCGTCTCGCGCACGGGACGCTGGAGGTCTGGACCCACAGCCAGGGCGTGTACCCGCTGCGCGCGAGCCTCGCCGAGGCGCTGCGCCTGCCGGTGGAGCGCGTGCGCGTCGAGCACGCGCCGGGCGCGGGCTGCTACGGGCACAACGGCGCCGACGACGCCGCGCTGGACGCGGCGCTGGTCGCGCGGGCGCTGCCGGGCCGCATGGTGCTGCTCACCTTCAGCCGCGAGGACGAGCACGCGTGGGAGCCGTACGGCTCCGCGATGGCAGTGCGGATGCGCGCCAGCGTGGACCGCGCGGGACGCATCCGCGGCTGGTCGCACGAGAGCTTCAGCGACACGCACCTCGCGCGCCCGCGCCCGGGCGCCGGCGGCGCCGGGCCGGCGCGGCTGCTGGCGTCGCGCTGGCTGCCGGACCCGCCGCCGCCGTTCGTGCCCGCGCCCGCCCGCGGCACCCACACCGGCATCCACCGCAATGCGGACCCGCTGTACGCGCTGCCCGAGAAGCGCATCGTGAAGCACCTGGTGCGCGGCCTGCCGCACCGCACGTCGGCGCTGCGCACGCTGGGCGGCTTCGCGAACGTGTTCGCGATCGAGTGCTTCATGGACGAGCTCGCGCACGCCGCCGGCGTCGATCCGCTCGCGCTTCGCCTCGCGCACCTGTCCGACCCTCGTGCGACGGCGGTGCTGGAGCGCGCGGCCGGGGGGCTCGGCGAGCGCCGCGACGGACGCGGTCGCGGCCTCGGCTTCGCACGCTACAAGAACCGCCAGGCGTGGGTCGCCGTCGCGGTCACGCTGCGGGTGGACGACGCCGCGAAGGTGCGCCTCGAGCGCGCGGTGATCGCGGCCGACGCCGGCCGCGTGGTCGACGCCGACGGGCTCGCGGCGCAGCTCGAGGGCGGGTTCCTGCAGGCGGCGAGCTGGACCCTGCACGAGGAGGTGCGCCACGACGCGCACGGCGTGCTCAGCCGCGACTGGGACGGCTACCCGGTGCTGCGTTTCGACGAGGTGCCGGACATCGAGGTCGCGATCGCCGAGCGCCCCGGCGAGCCGCCGCTGGGCGTCGGCGAGGCGGCGTGCGGCCCGGCCGGCGCCGCGATCGCGAACGCGGTGTTCGACGCGACGGGCCTGCGCGTGCGCCGCCTGCCGCTGACGCCGGACGCGCTGCGCCGCGCGGCGCTCGGCTGAGCGCGGCGCGAGCGTCACCGGGCCGCGGGCGGCGGAATCACCCGGCGGCCTGCCAGCAGGATGGTGAAGAGGCGCATCCTGCGCGTCCTCACGTCGCTGCGCCGAAGACGCGGTCTCCGGCTCGCTCCGGCCCGGCGAGAGACGGAGTTCTTCGCCAGGCTGCTAATCTGTAGCCCACCGGCGGCCGTGTGCCGCCTGCGCCAGGGTCCAGCCTCCGATGTCCTCCCCGCAGCCGTCGCCCTTCGCGGCGATCCCGTCCATCGACCGCCTGCTGCGCCGCGACGACGCGGCGGCGCTCGTCGCGGCGCACGGCCGCGAGCTGGTCACCGACGCGCTGCGCGACGCGACGGCGACGCTGCGCGAGGTGCTCGTCAGCCACGGCGCGCGCGCGTTGCCGGCGGATCCCGGGCGCCACCTCGTGGTGCGCGCGGGGCGCGCCATCGACCGCCTGCTCGACGGCACGCTCAAACCGGTGCTGAACCTCACCGGCACGGTGCTGCACACCAACCTCGGCCGTGCGCCGCTGCCGCGGGAGGCCGTCGACGCGATGGTGCGGGCCGCGGGTGCGAGCAACGTGGAGTACGACCTCGAGTCCGGGCAGCGCGGGCAGCGCGACAGCCACGTCGAAGGCTGGCTGTGCCGCCTGACCGGCGCCGAGGCCGCGACGGTGGTCAACAACAACGCCGCCGCGGTGCTGCTGCTGCTGAACACCCTCGCCCGCGGGATGCAGGTGCCGGTGTCGCGCGGCGAGCTGATCGAGATCGGCGGCGCGTTCCGCATGCCCGACATCATGGCCCGCGCCGGCTGCCGGCTGGTCGAGGTGGGCACCACCAACCGCACCCACCTTTCGGACTTCGCGGCCGCGATCAACACGCGCACCGCGCTCGTGATGAAGGTGCACACCAGCAACTACGCGGTGCAGGGCTTCACCGCGAGCGTGGACGAGCGCGTGCTCGCGGCGCTCGCCCACGAGCACGGTCTGCCGTTCGTGGACGACCTGGGCAGCGGCTCGCTGGTGGACATGGCCCGCTACGGCCTGCCGCAGGAGCCGACGCCGGCAAAGGCGATCGAGCAGGGGGCGGACCTCGTGACCTTCAGCGGCGACAAGCTGCTGGGCGGGCCGCAGTGCGGCATCGTCGTCGGCCGCGCGGACCTGATCGCGAAGCTGAACCAGAACCCGATGAAGCGTGCGATGCGCCTGGACAAGGTCACGCTGGCGGCGCTGGGCGCGGTGCTCCGGCTGTACGCCGACCCGGATCGCCTCGCGCAGCGGCTTCCGGCACTGCGTCTGCTCACGCGCGCGAGGGACGACATCGAGCGCACGGCCCGCGACGCCGCGCCTGCGCTCGCCGCGCGGCTCGCGGCCGTCGCGACCGTCGACGTGGTCGACTGCCACAGCCAGATCGGCAGCGGCGCGCTGCCGGTGGAATCGCTGCCCAGCGCGGCGCTTCGCATCGTGCCCCGCGACGGCAGCGGCGCCGCGCTGAAGCGTCTCGCGCGCGCGTTTCGCCGCCTCCCGGTACCGGTGATCGGGCGCGTCGCCGACGGTGCGCTGCTGTTCGACGTGCGCTGCCTCGAGGACGCGGGCGAGCTGCTCGGGCAGATCGACGGGCTCGAGCTTTGAGCGGCGCCAGCGGTCGTCCTTCGCGCCGCGTGCGCGGTTGCGTCGGGCACCTGCGCGTGAACGCGGCGCCGGCCACGGGCGGCGACGAAGCATGCTGATCGCGACCGCGGGTCACGTCGATCACGGCAAGACGCTGCTGGTGCGCGCGCTCACCGGCGTCGACACCGATCGGCTGCCGGAGGAGAAGCAGCGCGGGCTGACGATCGATCTCGGCTTCGCGTACCTGCCGCTGGACGACGGCGAGGTGCTGGGCTTCGTCGACGTGCCCGGCCACGAGCGCTTCATCCGCAACATGATCGCCGGCGTTCCGGCGATCGACTTCGCGCTGCTGGTCGTCGCGGCGGATGACGGCCCGATGCCGCAGACCGAGGAGCATCTCGCGATCCTCGACCTGCTGGGCGTGACCCGCGGCGCGGTGGTGGTGAGCAAGGCCGACCGGGTGGACGCCGCGCGGGTGGACGAGGTGGCCGCGGCCGCGGCGGCGCTGGTCGGGCGCAGCGCGCTGGCCGGCGCGCCGGTGTTCGCGCTGTCGGCGCTGACCGGCGAGGGCCTCGATCCGCTGCGCGGGCACCTGCGCGACGTCGCCGGCGCGCTGCCGGCGCGGGGCGCGCAGGGCGGCTTCCGCTTCGCGGTGGACCGCAGCTTCAGCGTGCGCGGCGCGGGCCTCGTCGTCACCGGCGCGGTGTACGCGGGCGAGGCGAGGCCGGGGGACCGGCTGGCGCTGTCCGGCCGCGACCTCGAGGTGCGCGTGCGCGGCGTCGAGTCCGCGGGCCACGCCGCGGACGTGGCGCGCGCGGGCATGCGCTGCGCGCTCAACGTCGCCGGACGCGGCGTCGACGCCGCGAGCGTGATGCGCGGCGCGTGGCTGGTCGCGGCCGATGCGGGGCCGCCGTCGGCGCGGGTGGACGTCGCGGTCACGGTGCTCGCGTCGGAGGAGCGGCCGCTGCGCCAGTGGACGCCGGTGCACGTGCACCACGGCGCCGCGTTCGTGACCGGGCGCGTGACGCTGCCGGGCGGATCGCCGGTGGAGCCGGGCGCCGGCGCGCTCGCGCAGCTCGTGCTCGACCGGCCGCTCGCGGCGGTGCACGGCGATCGCATCGTGCTGCGCGACACCTCCGGTCAGCGCACCCTCGCGGGTGCGACGGTGATCGACGCGCATGCCCCGCGCCGGGTGCGCGATCGCCGCGCGCGCCTCGCGATGCTCGACGCGCTGCGCGAGCCCGACCCGGCGTCGGCGCTGGAGGCGGCGCTGGCGCACGCGGCCGACGGCCTGGACCTGCGGGCCTTCGGCTGGTCGCGCAACCTCGCGCCGCAGGCGCTGGACGACCTCGTCGCACGCACCGCGGCGGTGCCGGTGGAGACCCCGGCGGGCAGGCGCGTGGTCGCGCCGGAGGCCTGGGAGCGGGTGCGCGGCGCGCTGCGCGACGCGCTGGCGTCCTGGCACCGGGACCAGCCGTCCGCGGTGGGACCGCGGGAGGCGGAGCTGGTGCGCGCGGTCGCGCGCGGCGACGCCGCCGCGCTCGCGCACGCGGCGGTCGCGGCGCTGGTGCGCGAGGGCGCGCTGGTGCGCGACGGCATCAGCGTGCGGCTCGCGGGCCACCGGCCGACGCTGAGCGACGAGGATGCGGCGCTGTGGCGCCGCGTCAGCGCGCACCTGGGCCCGGAGGCCCACAAGCCGCTGACCTCCGGCGACCTCGCGGCGGAGCTGGACGTCGAGCGCGACACGCTGCTGCGTTTCCTCGAGACCTGCGCGCGGCGCGGGATGCTGGTGCGCGTGACCGCGAACCGCTTCTTCCACCCGCGCGCGCTGGCGCACCTTGCGCAGGCCGCCGAGGCGCTGTCGGCCGAGCACGCGGAGACGGGCTTCGACGCACGACGCTACCGCGACGCGACCGGCATCGGGCGCAACCTCACGATCGACGTGCTGGAGTTCTTCGACGGGCTCGGGCTGACCCGGCGCAGCGGCGAGACGCGGCGCACGATCCGCCCGAGCGCGGAGGTGCTGGGCGCGGCGGGGGAGTGAGCGCACGGGGCGGCTGGCCCGCGGGCGGTGGCGTCGCCGCGGCGGCCGGCGCCGGTGGGCCGGCGGTTCTCGGGGCGGCGCGCAGGCCGGCGCCGGGGCCGCGCTCCGGTGCGTATGGAACCGCGGCGCGGGCGGCTGGCTCCGCGCCATGCGCGCATCGTCGGATGGCCGGCCGCTGAACGGGCGCCGGCGCCACGCGGGCGCCGGCGCTTCCGGGCTTCTTCGCGGCGCGTCAGCCGAGGGCGTCGAGGTCGCGCAGCGTCTTGTCCGGCTCCGGGCGCCGGGTGTAGTCGGGGTCGGCGTCCACGACCCGCACCGTGCCGTCCTTCGCGACCACCAGGCGCGCCGGCATCGGCAGCGTCCAGCTCGCGTCGCCGTTGTGCTTCGGGAGGTCCAGGCCCAGCGCCTGGTACGCGTCGCGCAGCTCGCCGGTGACCTCGAAGCGAAGGCCCAGCTCCGCCGCGTACGCGTTGCCGGGGTCCGACAGCAGGTCGAAGTCGAGCCCGTGCTTCTCGATCAGCGCGCGGTGGTGCTCGGCGAGCTGCGGGGTCAGCGCCGCCAGCGTGGCGCCGCGTTGCCGGATCTGGTCAGAGACTGCCTGCAAAGCGTACAGCTCTGCGTTGCAGTACGGTCACCAGCTGCCGCGGAACACCGTGAGGACGAGCGGCCCGCTCGCGAGCAGATCCTCGGAGCGCACTTCCCGGCCGTCCTGGTTCCGGAGCGCGAACGGCGGCAGCGTCGCGCCGATCGCGACCACCTCGTCCATGATGCCGGACTCGCGCAGCGCCTTCGTCGCGCGGCCCATGATCTCGCGCGTCTCGGCCGGGATGCGCTTCGCGGCGCCCTCCCTGATCGCGTTGAGCTTTTCGGCAAGGCTCATGACGTGACTCTCTTCATGTGGTGCTCCGGTGTGGATGAGGCGCGGACCACGCCCGCGTCGCGGACGTGGCGCAGCCGTTCTCACTGTGCCGCGTTCGGAGAATCCGTCAAGGCGTGACGACAGCGGGCGCGTCGCGGGGTGTGGCCGCGCGGCCTGAAACGCGAGCGGCCCGGACCGGCGTGCTGCCGGCCCGGGCCGCTCATCGAGAACGCGAGGCGGGCTTCAGGCGCGTCTGCGGGCGCGCGCTCCGATGCCCAGCAGGCCGGCCGCGAGCATCAGCGCGGTGCCCGGGGCCGGGACCTGGACCTGGATCAGGTTGATCGTCGCGGACTGGAACTCGACCTCGCTCGGGTCCACGGGCACGGTCGGGTCGGCCGCGTTGTTGTCGTAGAGGTTCCCGACCAGCAGGCTCAGCTCCGCCGTCGATCCGAACGCGAGGGTCTGCAGCGTGACCCCGAAGCGCAGCAGCTCGGCCGCACCCGCGAGGTCCGTGGGCGTGGTGCCCTGGATGTTCGGCAGGCCGAGCGGGTTGCCGGCCAGGATGGTCAAGAACGTCCCCGTCGACGTCGGCGGATTCGCATCGGCGTCCACGATCAGCGGGTCCCCGTCGTTGATCGGCGTGCCGATCACGAAGAAGTCCTCGTAGTTGTCGCCGGTGTAGAAGCTGCCCGCGACCGCGGCCGCGACGAGGGTCGCGAGCTGGTCGGAGCTCTGGACGTTCAGGTCGGCGGCTTCGAGCAGGAACGGATTGCCGTCGCCGGCGTTGGTCCAGCCGCGCACGCTGACGGTCAGCAGGCCGTTGTTGTCCGACTCCAGCACGTCGAGGGTGGTGTCGATCTCCGGCGTGGCGGCGTTCAGGTCGATCGCGAGGAACAGTGGCGTCGCGGAGGCGCCCTGCGTTGCGCCGAGTACCAGCGCGGCGGCGAGGGCCGAGCCCAGGGTGAAGCGTTTCATGTGGTCTATGTGCTCCGAATTTCGTGATGTGCGCCGGCCTGCGCCGCCCGTTTCGGGCCTCCGCGGGACCTTCCCGGCGGACACCGTGAATGCGTGACGGGCGGTGCCCACGACTCCTGCCGGAAAACAAGCACGTAACGTGCCAGGGTTTCGAGATCGTCGGCCGATCAGCGGGTTGTCTTGAGCGCTCGTGGAGGCCCGCCCGCAGATCTCGGGAATCTGTAAAGAATTCCGACACCTGCGGGCGACATTTGCTTCCCCCGGCAGGGAATCGTGCCTGCCCCGCCGTGCACGAGCGCGGTCCGGATCGGGGGTGCCGGATCCCGCCGTCCGGTCCGCTCGCGCGGCGGCTATGCTCCGGGTTCCGCGCCGCGGCACCCGCCTGAAGCCCGAGGAGACCGGCCCATGACCCGCGACCCCGATCCCGTGCTCGTGCTCCACGGCGGCGCCGGCGTGCGCGAAGGCCACGACTACACCCGCCCGGCGGCGTTCATGCGCGAGCTGCTGGCCCGCGGCTCGGCGATGCTCGCCGACGGCGTCGGCGCGCTCGACCTGGTCGTGGAGATGGTCGCGGCGCTCGAGGAGAGCGGCATGTACACCGCCGGCCGGGGCAGCGCACCCAGCAGCTCCGGCGAGGTGGAGCTGGATGCGTCCGTGATGAGCGGCCACGACCGGGGCGCCGGCGCGGTGGCCGCCGTGCGCCGCGTGGTGAACCCGGTGCGCCTCGCGCGCGCGGTGCGCGACCACACCCCGCACGTGATGCTGGCCGGTCCGGGCGCCGAGGCCTTCGCGGCGGCCCGGGGGCTGGCGCGGGTGGAGGACCCGTCCGCGTACTACGTGCCCGCGGCGCAGATCACCCGCACCGCCGCCGCCGTCGACGATGAAGGCCCGCTGGCTCACGGCACCGTGGGCGCGGTCGCGCTGGACCGCGACGGCCGCCTCGCCGCCGCGACGTCCACCGGCGGCACGCTGAACAAGCTGCACGGCCGGGTCGGCGACACCCCGCTGATCGGCGCCGCGACCTGGGCCGACGACCGGATCGCGGTGTCGTGCACCGGACAGGGCGAGTTCTTCATCCGCACGGCGGCGGCCCACGACGCCGGCGCGCGCATGGCCTACGCGGGCGCCAGCCTCGCGGACGCGACCCGCGCGGTGATCGACACCGTCGGCGCGCTGGGCGGCGACGGCGGGCTGATCGCGGTGGACCGCCACGGCAACGTCGCGACGCCGTTCAACGGCATCGGCATGAAGCGCGGCGTGGTGCGCGCCGGCGGCGAGCCGCGGGTCGACGTGTACTGAG
>CBDUCN010000131.1:0-12939 GCA_965365655.1 uncultured Gammaproteobacteria bacterium | reverse complement strand
ATGGCTTGGCCGCCGACTGACTTTCGACTATCAATGCAAAGATCGAGACTTCATGCAAAGATCGACCTGTGGATTAAAACTCGAATTTTTTTCACGGAGTCGAATCTTTGCCTCCGCACCTCGCCGCGGCAGGTGTAAAGAATCCCGACAGGTCGCGGAGGACGCAAAGGTATACGGCCGGCGCCGCCGGCGCTCGGGACGACCAGGTCGGAAGTCGCCCAACGCGATCCGGAACCACCCGGCCGCCGCAGGCGGCGCCCGAGGCGCTCCGCGCTCGCGCCCAGCGGGAGGAAGCCGTGCTCTGGAGATTTCGCTTGTTGCGCATGTTCTTCGCCCGCTTCGTCATCATCCTGGCAACTGCAGGCTTCACGGCTTGTACCGCGGCACCGCAGAGCACGGGCGATGGCGAGCCGCGGGCTGCCGAGGGGTTCTGCGCCGATCCCAGGCCCGAGATCTGCACCATGGATTACACGCCTGTCTGCGGCCAGCTTCGCGACGGTACCGAGAAGACCTACTCGAACGGCTGCAGCGCCTGCTCGGACATCGCCGTGGAGAGCTATCGCCCCGGGGCGTGCGAGGAGCAGCAATAAGCGCGTTGCAATGGCGTCGCATCAATCGCAAGCCACCGACTCCGGGGTACGGCAGAGGTACCGTCGCGCGGCGCGCTCATGTTCGCCAATACGCACGTATGTAACGTAAGTCGCTCTCCTGCCTCGATTTGCGTGTTGCGCTCCGTTCGCGAGTGAAACGCGCCAGGCAATTGAGAAACAAGTCGTTGCTGATCTAGCACCTGCCGGTTCGTCGACGGGCGCCGCCGTCGCGAAGCTCAGCTCGCGTCTGCGGCCTGCGCGTCGACCACGCTCACCATCGCCGCCATCTCGCCCAGCGTCACCGGCTTCAGCGGCATGCGGATGCGGTAGTAGCCGGTGTCGGCCTGCGGCCTGCCGTTCGCGTGCGCGAGGATCTCGGTGACCGTCAGCCCGCAGTAGCGGCCCTGGCACGGCCCCATCCCGCAGCGGCCGAAGGCCTTGGTCTGGTTGGGTCCGACGCAGCCCGCCGTGACGTAGCGCCGCACGTCGCCGGCGGTGACCTCCTCGCATCGGCACACGACGGTGTCGTCGGCCGGGCGCAGCATCTCGGGCGCCGGCGCGTACAGCGCGTCGAGGAACGGGCGTATCGCGAGCTCGCGTCGCAGGGCCGCACGCACCGCCGTCGACTCGCGCTGGAACTGCTCGCGCGCCAGGGCGCCCAGCGCGTGGCCTGCGGCGAGCGCGGCCAGCCGCCCCGCGTGCGCGGCCGCGAGCGCGCCGCCGATCCCGCCGCCGTCACCGGCGACGTAGACGATCGGGTTGCTGCTGCGCCCGCAGGCGTCCAGCCGCGGCCTGAAGCAGCGCTGCGCGTCGTCCCAGTCGTGCTCCAGGCGCAGCGCCTGCGTGGCCTGGATGTTCGGCACCACGCCCTGGTGCAGCAACACGTGCTCGCACGCGATGCGCCGCGTTCGCCCTCGCTGCTCGAACACGATCGCCTGCGCGGCCTCGTCGCCCTCGATGCGCAGCGCCGTGCACCCGGTGTGGCGCGGCACGCCGGCGCGCCGGACGTCGGCGAGCATGCGGATGCCCTTCGCGAGATAGCGCCAGCCGCGCACGGCCCCGGCCAGGTGTCGCGCGGCGCGCGCGGTCGCCCCCGGCGCCCGCGTCTCGACGATCGCGAGCGGCGGGGCCCCCGCGCGCACGAGCTGCTGCGCGACCAGGTACAGCAGCGGCCCGGCGCCCGCGATCACCGCGCGCTGCGGCACGACGCCGGACTGCTTGAGCAGGATCTGCGCCGCGCCGGCGGTCATCACGCCCGGCAGCGTCCAGCCGGGCACCGGCACCGGGCGCTCCAGCGCACCGGTCGCGACGATCACCGCACGCGCGCGCACGCAGTCGCCGACGCCGTCGCGCGACCACGCGACCGTCCCGTCCTCGTCGATGCGCCACACCGTGGCCCGGGTGACGTGACGCGCGCCGGACCCCGCCAGCGCGTCCGTCAGCGCCCGCCCGGCGAGGTAGTCCTCGCCGAGGATCGCCGCGCGCCGCGCGGGCACGCCGGCCACGCCGCGGTAGATCTGGCCTCCCGCGCCGTCCTGCTCGTCCAGCACCACCGTGTCCAGGCCGAGCGCGGCGGCGCCGCTCGCGGCCGCCATGCCGGCCGGTCCGGCGCCGACGACGACCAGATCACTGCGCTTCATCGTCCGCCTCCTCGCGCGGTCCCGCGCGGCGCACCACCAGCCCCGGGCGCACCGTGACCGTGCACGCCTGCACCGTCACGCCGTCGATCTCGACCAGGCACTCGAAGCACGCGCCCATCATGCAGAACGGCGCACGCGGCGCGCCCGACACCGGCGTGCGGCGGAAGAACCCGACCCCGGCCGCAAGCAGCGCGGCCGCGAGGTTGTCGCCGTCGGCGAGACGCACGTCCTCGCCGTCGAAGCGCACGCTGACCGGCGCGCCGGCATCGTCTATCCGTTCAAACATCGAACCGGTCCTCTCCGAAGACCCGCAGGTCCGGCGCGCCTGCGGCGTGCTCGAGCCAGTCCGGCAGCACGCGCGCATGGACGGACGCGAGCGTCACGCCGCTGTGGCAGGTGACGAGGAACGCGCCGGGCATCGTCGTCGACTCCTGGTAGATCGGCAGCCCGTCCGGCGACATCACGCGCAGCGCGCCCCAGCTGCGGACCAGCTTCGCGTTCGCGAGCTCGGGATACGCGCGCACCGCGCGCGCCGCGATCTTCGCGGTCGTGAGCAGCGTCTCCCGGTCGTCGAATCCGACGTCCTCCTTCGAGTCGCCCATCTGCACGCCGCCCTCGTCGACCTGGCGCGCGATCAGCGACGGGCGCTTGATCAATGACGGCATCTTCTCCGTCACCAGCACCTGCCCGCGCAGCGGCCGGATCGGCGCCTTGAAGCCGAGCATCGGGCCGAGGCCGATCGCACCGAGCCCGGCGGCGAGCACCACCTTGTGGCTCGCGAACACCTCGCCCGCGGTGGTGCGGGTGCGGAACTCGCCGTTACGGTGCTCGAAGCCGCTCACCTCGCGCCCCGTCAGCACCTGCGCACCGAGGCGACGCACGTCGAACGCGAGCGCCCTCAGCAGCTTGAGCGGATTCACGTGGCCGTCCTCGTGGTGCAGGATCGCGCCGGTGACCTGCGGGCCGATGGCCGGCTCCTCGCGACGCAGTGCGTTCGCGCCCAGCACCTCGAACGGATAGTCGCCGTCGAGCTCCGCCTTCAGCCGCTCGTACTTCGCGACCGTCTCGGCCAGCGTGCGCTCGTCGAAGTGGAGGTCGTAGCCGCCGTCCTGCGCGAGCGCGACGTCGAGCCCGCTGGCATCCGAGAGCTCGTCGGCGAACCCCCGCCAGGCCTTGGCGGCGCGCTTCGACCAGCGCGCATACGCGGGCTGGCTCAGGCCCTTGCTCTGCACCCACACCAGCCCGAAGTTGCCGCGCGATGCGCGGAAGCTGCCGTCGTCGCCATCGAGCACGCGCACGCTGCGGCCCCGCTTCAGCAGCCCCCAGGCCACCGACAGGCCGACGACGCCGCCCCCGACCACGGTGTACTCGGTATCCATCGCCGTCACGTCGCTCGTCTCGCAGTGCGTGCCGGGCGGCGGCAACGACCGCCGCCCGGCACGTGTGGCATGAGCGCCGGGCTCACTTCGCGGCTTGGTCGAGGATGGCCTTGCCCCAGTCCGCGCCCACGTCGTCGAGGATCACCGGCCACACCTCGGCGCGCACCTTCTTCGCCATCGCGGCCAGCTGCTCCGCCGACGGGTGCACGATGGCCGCGCCGTTGTCGGCGAGCTTGCGCTCGTTCTTGCCCTGGTCGGCCTCGGCCGTGGCCCAGCGCTTCGTCTCGAACTCGGCGGCCGCGGCGAGCAGCGCCTTGCGCTCGGCGTCGTCGAGGTCGTTCAGCGTCTCGGTGTTGATGATCAGGTACCAGACCTCGAAGTGCGTGTTGGCGGCGATATAGGTCTTCGTCACGTCACGGAACGACGCGTAGTAGCCTTCGGCACCGGAGCCGATGACGCCGTCGACGACGCCGGTCTGCACCGCGGTGAAGGCCTCCGAGAACGGGATCGGCGACGAGATGTAGCCGAGGGCATCGCCGAGCATCTGGAAGCTCTTGATGCCGGGCACCCGGACCTTGATGCCCTTGCTGACGCTCGGATCGCCCGGCGCCACGGCGTCGCGGTTGAGCGAGATGCCGCCGAAGTAGACCGGATACGCGGCGAGCATCGTGATGCCCTCGCCGGCGTACAGCTCGGCCATCGCGTCGCGCACCGGACCGCCGGGGCCGTAGATCCGCTTCGCGCTCGCCCAGTCCTCGGCGAGGTAGGGGAACGAGCTGATCTGCATCCTGCGCGTCGTTCCGGTGGCCGCCGGCTGGCACGCCATGTCCACCGCGCCGACCGAGATGCGCTCCTGCACCGTGGTGTAGTCGCCGAGCGCGCTGGCGGCGAAGATCTTGAGCTTGACGCCGCCGTCGGTGGCTTTCTCGAGCGCGGCGGCGAAGTCCTTCAGCTCGTTGTCGATGGTCGTGCCCTGCGGACGCACGTGGCTGATCTTGAGCCGCGCCGCCTCGACGGGGCTCGCGAACGCGATGGCCGCGGCGAGGGCGGCACAGAACAGGCCGGACGTTGTCTTCATGTCGGGGACTCCTTGGTCGGGTGGGTCAATAGCCGAACAGTCTCGGCAGGAACAGGGACAGGTCGGACCAGAACGAGGTCAGGAACACGACCGGGACGTAGCCGGTGATGATCAGCACCATCGCCGGGCGGATGACCTTGGTGACCTTGACGTCGCCGATGCGCGCGCCGAGGTAGAGAATCGATGCGTAGGGCGGCGTCACTCCGCCCATCGCGGTGTTCACGCCCATGATCGCGGCGAACTGCACCGGGCTCACGCCGATCGCCTCCATCAGCGGCAGCAGCAGCGGCGCGATGAGGATGATCGCGGTGATGTCGTTGACCACCATCCCGACCAGGAACAGCAGCACGTTGATGAGCACCAGCAGGAGCACCTTGTTGTCGGTGATCTGGAAGATCCCCTCGACCAGCTCCTGCGGAATGCTCTCCATGACGAACATCTGCGACAGGATCATCGAGAACAGGATCATCAGCATGATCGTGCCGATGGCGGTCGCGGCCTCCATGCCCGCGGCGAGGAAGTTGCTCAGGCGCAGCCCCTTGTAGATCAGGAAGCCGACCGGGATCGCGTAGATCACCGACACCGCCGCGGCCTCGGTGGGCGTCATGATTCCGCCGTAGATGCCGCCGAGGACGATGACGGGCATCAGCAGCGCCGGGCCCGCCTTCACGCCGCGGCGCCCGACCTCGGAGACCAGGTCCGCGGTGGCGGGCTTCGCGTCCAGCTTCAGCGGGAACTTGCGCGCGAGGAACAGGTTCACCAGCGAGAAGTTCAGCATCACCAGCAGGCCGGGGCCCGCGGTCGCGAGGAAGCAGGCCAGGATCGAGGTGTCGGTGACCCAGCCGTAGACGATCATCGTCACGCTCGGCGGAATCAGCAGGCCGAGGATCGACGAGTTCGCGACCAGCGCGGTGGCGTACTCGCGGGGGTATCCGCGCTTCTCCATCTCCGGGATCAGCAGCGGCCCGATCGCGGCGATGCCGGTGAGGCCGGAGCCCGAAATCGCACCGATGATCGCGCAGCTCACCGCCGCCACCACACCGAGCCCGCCGCGCACGTGACCGATGAACGCGTTGACGAAGTTCAGCAGGCTGGCGGCGATGCCGCTCTGGCTCATGACCGTGCCCGCAAGCACGAACAGCGGGATCGCGAGCAGCACCGGGTTGCCGAGCTGCTGGAAGCCCCACAGCATGTTGCCCTTCATCGTCACGTCGCCGACGAAGTACATCAGCATCAGGGCGCCGCCGAAGCAGTACGGCAGCGGAACGCCGAGCGTGAGCAGCAGCACCAGCACGCCGACCGACATCAGTGCGATTTCAACCATGGTGCTGTCCTGCGCTGGCGAGGTCGCGGAGGTGTCCGACCAGGTGGACCGCCGTGTAGATCATCATCAGGACCATGCCGACGAACAGCGCGACGTCGGACCAGAAGGTCGGGATGTAGAGCGTCGGGCTCTCCTTCCACACTCGCCACGAGTAGCGCGTGAAGTCCCAGGCCCAGGTCGTCAGCCAGATGCCGATGATCAGGCTCAGGACCTCGCCGATCACCGCCAGCACGGTGTGCTGGCGCGGGGTCTTCAGGAAGATCTCGAGCACGTTGGCCCGGATGTGGGTGTTCTCCCGCGACGCGTTCACCGCACCCAGGATGTACAGCCACAGGGTCGGGTAGAGCATGGTCTCCTCCAGGCCCATGACCGGGATCTGGAGCACGTAGCGGGTGATGACCTGCACGAACTGGCCGGCGGCCACGATGCAGATCAGACCGGTCAGCAGGTATTTCGCGAATCGGTCCAAGACGCTCTCCCCCTCTCTGGCGCCGCCGGTGGCAACCCGGTCTTCGTTGGGAGAGGAGCCTAGGAAGCGGGGGCTATAAAGTAAATTTGATTATTATTTGTTCTCTAAAACCTATGTTTATACTCGGTGAATGAACCTGTCCTTCCGGCAGCTGCTGACCTTCCGCGAGGTGATGCGCGCCGGGACCCTGGCCGAGGCGGCGCGCTCGATCGGCCGCACGCAGCCTGCGGTGGGCACGGCAATCGCGAAGCTGGAACAGGAACTCGGCTTCGAACTCTTCGAGCGCGAGCGAGGGCGCCTCGTCCCGAAGCCCGAGGCGCACTATTTCCTCGAGGAGACCGAGCAGGTGCTCTCGCGGCTCTCGCAGTCGACGCGCACGATGCAGGAGATCGGCAAGCTGGAGCGGGGGATGCTGCGGATCGCGTGCAATCCCGCGAGCTCCGGCTTCGTCGTGCCGAGGGCCGTCGCGCAGTTCCTCGACGGCCGGCCGGAGGTCCGGGTCTCGCTGATGACACGCTCCTCGGTGGTCATCGAGGAGTGGATCGCGTCGCAGCAATACGACATCGGAGTCGCCGAGACCCCGGCGCCACGGCGCGCGGTGCACGTCGACACGTTCGACATGACGTGCGTGTGCGCGGTGCACGCGGAAAGCGAGCTCGCGTCAAAGGACGTGATCACGCCGCGCGATCTCGACGGCCAGCCGATGGCCGCGCTGTACGAGGAGCACGGCCTGTGGGCCAGGACCCGCGACGCCTTCTCGCAGGCCGGCGTGCCGTTACGCCGGCGCTTCGAGGTGCAGACCTTCCGCCCGGCCCTGCAGCTGGTCGCGGAAGGGCTGTGCGCGTGCGTGTGCGATCCGCTGACCGCGACCGGCTACGGGCTGGACCAGGCGCCGGCGCCGCGAATCGTGTTCCGGCCCTTCGAGCCGGCGGTGACGTACCCGATCGCGTTGCTGACGCCGGCCTACCGGCCGCCTTCGATGCTGGCGGCGCGCTTCCGGGACTTCCTCGCCGTCGAGCTCGCGAGGATCCGCGACCGCGGACCGGGCGGTACGCAGGGCCGCACGACCTGAGAGCCGCCGCCCGTCACGGCGGCGCCGCGAGCGACTCCCGCATGACGATGTGGGTCTCGATCGCGATCCCCTCGCCGCCGTCCGTGCCGTCGCGCATCGCGAGCAGCGCCCGCGCCGCCGCCTGGCCCATCCTCCGGTGCGGGACGTGCACCGTCGTGAGGCCGGGCTCGGTCACCACGGCGAGCTCGATGTCGTCGAAGCCCGTGATCGACACGTCGTCCGGCACCCGAAGGCCCAGGGCCTTCGCCTCGCCGATCGCGCCCACGGCCAGCACGTCGTTGCCGCAGATCAGCGCGGTCGGACGCGGGCTGAGCGCGAGCAGGCGGGCGCACGCCCGATGCCCGCCGCCCAGCGAGTAGACCTCCTCCACGATCGGCAGATCGCGCCCCGGCAGACCGGCCTCGTCCAGCGCCGCGCGCACGCCGGCTACGCGGTCGCCCGCACGGTCGTTGCCGGCGGTGATGCCGGCGATCATCGCGATGCGCCGGTGGCCGCGCGCGATCACCTCGCGGGCGATCGCACGTGCCGCCAGGCGGTTGTCGAAGCCGACGCAGCACGCCGGGCCGTCGGGACGGTAGTTCCAGGTCAGCACGTACGGGATGCGTCGCCGGTCCAGGAACGCGTACGCCTCGGGCGGGCGCTCGACGCCGATCAGCATCAGGCCGTCGCTGCCGCGGCTGACCAGCGCGCGGATCTGCTCGAGCTCGCGCACCGGGTCGTATCCGGAGCTCGCGACCAGCAGCGTCACGCCGGCATCGGCCAGCGTCTCCTGGAACGCCTGCAGCCCTCTCGCGAAGATCGCGTTGTCCATGGTCGGGATCACCGCGCCGATGGTGTTCGAGCGGTTCGACACCAGCGCGCGCCCGCCGAAGTGCGGCGTGTAGCCGAGCTCGTCGACGCTGCGCAGCACCAGCTCGCGGGTCGCGTCGGTGACCCGCTCCGGGGTGTTCAGCGCGCGCGACACGGTGGCCGTCGACACGCCGGCGTGGCGCGCGACGTCGTGCAGCGTGGGCGCGGACTTCGTCTGCATCGATGGCCAGCCGTTGGCTACACTGCGGCCGAGCTTGCCTTGAACGGACACGCGATGTAAACGCTTGCATCGACTCCGTGTATACGCTTACATTCGTGGTGAGCCTGGAGGAGGAACGTCGGCGTGGCCAAGAAAAACATATTCGTACTAGTAACTTGCGCCGTTTTTCTCGTGTACTTTTCGAACGTGGTGGCAGGTGCCGCGGGGATCGGCGTGTTTCTCTCCGACGTCGGAGCGATGCTGACCCTGTTCGCCGCCTGCATCTGCTTCGTCATCGCCATGCTCGCGCACGAACGCTCGGAGACAGGCGCCAACGCCAGCCCGGGAAATAACGACACCTAGGAGGAGACACAGTTCCATGAAGCGATATCCAGCAGACAAGGCTGCCGCCGAGATCCAGTCCGCGGAGCGTCGAAACTTTCTCAAGCTGACGGGATCCGGCGCGTTCACCGCCGCGGTCGTCGCCGGCAGCGCGGGCACGTTGTGGTCCGACGAGGCCGTCGCGCAGACCGCGAAGGAAGAGAAGATGCGCGAGAAGGAGGCCGCCCACACGATGGTCGTGGCCACCGCCTACGTGCTCGGCGCGTCGCGCAGCTATCCGATCATGCAGCTGGACTTCAAGGAGAACATCCAGAACGCGACCAACGGCAAGATCTACGTCAAGCTCGCGCCCGGCGGCCAGCTCGGCGCCGGCGGTGCGCTCGCGCAGAAGGTACAGGGCAACACGATCCAGGCCGCGCAGCACTCGCTGTCGAACTTCGCGCCGTTCGCGCCGGCCGCCGACCTGATCAACCTTCCGTACTTCTGCGGCTCGAACCAGCGCTTCGTGAACCTCGTCACCTCCAAGCCATGGAAGGACCAGGTGCACCCCGCGATCGAGGCCAAGGGCTTCAAGGCGCTGTTCTACGTCGTCATCGACCCGCGCGTGGTCGCGGTGCGCAAGGGCGGCGCCGGCGCGGTGATGACGCCCGCCGACCTGAACGGCGTGAAGTTCCGGGTGCCCGGCTCGAAGATGCTGCAGCAGTACTACCGCATGGTCGGCGCGAACCCGACACCGGTCGCGTGGGGCGAGACCCCGTCAGCGATCAAGCAGGGCGTGGCCGACGCGCTGGACCCGTCCGTCGGCGCGCTGTACGTGTTCGGCTTCAAGGACATCCTGAGCCACGTGACCTTCACCCGCGCGGTGCCGGACAGCCAGGTCTACTCGTGCAACTTCGAGTGGTTCAGCGGCCTGCCCTCCGACGTGCAGGAGGGGATCGAGTTCGCGTCCGAGGTCACGGCGCAGCAGAACCTCGCGAAGGTCCCGGCCGCGCGTGCGTACGCGATGTCGGAGCTGAGGCGATCCGGCGTGCAGTTCCACACGCTCAGCGACGCGCAGCTCGCCGAGTGGAAGGCCGCCGGCGGGTACCAGCGCAGCGAGTGGAACGAGTTCAAGACCGAGCTCGCGGGCTCCATGAGCGCGTTCGAGAAGCTCGAGGAAGGCGCCAACACGCCGAGCCGCTACTACGTCCACGACGCCTGACCGCCGCCGGGGCGCTCCCGTGCCGTTCGCGGCGCGGGAGCACCCCGTTCGACGAGTGAACAGGCCCCGCCCGCGCCGCGCGCGCGGGCGGTCCGTCGGGCGACTCAAGGGCGGTGAACAACGTGTCCTCATATTTCAAGCTGATCGAAGCCAATCTCGAGCGGTGGGCGCTGCTCGTGTTCTACACGATGCTGGTCGTCACGATGGCGGTCGAGGTGCTCCGGCGCGAGGTGTTCTCCTACTCCTCGATCTGGGGTGAGGAGATCGTCCGCTACTCCTTCATCTACCTCGCCTGGATCGGCGCCGCGTCCGCGGTGCGCGAGCGGGCGCACATCCGAATCGACGTGCTGTTCCACTACGTGCCCACGAAGATCAAGGCGCTGCTCTACATCTTCGGGGACCTCGTGATGATGGTGGTCGCCGTCTTCGCGCTGTACTGGTCCTTCGAGATGGTCAGCGTCGCGTACAAGTTCCAGTCCGTCAGTCACGGACTGCGCGTCCCGATGGTCTGGTTCCTCATGGCCGTGCCCGTGGGCTTCGGCCTGATGATGTACCGCCTCCTGCAATCGCTTCGCCGCGACATCGCCGACTTCGCCTCCGGGCGGCCGGTGTTCGAAGGCGAGCGGCTCTTCGACTAGGGGGACGGACATGTACTGGCAACAACTTCAGCAGCAGACGGTCGAGCTCGACTGGAGCTTCTACGGTCCGGTCCTGGTCTTCGCGCTGTTCTGCCTGCTCGGCGTCCCGGTGTGGGCGTCGATCGGCGCGGCCGCGATCACGATGCTGGTCTGGACCGAGGTGCTTCCCCTGTCGCTGCTCGGGGAATCGCTGTTCGACGGCATCGACGCGTTCGCGCTGACCGCCGTCCCGCTGTTCATCCTGACCGGCGACGTGCTGGTGCGCACGGGCCTGAGCCGCAAGTTCCTGAACGTCGCCGAGGCGCTGACGTGCTGGACCCGCGGCGGCTTCGGCTCGGCCACCGTGCTGGTGTGCGGCATGTTCTCGGCGATCTCCGGCTCCGACGCCGCCGGCGCCGCCGCGGTCGGGCGCATGACCATCGACCGCCTCGTCGAGTCGGGCTACCCGCGCCCCTACGCCTGCGCGCTCGTCGCCGCGGGCGCGTGCACCGGCATCCTGATCCCGCCGTCGATCGCGTACATCATCCTCGGGCTGGTGCTCGGCATCTCCGCGTCCACCCTGTTCCAGGCGGCGCTGATCCCGGGCGTGCTGATCCTCGTGTCGATCCTGATCACCAACATCGTCATGAACCGCATCTACGCCTACGAGCACGGCGGCGCGATCAGCATGGCGGAGTGGCTGGCCAATCTCGGCAAGGCGCTGCGTGATGGGTGGTACGCCTTCATCGTCCCGGCGATCATCTTCTACGGCATCTTCTCCGGGCGCCTGACGCCGACGGAGGCGGGGGCGACGGCGGTGATCGTCACGCTCATCCTCGGCTTCATCCTGCGCACGATCAAGCTCGGGGACTTCCCGTCGATGCTGATCAGCTCGGCGAAGGTCAACGGCGTGATCCTGCCGATCATCGCGTTCTCGCTCCCGCTCGCGCAGACGCTGGCCGCGATGGGCGTGCCGCAGGGGTTCGTGTACGCGGTGACCTCGCTGACCGAGAACCCCTACGTGCTGATCCTGCTGATGATCGGGATCCTGATCGCGGCCGGCTGCGTGATGGAGACGACGCCCAACATCGTGATCCTGGCGCCTATCCTGAAGCCGCTCGCCGACGAGATCGGCATGAACGAGATCCAGTTCTGCATCATGATGATCACCTCGCTCGGCGTCGGCTTCATCACCCCGCCGCTCGGCCTCAACCTGTTCGTGGTCTCCGGCCTGACCGGCGAATCGATATTGAAGATCGCGGCCCGCGCGGTGCCGTTCGTGTTCTTCATGCTGCTCGTCGTGCTGATGATCGGCTACGTGCCGGAGATCTCGACGACGATGCTGCCCGACGCCTACAAGTGAGCCGGGGCCGACCGAGACCCGCGACATCCACTGCCAAACAGTTACCCAGGAATACCCCATGGCCCGTGAATATCTGAAGAAGGCAACCAAGACGTCCTCCACCGACTCCGGCGACGTGCGCGAGACGGTGCAGAAGATCCTCGACGAGATCGAGGCCGGCGGCGAGGCCGTCGCAAAGCAGTACGCCGAGAAGTTCGACCGCTACGCCGGCAACCTGGTGCTGACCCGCGACGAGATTGCCGCGGCCGCCGAGCAGGTCCCGCAGCGGCTGAAGGACGACATCCGCTTCGCGCACGACAACGTGCGGCGCTTCGCCGAGGCGCAGATGAAGACCCTCACCGACATCGAGATCGAGGTCGTGCCGGGCCTGATCGCCGGACAGAAGAGCATCCCGTGCCGCGCCGCCGGCTGCTACGTGCCCGGCGGGCGCTACAGCCACATCGCGTCGGCGATCATGACCGTGACCACGGCGAAGGTCGCCGGCTGCGAGCACATCTCGGTGTGCTCTCCGCCGCGCCCCGAGACCGGCGTGCACCCCGCGATCGTCTACACCGCCGATCTGTGCGGCGCGCACTCGATCCTCGCGCTGGGCGGCGTGCAGGGCGTGGCCGCGATGGCGTTCGGCCTGTTCGGCCTTCCGGGCGCGGACATCCTGGTCGGGCCGGGCAACCAGTTCGTCGCCGAGGCGAAGCGCATCCTGTTCGGGCGCGTCGGCATCGACATGTTCGCCGGCCCCACCGACAGCCTGATCCTGGCCGACGGCCAGGCCGACCCGGACATCGTCGCGGCCGACCTCGTCGGCCAGGCCGAGCACGGCTACAACTCCCCGGTCTGGCTGGTCACCGACGACCGCGC
>CBDUCN010000130.1:0-13069 GCA_965365655.1 uncultured Gammaproteobacteria bacterium | reverse complement strand
GTGAGCGTAGTTCTCGTTCATCACCGTGATGTAGTAGAAGACGTTCTCCTGCTCCCTGAACATGCGCCGCAGGCCGTCCTGCACGATCACGGCGAGCTCGTAGGAGTAGGTCGGGTCGTACGACACGCAGTTCGGGATGTTGCACGAGAACAGGTGGCTGTGGCCGTCGTCGTGCTGCAGCCCCTCTCCGGCGAGCGTCGTGCGCCCGGCGGTGCCGCCGAGCAGGAAGCCGCGCGCCTGCATGTCGCCGGCGGCCCACGCGAGGTCGCCGATGCGCTGGAAGCCGAACATCGAGTAGAAGATGTAGAACGGGATCATGTTGACCCCGTGGTTGCTGTACGCGGTGCCCGCGGCGATCCAGTCGGAGAACGCGCCGGCCTCGTTGATGCCTTCCTCGAGCACCTGCCCCTTCTTGTCCTCGCGGTAGTACATCAGCTGGTCGGAGTCCATCGGCTTGTAGAGCTGGCCGCTGGGCGCGTAGATGCCGAGCTGGCGGAACAGCCCTTCCATGCCGAAGGTGCGCGCCTCGTCGGGCACGATGGGCACGACGTGCTGGCCCACCTTCTTGTCGCGGGTGAGCGTGGTGAGGATGCGCACGAAGGCCATCGTGGTCGAGATCTCGCGATCCCCGGTGCCCTTGAGCTGCGCCTCGAACGCGTCCAGGCCCGGCACCTCGAGCGGCTCGGCCTTCGGGCGGCGCTGGGGCAGGTAGCCACCCAGCGCCTGGCGGCGCTCCTTGAGGTACTTGATCTCGGGGCTGTCGTCGTCGGGACGGTAGAACGGTGCCTGCGCGATCGCGTCGTCGGAGATCGGGATGTTGAAGCGGTCGCGGAACGCCTTCAGCGCGTCCTCGCCCATCTTCTTCTGCTGGTGGGTGATGTTCTGGCCCTCGCCGGCCTCGCCCATGCCGTAGCCCTTCACCGTCTTCGCGAGGATCACGGTGGGCTGGCCGGTGTGCTTCACCGCCGCCGCGTAGGCCGCGTACACCTTGTGCGGGTCGTGGCCGCCGCGGTTCAGCCGCCAGATGTCCTCGTCGGACAGGTTCGACACCATCTTCTTCAGCTCCGGGTACTTGCCGAAGAAGTACTCGCGGGTGTACGCGCCGCCCTTCGCCTTGAAGGCCTGGTACTCGCCGTCCACCGCCTCTTCCATGCGCTGGCGCAGCAGGCCCTTGGTGTCGCGCTGCAGCAGCGGATCCCAGTACGAGCCCCAGATGACCTTGATGACGTTCCAGCCGGCGCCGCGGAACGCGGCCTCCAGCTCCTGGATGATCTTGCCGTTGCCGCGCACCGGGCCGTCGAGGCGCTGCAGGTTGCAGTTGATCACGAACACCAGGTTGTCCAGGTTCTCGCGCGACGCGAGCGTGATCGCGCCCAGGCTCTCCGGCTCGTCCATCTCGCCGTCGCCCATGAACGCCCACACCTTGCGCTTCTCGGCGTCGACGAGGCCGCGGTTGTGCAGGTACTTCATGAACCGCGCCTGGTAGATGGCCATGATCGGCCCGAGCCCCATGGACACGGTCGGGAACTGCCAGAACTCTGGCATCAGCCACGGGTGCGGGTACGACGACAGCCCCTTGCCGCCGGCCTCCTGGCGGAAGCGGTGCAGGTCGTCCTCGCTCAGCCGCCCCTCGAGGTACGCGCGCGCGTAGACGCCCGGCGCGCTGTGGCCCTGGATGAACACGAGATCGCCGCCGTGACGATCGGTGGGCGCGTGCCAGAAGTGGTTGAAGCCCACGTCGTACAGCGTCGCCGCGGACGCGAAGCTCGCGATGTGCCCGCCCAGCTCGCTGGACTCCCGGTTCGCCTGCACCACCATCGCGAGCGCGTTCCAGCGCACCAGCGAGCGGATGCGCCACTCGATGGCCGGGTCGCCGGGGGTGTGCTCCTCGCGCGACTCGGGGATGGTGTTGATGTAGCCGGTGTTCGCGGTGTACGCGAGGTTCGCGCCGGCGCTGCGCGCGCGCGCGATCAGCTCCTCGAGCAGGAAATGGGCGCGCTCGACCCCGTCACGCTCGATCACCGATTCCAGGGACTGGATCCACTCCTGGGTCTCGTCCCGGTCGACGTCCTGGGGCTTCGGTACTGCGGCCATCGGGGCATCCTCCGTCGTGGTGCGGTCACGCACGCAGCGATGCCCGGACTCGGGGCCGGTCGCGACGCGCGCCGCCGGCCACCCCCCCTCAGAGGCTCAGCCGGCGCGGTTTCTTTGTTGTGTGCGCCGAACGGCAGCGGCAGGCCGGCGCGCCGCGTAGTGTAACGTAGGCCCTCGCGAAAGCACCGCCGCGCTGCCGCACGGCGCGATGTCCCTGCGGGCGACGGCCCGGACGCAATCCCCGCGGGCGACGGCCCGCCCGGTGACGTGATGCCATCTAGCACCCATACCTGCTGCGGGTACTCCCGGCCGTGAGCGGGCATCCGCCCGGAGCCGCCGTCGATCCCGGCGCGCGCCGCGCCGACGCCGGGCCCGGCGCGCGGCTGCGGCTGCGCGCCCCCGACGACTGGCACGTGCACCTGCGCGACGGCGCCGTGCTCGCGCGCACCGTGGCCGACACCGCGCGCTGCTTCCGCCGCGCGATCGTGATGCCCAACCTGACGCCGCCGGTGGTCACCGCCGAGGACGCGGCGGCCTACCGCGAGCGCATCCTGGCCGTCGCGCCGCGGGGCTTCGAGCCGCTGATGACGCTGTACCTCACGGATCGCACCGATGCCGCCGTCATCCGCGCGGCCCGCGCGAGCGGCATCGTGCACGCGGTGAAGCTGTACCCGGCGGGCGCGACCACGAACAGCGATTCCGGCGTCACCGACCTCGCGCGGGTGACCGGGGCGCTGGAGGCGATGCAGGAGGTCGGCCTGCCGCTGCTCGTGCACGGCGAGGTCACGGATCCCGAGGTGGACGTGTTCGACCGCGAGGCGGTGTTCATCGAGCGGGTCCTGGCGCCGCTGGTGTCGCGCTTCGAGGGGCTTCGCGTGGTGCTGGAGCACATCACCACCGCCGACGCGGTGGACTTCGTGCGCGCGGCGCCGGAGCGCGTCGCGGCCACCATCACCGCGCACCACCTGCTGCTGAACCGCAACGCCCTGTTCCAGGGGGGGCTGCGCCCGCACCACTACTGCCTGCCGGTGGTCAAGCGCGAGCGCCACCGCCGGGCGCTGGTCGCGGCGGCGACCAGCGGCGAGGCGCGCTTCTTCCTCGGCACGGACTCCGCGCCCCACGCGCGCGGCGACAAGGAGTCCGCGTGCGGCTGCGCGGGCCTGTACACCGCGCCGCTGGCGCTGGAGCTGTACGCCGAGGCCTTCGAGGACGCCGGCGCGCTGGACCGCCTCGAGGCCTTCGCGAGCGAGTTCGGGCCGCGCTTCTACGGCGTCGCGCCGAACGACGGACAGGTGACCCTGGTGCGCGAGGCCGCCGAGGTGCCGGCAGCGCTGGATTTCGGCGACGCCACCGTGGTGCCGCACCGCGCCGGGGGGCGCACCCGCTGGCGCCTGGCCGCGCCGGGGGTGGCCCAGTGAGCGCCGGCGATTCCGGCCCGACCGCGGTGTCCGCGCGCTTCCGCGGCTTCCTGCCGGTGGTGGTCGACGTCGAGACCGGCGGCTTCAACGCCGCCACCGACGCGCTGCTGGAGATCGCCGCGGTGCTGCTGGACGTCGACGAGGCCGGCCAGTGGTACGCCGCCGAGACGCACTCCACCCACGTCGAGGCGTTCCCCGGTGCGAACATCGAGCCGGCGGCGCTGGAGTTCAACGGCATCGTGCCCGACCACCCGCTGCGCTTCGCGGTGCCGGAGCGCGAGGCGTTGAAGACCGTGTTCGAGCCGGTGCGCCGCGCGGTGCGCGAGACCCGCTGCACCCGCGCCGTCCTCGTCGGCCACAACCCGTCGTTCGACCTCGCGTTCGTCAACGCCGCGGTGGAGCGCACCAAGTACAAGCGCAACCCGTTCCACCCGTTCTCGACGTTCGACACCGCGACGCTGGGCGGCCTCGCGTACGGCCAGACCGTGCTCTCGCGCGCCGCGCGCGCGGCCGGCCTGGAGTGGGACGAGCGCGACGCCCACTCCGCGATCTACGACGCCGAGATGACCGCGGCGCTGTTCTGCCGCATCGTGAACCTGTGGGGGCCGCCGCGCCCGGCGCAGTAGCGCCGCATCCGCGCGAGCCGCGCCTGGTCCGGCGACGCCTGTCGCCGGGCGCCGCCGACCCGTAAGATGGCGCGATGGATATCGAAGTCTCCGTGAAGACCGGCCCGAAGGTGGGCCCGAAGGTCGGCGAGGCCCAGCGCGGCGCGGACAAGACCGCGAAGAACCCGGTCAAGCTGGAGGCGCCGGCCGGGCCGGCGCCGCGCAAGCCGCACTGGATCAAGGTGCGCGCGCCCATCGGCGGCGGCGTGCGGCGGGTGAAGCAGCTGCTGCGCGAGCACAAGCTGGCAACCGTGTGCGAGGAGGCGTCCTGCCCGAACCTCGCCGAGTGCTTCTCCCACGGCACGGCGACCTTCATGATCATGGGCGAGCTGTGCACCCGGCGCTGCCCGTTCTGCGACGTCGCCCACGGGCGCCCGCAGCCGCTGGACGCGGACGAGCCCGTGCACCTCGCCGAGGCGGTCGCGCGGCTCGGGCTTCGCTACGTCGTGATCACGTCGGTGGACCGGGACGACCTGCGCGACGGCGGGGCGGCGCACTTCGCGGCCTGCATCGCCGCGGTGCGCGAGCACTCTCCCGCGACCCGCATCGAGGTGCTGGTGCCGGACTTCCGCGGGCGCATGGACCGCGCGCTGCCGCACCTCGTGCGCACGCCGCCGGACGTGTTCAACCACAACCTGGAGACGGTGCCGCGGCTCTACCGCCGCGCCCGCCCGGGCGCGGACTACGCGTGGTCGCTGGACCTGCTCGAGCGCTTCAAGGCCGAGTGCCCCGACGTGCCGACCAAGTCCGGGCTGATGCTGGGTCTCGGCGAGGAGCGTGACGAGGTGCTCGAGGTGCTCGCGGACCTGCGCGCGCACGGCTGCGACATGCTCACGCTGGGCCAGTACCTCGCGCCCAGCCGGCACCACCTGCCGGTGGAGCGTTACTGGACGCCCGAGGAGTTCGAGGCGCTGGGTGACGCAGCACGGGCCCTCGGCTTCGGCAACGTCGCGAGCGCGCCGCTGGTGCGCTCCTCGTACCACGCCGACCGTCAGGCCGCCGGCGAGGCCATCGGCTGAGGCCGCCGGTCCCCGCGGGCCCGCGGGGACCGGCGAGCCGCGCGACCCGGCGTGGACACGCTGCTGCTCACCAAGGGGCTCGCGGCGCTGATCCTGCCGCCCGGCGCAATCGTCGTGCTGCTGGCCGCCGGGCTCGTGCTGCGCCCGTGGCGGCCGCGCCTCGGCGCCGGGCTCGTCGTGCTGGCCGCCGCCGCGCTGTACGCGCTGTCGACCGGGCCCGTCGCCGGGCTGCTGGTGCAGCGCGTCGAGTCCACGCCGCCGCTCGCTCCCGGCGACCCCCGTCTGTCCGGCTACCAGGCCATCGTGGTGCTCGGCGGCGGGCGCCGGGATTTCGCGCCTGAGCTGGGGGGACCCACCGTGTCGGCGCGCGCGCTGGAGCGGCTGCGCTACGCCGCGTTCCTGCAGCGGCGGACCGGGCTGCCCCTCGCGGTGACCGGCGGCACGGTGTTCGGTGACGGGCCGGCGGAGGGCGAGCTGATGGCGCAGAGCCTCGCGCGGGACTTCGGGGTGCCGGTGCGCTGGGTCGAGTCCGCGAGCCGCAACACCGAGGAGAACGCCCGCTTCAGCCGCGACGTGCTCGCGGCGGACGGCATCCGGCGGATCGTGCTGGTGAGCCACGCGAACCACCTGGGGCGCGCGGTGCCGATGTTCCGCGACCAGGGCTTCGAGGTGCTGCCGGCGCCGACCGCGTTCGCCGGCGGCCCGGACGACGCGCCGCACCCGCTCGACTGGTTTCCGTCCGCCGGGACCTTCGCGCAGTCGCGCGATGCGCTGCACGAGCTGCTGGGGCGGCTGTGGTACGAGCTGCGCAGGGAGTGACGGCGCGCGCGGGTCGTCAGCGTCCGCCCTCGACGCGCAGCCCCAGCCGGCCGCCCGCCAGCCGGGCGGTGACGGCCTCGCCGGGCGTCGCCTGGCCGGGCTCGCGCAGCACCGTGCCGTCGGCGTCGCGGGTCACGATCGCATAGCCGCGGTCCAGCGTGCGCTGCGGGCCCATCGCGTCGAGCGCGCGCAGCAGCCCGGACAGCTGGTTGCGCCGCCGCGCCAGGCTCTCCGCGCACGCGCGCGCGAGCCGCGCGTCCAGCTCCTGCACGCGGCGGCGATGGGCGGCGATGCGCTCGGCGGGGCGCTGCGCGGCGACGCGGGCGCCGGCGGCCCGCACGCGCTGGCGGGCATCGCCGAGGCGGGCGCGCAGCGCGCGGCGCAGCCGGCCGTGCAGCTCGCGCTGGCGCTCGCGCAGCTGCGCGAGGCGCCGCGCCGGGTGCACCAGCCGGCGCAGCAGCCACGCGAGCGCCTGGCGCTCGCCGCGAAGCCTCGCCGCCGCGAGCGCGCGCAGGCGCCTCAGCGCGCCGTCGCGGCGAGCCCGCCACTCGCGGGCGTCCGGCGACACCATCTCCGCCGCCGCGGACGGCGTCGGCGCGCGGCGGTCGGCCACGAAGTCCGCGATGCTGAAGTCCGTCTCGTGACCCACCGCCGAGACCACCGGCAGCGCGCAGCGGGCGATCGCGCGCGCGACGCCCTCGTCGTTGAAGGCCTGCAGGTCCTCCAGCGAGCCGCCGCCGCGGGTCAGGATCAGCACGTCGCACTCGGCGCGCGCGGCGGCGAGGTCCAGCGCCGCCGCGATCGCGGGCGCCGCGTCGGCGCCCTGCACCGGCACCGGGTAGATCAGCACCGGGATGGCCGGGAAGCGGCGCGCGAGCACCGTGATCACGTCGCGCACCGCGGCCCCGGTGGGTGAGGTGATCACGCCGACCCGGCGCGGCAGCGCGGGCAGCGCCCGCTTGCGCTCGGCGTCGAACAGCCCCTCGGCCGCGAGCTTCTTCTTCAGCGCCTCGAACGCCCGCTGCAGCGCCCCGGCGCCCGCCTCCTCCATCTGCTGCACGAGCAGCTGGAAGTCGCCGCGCTCGGCGTACAGGCTCACCCGTGCCTGCACCACGACGTGCAGCCCGTCGCGCGGCGCGAACGCGAGGCGCCGGTTGTGCATGCGGAACATCGCGCAGCGCACCTGGCACGCGTCGTCCTTCAGCGAGAAGTAGATGTGTCCCGAGCGCGGCCGGGCGAGGTTGGACACCTCGCCCTCCACCCACAGGGTCGCGAAGCTCCCCTCGAGCAGCGCCCGGGCCTCGAGGTTCAGCCGCGACACGCTGTACACGTCGTGCCCGGCCGGCGGCGCGGCGCTCATCGGGCGGGCCGTGGGCGGGGGCTGGGCGGAGGCGGGCGTGCGGCCATGGGCGAGGGCGCGGGACCGGAGGGGGGCGACGTTAGCACAGCGCGCCGGGGAGGCCCTGCGCATTTACGCTCCACGGCCGAGCGGATAGCATGGCCGTTTATCTTCACCGGACGCAGCGGGGTTGCACGCCATGGAGGCCATCGAGCAGGCACTGACCTTCGACGACGTCCTCCTGGTGCCCGGCTACTCCGCGATCCTGCCCCGCGAGGCGCGCCTCGAGACCCGCCTCACCCGCGAGATCGGGCTGCGCATCCCGCTGATCTCCTCCGCGATGGACACCGTCACCGAGGCGCGGCTCGCGATCGCGATCGCCCAGGAAGGCGGCCTCGGCGTGATCCACAAGAACATGCCCTTCGAGGAGCAGGCGCAGCAGGTGCGCAGCGTCAAGAAGTACGAGAGCGGCGTGATCCAGGACCCGATCACGGTGGGGCCCAGGGTCACCATCCGCGAGGTGCTGCAGGTGATGCGCAGCAACAACATCTCGGGCGTTCCGGTGGTCGAGGGCGAGGAGCTGGTCGGCATCGTGACCAGCCGCGATCTGCGCTTCGAGCGCCAGTTCGACGCGCCGGTCAGCGAGGTCATGACCCCGAAGGAGCGCCTGGTCACGGTGCAGGAGGGGGCCGGCGAGGACGAGGTGCGACACCTGCTGCACAAGCACCGCATCGAGAAGGTGCTGGTGGTCAACGACGCGTTCAAGCTGCGTGGGCTGATCACGGTGAAGGACATCCAGAAGGCCAGCGAGTTTCCCGACGCGTGCAAGGACGCGCAGGAGCAGC
The DNA here is from genome assembly GCA_965365655.1 of uncultured Gammaproteobacteria bacterium. Classification (GTDB taxonomy): domain Bacteria; phylum Pseudomonadota; class Gammaproteobacteria; order HK1; family HK1; genus JBFHNV01. The sequence goes on along the minus strand of CBDUCN010000130.1, from coordinate 4,870 downwards.
TGCGCGTCGGCGCCGCGGTGAGCACCGGCCCGGGCACCGACGACCGGGTCGCGGCGCTGGTGGAGGCGGGCGTGGACGTGATCGTCGTCGACACCGCGCACGGCCACTCGCAGAACGTGATAAACCGCGTGCGCTCGATCAAGCAGCGCTACCCGGACATGCAGGTGATCGGCGGCAACGTCGCGACCGCGCCCGCGGCGCGCGCGCTGGTGGACGCCGGCGTGGACGGCGTGAAGGTGGGCATCGGCCCGGGCTCGATCTGCACGACGCGCGTCGTCGCGGGCGTCGGCGTGCCTCAGCTGACCGCGATCCGGGAGGTCGCGGGCGCGTTGAATGACAGCGGCGTGCCGCTGATCGCCGACGGCGGCATCCGCTTCTCCGGCGACATCGCGAAGGCGATCGCGGCCGGCGGCCACAGCGTCATGATTGGCAGCCTGTTCGCCGGCACCGAGGAGTCCCCCGGCGAGGTGGAGCTGTACCAGGGCCGCTCGTACAAGTCCTACCGCGGCATGGGCTCGCTGGGCGCGATGACGGGCACCCACGGTTCCAGCGACCGCTACTTCCAGGCCGAGACCACCGAGCTCGAGAAGCTGGTGCCGGAGGGAATCGAGGGCCGCGTGCCGTACAAGGGCTCGCTGCGCGCCGTGATCCACCAGCTCGTGGGCGGCCTGCGCGCGAGCATGGGCTACACCGGCTGCGCCGATCTCGAGGCGCTGCGCACCAACGCGCGCATGGTCCGCCTGACCAACGCCGGCATGCGCGAGAGCCACGTGCACGACGTCAGCATCACGAAGGAGGCTCCGAACTACCGGTCGGAGTAGCCGTGCGGCGACGTGCGCACAGATGATGGATCTTCGGTGAATCCGGCGGGCTCACCGCCTCGCGTCCGCGTGCCGGGGCGAATCGGGCACCGCAGCGCGGCCTGCGTCGTACGGCTGCACGTCTCCCCGGCGTTCTCCGCGCCCGTGCGGTAGCGAAGGCCACGCAAGAACAAGGGCACCTGGAACGAACGTGGCAACGACCGCGAAGGACACCGCCGCGCACGCGGACATCCACGCCGACCGCATCCTGATCCTCGACTTCGGGGCGCAGTACACGCAGCTCATCGCGCGCCGGGTGCGCGAGCTGAACGTGTACTCGGAGATCCGCGCGTTCGACATGGCCGACGACGACATCCGTGCGTTCGCGCCGAAGGGGATCATCCTCTCGGGCGGGCCGGAGTCGGTGCACCAGTCGCTGGACGTGCGCGCGCCGCAGGCGGTGTTCGAGCTCGGCGTGCCGGTGCTCGGGATCTGCTACGGCATGCAGACCATGGCGGCGCAGCTCGGCGGCGCGGTGGAGCCGTCGTCGCACCGCGAGTTCGGCTACGCGCGGGTGCGAAGCCGCGGCGCGTCGGCGCTGCTCGACGGCATCCGCGACGAGACCGACGCCGACGGCCACGCGCTGCTCGACGTGTGGATGAGCCACGGCGACCGCGTCGGCGGTCTGCCGCCCGGCTTCGAGGTCATCGCGTCCACCGACAACGCGCCGATCGCCGCGATGGCTGACGAGGCCCGGGGCTTCTACGGCGTGCAGTTCCACCCCGAGGTCACCCACACCCGCCAGGGCAAGGCGATGCTGGAGCGTTTCGTGCACCGCATCTGCGGCTGCGCGGCGCTGTGGACGCCGGCGCGCATCATCGACGACGCGGTCGCGCGGGTGCAGGCGACGGTCGGCGAGGACAAGGTGCTGCTCGCGCTGTCGGGCGGCGTCGACTCCTCTGTCGTCGCGGCGCTGCTGCATCGCGCGATCGGCCCGCGCCTGACCTGCATCTTCGTCGACACCGGCCTGCTGCGCCTGGACGAGGGCGACCAGGTGATGGACACCTTCGCCGAGCACCTGGGCGTGCGCGTGATCCGCGTCGACGCGGGCGATCGGTACTTCGACGCGCTGGCCGGCGTCGAGGACCCGGAGGACAAGCGCAAGATCATCGGGCGCCTGTTCATCGAGATCTTCGACGAGGAGGCGCACGCGCTCGAGGGCATCCCGTGGCTCGCGCAGGGCACCATCTACCCGGACGTCATCGAGAGCGCGGGCGCGGCCACCGGCAAGGCGCACGTGATCAAGTCCCATCACAACGTCGGCGGCCTGCCCGAGCGCATGAACATGAAGCTGGTCGAGCCGCTGCGCGAGCTGTTCAAGGACGAGGTGCGCACGATCGGCGTCGAGCTCGGGCTGCCGCGCGAGATGGTGTACCGCCACCCGTTCCCGGGGCCGGGCCTGGGCGTGCGCATTCTCGGCGCGGTGGAGCGGCGCTACGCCGACGTGCTGCGCCGCGCCGACGCGATCTTCATCGACGAGCTGCGCGCGGCGAACCTCTACGACAGCGTGAGCCAGGCCTTCGCGGTGTACCTGCCGGTGAACTCGGTGGGCGTGATGGGCGACGCCCGGCGCTACGAGCACGTGATCGCGCTGCGCGCGGTGGAGACGGTGGACTTCATGACCGCGCGCTGGGCGCACCTGCCGTTCGAGTTCCTGGAGCGCTGCTCGAGCCGCATCATCAACGAGGTGCCGGGGATCTCGCGGGTGGTCTACGACATCTCCGGCAAGCCGCCCGCGACCATCGAGTGGGAGTGAGCGCGCCGGAGTCGCGGCGCGCGGCGCAGGCGCCGCGATGAGCGACGCGGGCGACGAGGACCTGCGCTGGATGCGCCGCGCGCTGGCGCTCGCGGCCGACGGCGCCGCGGCCGGCGAGGTGCCGGTGGGCGCGGTCGTGGTGCGCGGCGGCACGCTGCTGGGCGAGGGCTTCAACCGCCCCATCGGCGACTGCGACCCGAGCGCGCACGCGGAGATGGTGGCGCTGCGCGCCGCGGCGCGGGCCGCCGGCAACTACCGCCTCACCGGCGCGACCCTGTACGTGACCATGGAGCCGTGTCCGATGTGCGCCGGCCTCATCGTGCACGCACGTGTCGCGCGGGTGGTCTTCGGCGCCCGCGACGAGAAGTGGGGCGCGTGCGGCAGCGTGCTGCACGTGCTCGAGCCGGGGCGGCTGAACCACGACGTCGCGGTCGAGGGCGGGCTGCTGGGCGACGCGTCGGCGGCGCTGCTGCGCGAGTTCTTCCGCGCCCGCCGCGGCGCGGCCGACGCGCGGTGACGGACGCGCTTGCGGCCGCGGTCGGCGAGGCGCTGGCCCGCGCGGGGCTGACGCTCGCGGTCGCCGAGTCCTGCACCGGCGGCCTCGTCGCCGCCCGCGTCACGTCGGTGGCCGGCAGCTCCGCGTGGTTCGATCGCGGCTTCGTGACCTATTCCAACGCCGCGAAGGAGCAGATGCTCGGGGTGGACCCGGCGATCCTGGCCGCGCACGGCGCGGTCAGCGAGCCCACGGTGCGCGCGATGGCGCTCGGCGCGCTGGAGCGCAGCGGCGCGGGCGCCGCGCTCGCGGTGAGCGGCGTCGCCGGACCCGGCGGCGGCAGCCCGGAGAAGCCGGTGGGCACCGTGTGCGTCGCGTGGCAGCGCGCGGGCGGCGCGGCGCGCAGCCGGCGGCTGCTGCTGCCGGGAGACCGCGACGCGGTGCGCGCCGCGGCGGCGCAGGCGGCGCTGGAGGGGCTGCTGGCGCTGCTTCGCGACGCGCCGGCGAGCGGGCGCGGCGGCGCGCCCGGGCGCGCGTGACCGGGCCGGCGGCCCGGCGCCGGCTGTTCGTCGGCCTCGCGCCGCCGCCGGCGGCGCAGGCCGAGCTCGCGGCGGCGGCTGCCGCGCTCGGACACGGCGGCCGCGCGGTGCCTGCCGCGAACCTGCACCTGACGCTGGCGTTCCTGGGCTCGCTCGAGGACGGGCCGGCGCAGGCGGTGGAGCAGGCCCTCGCCGGCGTGCGCGGCGAGCCCTTCACCCTCGCGCTGTCGAAGGTCGGCCACTTCCCCCGCCCGCGCGTGCTGTGGTGCGCCGCCGTCCCGGCGCCTGAGGCGCTCTACGCGCTGCAGGGCGCGGTCGCGAAGGCGCTGGCCGGCACCGGGGTGGAGATCGAGTCGCGCCCGTTCGCGCCCCACGTGACGGTCGCGCGCAAGGTCGCCCGCTACCGCGGCCCGGCCGCGCTGGCGCGCCCGGTCGCGTGGCCGCTGGACGCGTTCCGGCTGGTCGCGTCCGTCACCCGGCCCGCCGGGGCCGAGCACCGCACGGTGCGCGCCTTCGGCCTGCACGGCTGAGCGGCCGCGGCCTACGTTCGCGCCGGTCCGTGCGCTGCCCGGCGCGCGTGCGCTGTGGGATAATGCTCGCGAGTCGGATATACTGTGCGAATCAACAGTCTCCCCCCACTCACCCCACCGCGAGGAGCACCGATGGACGATGACAAGAAGCGCGCCCTGGGCGCGGCCCTTTCCCAGATCGAGCGCCAGTTCGGAAAGGGCGCCATCATGCGCATGGGCGACAGCTCCGTGGTGCGCGACATCGGGGTGATCTCCACCGGCTCGCTGAACCTGGACCTCGCGCTCGGCATCGGCGGCCTGCCGCGGGGCCGCGTCGTCGAGATCTACGGGCCGGAGTCCAGCGGCAAGACCACGCTGACGCTGGAGGTCATCGCGCAGGCGCAGAAGGCGGGTGGCACCGCCGCGTTCATCGACGCCGAGCACGCGCTGGACCCGGAGTACGCGCAGAAGATCGGCGTCAACGTCGACGAGCTGCTGGTCTCGCAGCCAGACACCGGCGAGCAGGCGCTGGAGATCTGCGACATGATCGTGCGCTCCGGCGCGGTCGACGTGGTGGTGGTGGACTCGGTCGCCGCGCTGACCCCGAAGGCGGAGCTGGAAGGCGACATGGGCGACTCCCACGTCGGCCTGCAGGCGCGCCTGATGTCGCAGGCGCTGCGCAAGCTCACCGCGAACATCAAGCGCTCCAACAC
>CBDUCN010000129.1:0-13098 GCA_965365655.1 uncultured Gammaproteobacteria bacterium | reverse complement strand
GCGGCGGCCGCCTCGACCAGCTTCTGCGCCGCCTGCTGCTCGCCCTCGGCGTTGATGACCCGCGCGCGGCGCACCCGCTCGGCCTCGGCCTGCTTCGCGATGGCGCGGATCATGCTCTCGTCGAGATCCACGTGCTTGATCTCGACGTTGGAGACCTTGATGCCCCACTCGTCGGTCTGCGCGTCCAGGATCTCCTGGATGTCGCGGTTCAGCCTGTCGCGCTCGGCGAGCATCTCGTCCAGGTCGTGCTTGCCGAGCACCGAGCGCAGCGTGGTCTGCGCGAGCTGGCTCGTGGCGACAGTGAAGTTCTCCACCCGGTTGATGGCCTTCTCCGGCTCGACGACACGGAAATAGATCACCGCGTTGACCTTCACCGAGACGTTGTCCTTCGAGATCACGTCCTGGGTGGGCACGTCCTCGACGAAGGTGCGCAGATCCACGCGCACCATCTGCTGGATGAACGGGATCAGGATGATGAAGCCCGGCCCCTTCACGCCGGTGAAGCGCCCCAGCGTGAACACCACGCCGCGCTCGTACTCGCGCAGGATGCGGATGGCGAGCGCGAAGAAGCCGATCACCAGCAGGGCGATGACGGCGTACAGGATCAGGTTTCCGCTCATGGCTGTTCTCCTTTGGCCTGGCCGCCCGGATCCTCGATCCGGAGGGTGAGTCCGTCCACGCCGGTCACGCGCACCTGCGCGCCGGGCTCGAAGGGTCCCGCGCCGCGAGCCTGCCAGCGCTCGCCGCGGGCGCGCACGTAGCCGTGGCCGTCGTCCCACTCGATGACCGTCGCGGGGGCGCCGGTGAGCTCCACCGCGCCGGTCGTGACCGCCCGGCGCTGCGCGCGCAGCGCGAAGCCCAGCACCAGCGCCAGCAGCGCGGCGCTCGCGACGGCCGAGCCCGCGATGATCTGCCACGCGATCCGGAACTCGGGCGAGTCGCTGTCGAGCAGGATGCTCGCGCCGAACACGAAGGCCACCAGCCCGCCGATGCCGAGCACGCCGAACGTCGGCGTGAAGGCCTCCGCGACCATGAACGCGAGCCCGAGCAGCAGCAGGCCCAGCCCGGCGTAGTCCAGCGGCAGCATGTTCAGCGCGTACAGCCCCAGCAGCAGGCAGATCGCGCCGATGACCCCGGGGCCGATGCTGCCAGGGTTCGAGAACTCGAAGATCAGCCCGTAGACGCCGATCATCAGCAGGATGAACGCGACGTTCGGGTTCGTCAGGATCGCGAGCGCCCGGATCTGCCAGCTCGGCTCCAGCATCTCCACCGCGGCGCCCGCGGTGGCCAGCACCACCGGCTCGCCGAGCACCTGCACGGTGCGCCCGTCGACGCCGCCGAGCAGCGCGGTCAGGGTCGGGGGCGAGAGGTCGATCACGTTCTCCGCGAGCGCCTCGTTCGCGGGCAGGCTGGCCGCCTCGCGCACCGCGCGCTCGGCCCACTCGGCGTTACGCCCGCGGAGATCCGCGAGCGCGCGGATGTACGCCACCGCGTCGTTCACGGCCTTGCGCTCCATCGCGTCACCGGGCGGCAGCGGAGCCGGATCGCCCGGGGCGTCCTCGCCGGGCGGCGTGCCCGGCCTGCCGGGGGCGCCGCCGCCCGGCAGCGGCAGTCCGCCGCCGACGCGCACCGGGGTCGCGGCGCCGAGGTTGGTGCCGGGCGCCATCGCCGCGACGTGGCTCGCGTACAGGATGTAGGTGCCGGCGCTCGCGGCGCGCGCGCCGGACGGCGACACGTAGGTGGCGACCGGCACCGGCGACGCGAGGATCGCCTTGATGATCTCGCGCATGCTGTCGCTGAGGCCGCCCGGCGTGTCCATACGCAGGACCACCAGCGGCGCCGCGCGCTCGGCGGCCTGAGCGAGCGCGCGCTCGACGTGGCGCGCGGTGGCCGGGCCGATGGCGCCCTCCACGTCCGCCACCAGCACCGCGCCCGCAACAGGGCCGGGCGGCTGCGCCGGCGCGGGCAGCAGGGCGCCAACGCCGAGCAGCAGCGCGAGGCCCGCAGCCCGGGCGCCGAGCGAAAGGGGGCTGAGCGCACGCATGGGTGCGAGCCTACTCCTGCCGGCGCGGCGGCGCGCGCACTTGCTCGATTCCCGCCGTTCGCGAGTGCCGCCCGAACGCCCCGCCCGCGGCGCGGCGACGCGCAGAGGCACGCGCGCGGCGCCTCCGGCACGGATGCGCTCGGCGCCCGGATGGGGGAACATTCGACCGCGTGACGGAGACCGGAGGCGTGACCGCATTCATGCAGGCCTCTCCGTCACGCCTGCGGGTCCAGCGGCCGCGGCCGCGAGGAGGGTGAGACGTGTTGTTCCTCGTCATCAGCACGCCGGCGCCGAGCCGGCCGAGCGACATGCGCCGTTCGCGGCAGACCTACTGGGAGTGGATCGAGTCCGTGGACTCGAAGGGCATGCTGCGCGACGCGTACAGCCGGGCCGGGCGCGGCGCGGTCGCGATCTTCGACGTCGACAGCAACGAGACGCTGCACGCGCTGATCAACGAGTGGACCGAGATCGTCCCCGCGACCTTCGAGATCGTCCCCCTGATCGACGCCGACGCCGCGCGCGCGTACCTGCGCCCCCAGTAGCCCGGCGCGACGATGGACCTCGCGAGCCTGCTCGCCCCCGGCGTGTCCGCGAACCAGTCGCTGGTCGTGCGCGACGAGCACACCGCGCCGCACGTGGGCAGCGGCGTCGCGCCGGTGCTCGCGACGCCGGTGCTGGTGAACCTGTTCGAGGCCGCCGCGCTGGCGGCCGTCGAGCACCTGCTGCCGCGGGGCTACCAGTCGCTGGGCACCCGACTCGACATCGAGCACTTCGCGGCCACGCCCCGCGGCATGCGCGTGGAGGCGGTCGCGGTGGTGACCGCGGTGGAAGGGCGCAGCGTGCGGTTCTCGCTCACCGCCCGCGACGAAGTCGAGGACATCGGCCGCGGCACGCACGAGCGGGTGGTGGTGTCGCTCGAGCGTTTCGACGAGCGCGTGCAGGCGAAGGCGCGGGGGCGCGGGACGTGACGCGGCCCACCGGCGTGCAGTGACGGCGGCGCCCGACGCCGGCCCGGTCACCCGGGATCTCGGGGCGTTCGGCCCGGGCGGCGGCGATCGGCTGTTCGTGGACAGCGGCCTGCTCGCCCTCGCGCTGATGCGCGACGGCTGCATCGAGCGCGTCACGCCCGAGTTCCTGCGCCTGTTCGGGCTCCCGTCGGGCGCCGGGCCGCGCGCCCTCGCGGACCTCGCCCGGCTGCTGCTGCGCACCCTGGATGCGGACGGGACCGGCGAGCCTGGCGAACGTGCGCTGTGCCCGCTGCGGCTCCCGGGCGGCCGCGGCCGCACGGTGGAGCTGCGGGTCGCGCACGCGACCGTGGACGGCCGCGACGCGACGGCGCTGGTCGCCACCGACACCACCGAGCAGGCCCGCGAGCACGAGCGCCTGCAGCACCTCGCGATGCACGACCCCCTCACCGGCCTGCCCAACCGCGCGCTGATGCGCGATCGCCTGGAGCAGGCGGTGGCCGCCGACCGCCGCCACGGGCGCGGCTGCGCGGTGCTGCTGGTGGACCTCGACGGCTTCAAGGCGGTCAACGACCGCCTTGGCCATGCCGCCGGCGACGCGCTGCTCGAGGCGGTGGCCGCGCGGCTCAAGACGTGCTCGCGGGAGTCGGACACCGTGACGCGCTACGGCGGCGACGAGTTCGTCGTGGTGGCCGGGCCCGTCGGCGGCGACGAGGAGGCGGCGGTGCTCGCGGCGCGCATCGTCTCCGAGCTGCGCCGGCCGTTCGATCTCGGCGGCGTGCAGGCGCAGGTGGGCGCGAGCGTCGGTATCGCGCGCCGCGGCGCGGCCGGCGAGGATGCCGCGCTGCTGCTCTCGGAGGCCGACGCCGCCCTGTACCTCGCGAAGGGCGAGGGCAAGAACCGCTACGCGTTTCCGCAGGTGGATCGCGACGCCATCAAGGCGACGCCGGACCTCGCGTGGCCGGCGGAGCGCGAGGTCGGGATCCCGCACGTGGACGGCGAGCACGCCGCGCTGGCGCGCGGGATGAACGCGCTGCTCGCGCGCGTTCGCGCCGGCGAGGACAGCCAGGGCCTCGTTCGCGGCCTGCGCGAGCTGACCCTGGAGCTCGGGCACCACTTCGCGACCGAGGAGCGCTACATGCGCTCCCGGCCCGGCGACTGGGACGACGAGCATCGCGAGGAGCACCGCAGGGTGATGGACGACCTGCGGCGCCTGACCGCGGTCGTCAGCGACCACAGCGTCGCGCTCGCGATCCGCTACCTGCAGCAGTGGCTGCTCCGCCACATCGACAGCTACGACCGGCGGCTCGGGCAGGTGGCCGGCGCGGACGGCGGCGACGGGGCCGTGCCGGCGGCGCACCGCGCCGCCGAGTAGGACGCCGCGCGGCGCTCGCGCAGCGCGCAGCGAACGCGCCGAGGACGCAGCGCGCGGGGGCCGGGACGCGTTCAGCCCGCCGCGCGCCCGTCGGCCTGCAGCCCGCGCCCGGCGAGCAGCGCGTCCACCCCCGGCATGCGCCCGCGGAAGGCGACGTACAGATCGGCCGCCTCCACCGCCCCTCCGGCGGCGAGCACGTCGCGTTCCAGGCGCCCGGCCAGCTCCGGATCGAACGGGTTGCCCGCCTCCTCGAAGGCCGCGAACGCATCGGCGTCCATGACCTCGGCCCACAGGTAGCCGTAGTAGCCGCTCGAGTAGCCGTCGCCCGAGAACACGTGCGAGAAGTGGGGCGTCGCGTGGCGCATCGCGATCGCGCGCGGCATGCCGATCGTGTCCAGCACCGCGCCCTCGCGCGCGATCGGATCGGCCGGCGCGGGCCCGTCGTGGAAGTCCAGGTCCACCAGCGCGGAGGCCAGGTACTCCACCGTCTGGAAGCCGGTGTCGGCGTTCGCGGCCGCGAGCAGGCGTTCGCGAAGGGCCGCCGGCATCGGCTCGCCGGTGTGCGCGTGCCGCGCGTGGCGCTCCAGCACCTCCGGCACCTCGAGCCAGTGCTCGAAGAGCTGCGACGGCAGCTCCACGAAGTCGCGCGCCACCGAGGTGCCCGAGACGCTCGGGTGGGTCACCTGCGAGAGCACGTGATGCAGCGCGTGGCCGAACTCGTGGAACAGGGTGCGCGCGTCGTCCCACCCGAGCAGCGCGGGCTGGCCGGGCGGCGGCTTCGCGAAGTTGCACACGTTCACCACCACCGCACGCACGTCGCCGTCGAGGCGCTGCTGCACCCGCAGCGCCGAGCACCACGCGCCCGAGCGCTTCGACCCGCGCGCGAACCAGTCGCCGATGAACACCGCCACGTGGTGCCCGTCGCGGGTCACCTCGAACGCGCGGGCGTCGGGGTGATGCAGCGCGACGGCCAGCGGGCGGAACTCGAGCCCGAACAGGCGCCCCGCGCACTCGAACGCCGCGTCGAGCATGCGATCGAGCTGCAGGTACGGCTTCAGCTCCGCCTCGTCGAGGCCGTGCTCCGCCGCGCGCCGGCGCGCGGCGTAGTAGTGCCAGTCCCACGGCGCGAGCTCCTCGTTCACGCCGTCGGCGTGCAGCATGTCCTCTAGCGCCGCGGCGTCGGCGCGCGCGCGGCGCACCGCGGGCTGCCACACCGCCATCAGCAGGTCGCGCACCCGCTGCGGCGTGCCGGCCATCTCGGTCTCGAGCTTGTACGCGGCGAAGCTCTCGTAGCCGAGCAGCCGCGCCCGCTCCTCGCGCAGGCGCAGGATCTCGGCCGCGACCGCGCGGTTGTCGGTCTCGCCGCCGCGCGCGCCGCGCGAGGTCCACGCCGCGTGCGCGCGCTCGCGCAGAGCGCGGCGCGGCGACGACTGCAGGAAGGGCACGACCAGCGAGCGCGACGTCGTGAGGACGTGGCCTTCGAGGCCGCGCTCGGCGGCCGCCTCGCGCGCAGCGTCGATCACGAACGGGGGAAGGCCCTCGAGGTCGGCCTCCGAGAGCGCCATGTGCCACGCGCTCTCGTCGGCCAGCAGGTTCTGCGTGAACCGGGTGCCGAGCACCGCGAGGCGCTCCATCACGTCTCGCAGCCGCTCGCGCCCGTCGCCGTCGAGCGCGGCGCCGGCGCGCAGCATGCTCCGCCGCCGCAGCATCAGCACCCGCGCCTGCTCGGGCGTCAGGCCCAGCGTGTCGCGTGCGTTCCACAGCGCATCGATGCGCGCGAACAGCTCCGGGTGCATCGTGCGCTCGGAATGCCACGCGGCGATGCGCGGCGAGAACGCGCGCTGCAGCGCGCGACGGGCGTCGTTGCTGTCGGTCGCGGCGACGTGGTGGAACACGCGAAGCAGCCGGTCGAGGCGCGCGCCCGCGCGCTCCAGCGCTTCCACCGTGTTCGCGAAGGTGGGCGGCTCCGGGTCTCGCGCGATCGCGTCCAGATCCGCGCGCGCCGCGGCCAGCGCGGTGTCGAAGGCCGGCTCGAAGTGCGCGTCGTCGATGTCCGCGAACGGGGGGAGGCCGAACGGGGTGTCCCAGTCGGCGAGCAGCGGATTGTCCATGGAGGGCTCCTGCGTGACGCCGTACCGTACCCGCTCTGCGGCGGTGCAGCAGGGCCGTTCACGCAGCGCGCCGGCGCGGCCCGCGGCGGCGGGCGGCGGATCGCTCTATGCTGGACGCACGTTGAAGGCGCCGGTCCGCACCCTATAGCATCGCTGGCCGGCGTCAGGTGCCGCGATCCGCGCACGCGGGCGCTGCACACCGGCGTACACATACGAAGAAAAGCCCGGCACGAGCCCGGGATCGACACCGACAGGAGACACGAGGCGATGAAAGGATCGAGGAATACGTTCACGGCCGCGGTGAGCACCGCCGCGCTGGCGCTCGCGCTGTCCGTCACGGCCGTCCACGCGCAGGACAAGCCCGCCATCGAGGTGGTCACCCACGCCGGCGCCGGCGGCGGCACCGACGTCAACTCGCGCATGATGATGCTGCGCGCACGCCGCGAGCTGAAGCAGGACATGGTGGTCGTGAACAAGCGCGGCGGCGGCGGCGCGGCGGCGATGAACTACTTCATGTCGCGTCCGGCCGACGGCAACACCATCATGACCTTCACGGTCGGCCACGCGATCACGATGGCCAAGGGCAAGACACCGCTGAAGGTCGAGGACATGGCGCCGATCGCGCGCGGCACCAACGACCCGCAGATCCTGATGGTCAACTGCAAGACCAGCCCGTACAAGACGCCGGAGGAGTTCGTCGCCGGCATGAAGAACGGCGACAAGCTCAAGTTCGGAGGCACCCAGACCGGCACCATCGACCACATCACGGTGTTCCTGTGGTCCAAGCGGCTCGGCGTGCCGATGCCCACCTACATCGCGTTCAAGGGCGGCGGCGAGCTCGCGACCCAGCTCGTGGCCGGCGCGGTGGACGTCGGCACCCTGAACCTGTCCGAGGCGGCCGCGCCCGTGGAGGCCGGCGACATCTGTCCGCTGGTGATCCTGGGCGAGTCGCGCATGGACCCGATCCCGAACGCGAAGACGGCGCAGGAGCTGGGCATCGATCTCGTGCTCTCCACCACCCGCGGCTTCGTGACCCACGCCGGTGTGCCCGAGGCGCGCCGCGCGGAGCTCGAGGCGGGCGTCATGAAGGCCATGGACCACTCCATGTACAAGGCCTATCTCGCGAACTCGGGCCTCGACAACACCTCCCCGCAGGCGTCCGGCCCGTGGGGCAAGCAGATCAAGTCGATGGTCGGAGAGTTCGGCCCGGCGCTGAAGGAGATGGGGCTGGTCGAGTAGACCGGCCCGCGATCGTCCCCTGACCACAACAAGGGGGTGCTCCCGCAAGGGAGCACCCGCCTCATGAGCGCCAGGCACTACATCGTTCCCGGATTCATCGCCGCGTTCTCCGGCGTCGTGATCTGGGCGTCGCTGCAGCTCGACACCTCGCCGCCGATGATCGTCGGCGCCGGCATGCAGCCGCGCGTGTTCCCGATCTTCCTGATGGTCGTGAACCTGATCCTCGTCGCGATCATGGTCGTGCAGATCCACCGCGCCCCGCCCGAGAAGGCGCACCGCGAGTCCTTCCACACCTGGGGCTCGATGCTGCTGATGGTGCTGTTCTACGGCCTCACGACCTGGCTGGACATGTTCATCGGCATCGCGGTGGTGATGTTCCTGATGTGCCTGCTGTGGGGCGAGCGCCGGATCCACGTGGCCGCGGCGAGCGCGGTGATCACCCCGCTCGCGATCTTCATGCTCTTCGACAAGGTGCTGCAGGTGCGCTTTCCGCGCGGGATCATCACGAACTGGTACTACGGCTGATGAACGAAGCGCTGTCCGCGATGGCGTCGGTGGTCCTCGACCCGTACCTGATCCTGCTCATCTTCGGCACCACCATCCTCGGTGTGATCATCGGCGTGCTGCCGGGCCTGGGCGCGACGACGGGCGCGGCGCTGCTGCTGCCGTTCACGCTGACGATGAGCCCGGTGCACGCGATCACGGTGCTCTCCACGATCTACGTCTCGGCAACCTTCGCCGGCTCCATCACCGCGATCCTGATCAACACGCCGGGCACGTCCGCGGCGGCCGCGACCACCTTCGACGGCTTCCCGCTCGCGCAGCGCGGCGAGGCGGGCCGCGCGCTCGGGGTCGCCGTGGTCGCGAGCACCGTGGGCGGCATCTTCTCCGTGATCGTGCTGTGCATCGCGGCGCCGCTTCTCGCGCGCGTCGCCTACGAGTTCCGCCCGCCGGAGTACTTCGCGCTGACGCTGTTCGGACTCTCGATGCTCGCGAGCATCAGCGCCGGCGGCGCGGTGAGGAACCTGATCGGCGGCGTGTTCGGCGTGTGGCTCGCGACCATCGGCGCGGAGAAGTCCACCGGCATCGAGCGGTTCATGTTCGGCAACTACGAGCTGTACGAGGGCCTGGGCTTCGTGCCGGTGTTCATCGGCCTGTTCGCGATGTCGGAGCTTCTGGTGCAGTCGCGCACCGTCAACCGCATCGTGGAGGCCGTCTCGATGAAGGCGGTGAAGCTGCCGACGATGGCCGACTACAAGCGGATCTGGAAGACGATCCTGCGCTCGTGCGGCATCGGCACCTTCATCGGCATCCTGCCCGCGGAGGGCGCCACCGTCGCGTCGATGATCGGCTACTCGGAGGCGCGGCGCTGGTCGAAGAACAAGGAGGAGTTCGGAAAGGGCTCCATCGAGGGCATCGCGGGCGCCGAGGCCGCGAACAACGCCGCGACCGGCGGCGCGATGGTGCCGACCATGGTGCTCGGGATCCCCGGCAGCGGCACCACCGCGATCATCCTCGTGGGCCTGATGGTGCACGGGCTGCGCCCCGGGCCGTACCTGTTCACCGAGCAAGTGGACAAGGTGTACCAGATCTTCGGCGCGATGCTGCTCGCGAACATCATGTTCATGCTGATGGGCCTGTACGCCGCGAGACTGTTCGCGCGCATCTCGCTGGTGCGCACCGAGATCCTGTGGCCGATCGTGTTCGCGCTGTCGGTGGTCGGCGCGTACGCGCTCAACGCGTCGCTGCTCGACGTGTGGCTGGTGCTGATCTTCGGCGTCATCGGTTTCTTCGCGCGCCGGCACGGCTTCTCCGTCGCGCCGATCGCGGTCGGGCTGATCCTCGGCGAGATGGTGGAGCGCAACCTGCAGAACACGCTGAAGATGTTCGACGGTCAGTGGTGGCTGATCTTCACCCAGCCGCTCGCGGTGTTCTTCCTGGTGCTGGCCTTCCTCGGGCTGTGCGGGCCGTTCATCTTCCAGACGCTGTTCGGCAAGCGGCGCGACGTCGGCGAGCCGGAGGGCGCCGGGCGGTAGCGGGCTGCCGGGCCTGGCCGTGGCGGTGAGCCACTGCTCGCGGCGCCGATGGCGCGGTGTCGAGGCGTTACCCGAACCCAGGCCGCTCACGGCCGGTTGGATCGTCCGGCGCCGGCGCCACCAGGAGGACGGCCGGCGCACCGATCATGAGCGATCGTCCGCGACCGCTGTCAGTGCAGGAGGCCGCGAGCGTGGCGCCTGCGCCGGCCCGCGCACGGACAGCACGCGGCGCACGAGGCCGGGCTGCGACGCCGCGAGGTGGCGCTCGACCGCGCGCACGGTGACCACCGTGATGCGGCCCGCGACGCGCTCGGCGACGGGCTGGGAATCGAAAGCGACGTTCGCACGGAACATCCGCGCGCCGAGGCGCTCCAGCGTGGACAGCCTCACGACGTCGCCTTCGAAGCGCTGTCCGCGCAGCCAGCGCTGCGCCGCGGCCCGCGTGCGCACCGACCCGGGCGGCGCCTCCGCGGCAGCGATCAGCTCCAGCAGCCACTGGTTGCTGTTCTGCGCCGACAGCGACTCCGGGTGCGCCAGCATGTCGTAACGGGGCTCGAGCAGCGCGACCGCCGTGCCGTCCGCCACGACGTCCGCGAGCCGCCGCTGAAGTGCCTCGCCGGGGACCAGGACCAGCGCCGCGTACTCGAAGGGGTCGTCGAGGAAGAAGTTGATCAGGCCCTCCCGGTACAGCGCACCGGTGGCGCGGCCGCAGTGGTTGAGCAGGTGCACCACCCGCCAGGGCGCGCCCGGGTGCTCGCGCACCGCCAGCCCCGCGTGGGAGAAGCGCAAGCCGTGACGCGACAGGTCGGAGCCGGCGCGTCCCAGCACCGCGGCCTCCCGGGCGTCGCTGTCCAGCACCCGCAGAAGGTCGTTGGCGAGCCGGTCCGCAGCTTGAAAGGCGTCTGGCGACAGCGGCCGCTCGCTGCACGCGGTGCCGGCGCGCACCGGGGCGGTCGCGGCGGCGACCAGCGCGCCGAGCAGGAGCGCGAGGAACGACGCGCGGCTCACGGCGCCAGCCGCTCGTGGTGGAGCAGGGCCGCGCCGATGCGCCCCGGGATGAACGCGAGCACCTCACCGCCGCGGATCAGCAGATGCCCGGAAGCCGTCGCGGCGACCCGCAGCACCTCGCCTGCGGCGACGGACAGCGCGCCTGCCGACTGGACCGCGACCGTGGCCGCCGCAGACCCGGCGTCAGCGACGGCGTGCAGCACCACGACCGTGGACTCGCCCACCGTGTGCACTGAGGCCACCACGATCTCGCCAGCGCCCGCGAGCAGCGAAACGCTGCCTTCGACCACCGTCACCAGGGCCTCGGCCGACAGTGCCGACCCGGCCACGGACGCCTCGGACGGATTCGCCCCCGACGCCGCCGGCGGCGACAGGGCGAGAAGCAGCAACGGAACCGACAGCATGCGGCGCATCGGACTCTCCTGGAACGGTGGGAGGACGAGCGCAGCCTAGGATGAACAGGGCGTATTGCAATACTCACATGAAAAGTATCGTAATGTGATACGTCACGTCGCGACGCGGTACACGCCGATGAACCAGACCCAGGATCTGCTCGACGCCCTCAAGCGCTGTCTGCGCGCACGCGGCATCGGCTACCGTCAGGTCGCGCAGGCACTGGACCTGAGCGAGGCGAGCGTCAAGCGCCTGTTCTCGGAAGGAAGTTTCTCGCTCCGCCGCCTCGAAACGGTCTGCCGCATGATGGACATGAGCCTGTTCGACCTGACGCGCATGACCAGCATGCGCGGCGCGTCGGAGCGCCGTGTGCTGACACTGGAGCAGGAACGCGCGCTGGCCGGCGACCCGCACCTGCTGCAATGCTTCTACGTCCTGCTCAACGGCTGGACCGCGCAGCAAATCAAGCGCGAGTACGGCCTTGACGAGCCGCGGCTCGTCAAGCTGCTGACCACCCTGGACCGGCTCGGGCTCATCGAGCTGATGCCGGGCAACCGGGTGCGTCTGCTCACCGCGCGCAACATCGACTGGCGCCCGGGCGGCCCGGTGCGCGCGCTCTACGAGCAGCGCATGCGGCGCCTGTTCCTGGAGGGACGGCATGGCGCGGAGGGCGAGACCTTCCGATTCGCGTCGGGCGAGCTCTCCGAGGCGTCGATGCGCATCATGGAGCGCCACATCGACCGTCTTCTACGCGCCTTCGAGGAACTCGTGGAGCTGGACATCGGCCTGCCGCGCGAATCGCGCGAGAACACCGGGCTGATGCTCGCGTTCCGGCCGTGGAGGATGCGCGTCATCGGCGACGAGCCGCCGACGGATCGGTGAACGCCCCGCGCCGGCGAGCGCGGACCCGAAGGTCACGGCAGGCCGGGAACACGCGCCGCCGATCGTGCGCGACGCAACGCCCGCGTCAGCGGCACACCGCCGGCACGCCGCGCACGCTGATCCGCCACAGCAGCCGCGGGTCGGCGTCGCGGCCCGCGATGCCGATCGGCGTCGCCCGGTGCATCGTGGCCATCGTGTCCCAGACGACCACGTCGCCCTCCGCGTAGCGGTGGCGGTAGATGAAGCGCTCCTGGAGCACGTGGGTCTTCAGCGACTCGATGAGCGCGAGGCCCTCCTCCTCCGGCCAGCCCCTGACACCGTGGGCGCCGTGGCCCAGCGCGTACAGCGCCTTGCGGCCGGTGACCGGGTGCGGATACACGAGCGGGTGGAACGTGACCGGCACCCGGCGGTCCTGCTCGTCGTTGACGATCGGGTTCACCTCGGGCTCGTCGGGGCGGCGGCGGCCGCGGCCGTACTTGTGCGCCAGCTCGAGGCCCTCCAGGCGCGCCTTGCGCGCGTCGTCCAGCGCGTCCCACGCCATCGCCATGTTGCAGAACTGCGTCTCGCCGCCGCGCCGCGGCGCGCGGATCGAGTACAGCATCGTCGCGCTGGCCGGCACCGCCTCGTAGGACTGGTCGGTGTGCCACAGCGCGGCGCCGTTGCGGATCTTCGGATCCTCGTCGCGCTTCTCGGTGTTGCCGACGGTCATCAGCTCCGGGTAGCCGGGCATCCGCATGTGGTCGAGCACGTGCGGGATCGGCGCGCCCCAGCGGCGCCCGAAGCGCAGGTATCCCTCCTCGTCGAGGCGCTGGCCGCGCACGACGACGACCTGGTGCTCGTGGAGGGCGCCGGTGAGCAGGCGCAGGGTGTCGTCGCCGACATCGCGCGCGAGGTCCACGCCCAGCACCTCGACGCCGAACGGCGCGTCCAGGCGTTCGATTCGGATGTCGGTGCTCATCGCGGCCTCCTCTGCCCGCGGCCGGCACCGGCATACGTTACGGAAGACGCGCGCCCATGCCAAAGCGCGTGCGCCGGCGACCGGCCG
>CBDUCN010000128.1:0-13119 GCA_965365655.1 uncultured Gammaproteobacteria bacterium | reverse complement strand
GCCTCCATCGCGTTCAGCACCAGGTTCAGCACCACCTGCTCGATCTGCACGCGATCCGCGCGTACCGCCGGAAGGCGCTCGGCGGCATCGATGGTCACCTGCACGTTCTTGCGCCGCCCCTCCCCCTCGAGCAGCGTGACCACGTCGCAGACGATCGCGTTCAGGTCCACCGGCAGGCGCGTGCCCTGGTCCCGGCGCACGAGCGTGCGCATGCGCCGGATGATGTCGCCGGCCCGCTGCGCCTGCGCGGCGCAGGAGTCGAGGGTGCTGACCAGCAGCTCGGGCGACGCGTTGCCCCGCACCACCAGGCGCCGCGCACCGGCACAGTAGCTGGCGATCGCCGACAGCGGCTGGTTCAGCTCGTGCGCGAGACCCGAGGCCAGCTCGCCGAGGGTGCTCAGCCGGCCCACGTGCGCGAGATCGGCGCGCCGGCGATCGCTCTCCTCCTCGAGGCGGCGCAGCTCCGTGCGGTCGCGGGCGTCGATGATCACGCCGGTGATCGTCCCGTCCACGCCGCGGTGCGGCGCGTAGCGCACGTCCAGGAAGAGGCGCTTCCCCGACGGGCTGACGTACCAGCGCTCGGTGCGCTGCGACTCGCCGGCGAGGCCGGCCTCCAGCTTCGGTCGCAGGTACTCGCGAAAGGTGTCCGTGCCCACCGCCTGCTCGACCGGGCGGCCGATCAGGTCCGCGGGCGTTGCACCCAGCACCGCGGCGTACGCTTCGTTCACCGCGCGCACCACCAGGTCGCGGTCGACGAACGCGATGAGGTCACCGCTCACCGCGATCATCTGCTCGAAGCGCCCGATCTCGGCCTGCATCTCCTGCTCGCCGCTCAGGTCGCGAAGGATCCAGCGGTGACCGGCGACGCGGCCCTGCTGGTCCACGACCCGCCCGACGGTTGCCGCGACGACCATCGGCGCCCCGCCGGCCGGCTGCAGCTGCAGCGGCCAGTCGGTGATTCGATCGCCGCTCGTCGTCTGGCTCAGACGCAGCCGGAACACCCGGCGCTCGGCGAGCGGCAGGAAGACGGACAGCGGCTTGCCGACGCAGCTCTCGCCCGCGTGGACGAGCAACGCCGCCGCCGCGCGGTTGGCCCGCGTGATGCGGTGCTCGCGGTCGGTGACCAGGTAGGCGACCGGCGCGAGCTCGAACAGCTCCGCGTCGTCCTCGCATGCGGCCGCGCGCGGGCGCTGCGAGCCCCCGCGACGCTCGGACCGTGCATTGCCGCCCGGGTGCACCATCGGCCGACGCTCCTCCGGATACCGTCCGGGCACGTGCCGTCGCGCACGGCACGCGCCCGTCCAGACCGAGTCTATTACGCGGCGCCGGGCATGACGAACCCGCTTCGAGCGTGAGGCGCCGACTCCGCCGCGGCGCCGCAGGGCCGACGCGCGACCGGCCGGCCCCTTGACGGGCGTCAATGCCGCCGTGAGGGCCTGTCGCTAGATTCCCACTGTCGCTGTCGATCAATGCACGTTCGGGGCCATTCCCTCCCCGGATGTCGGGGGAGGGCGAGGGAGGCCAGTAGAGACGAGGGCACTTCCCTCGGAGGCACGAGGTGTGAAGCATGGCTGCGATCACCTGCTCAGCCCGGGCCCGGCCCTCGCGCCCGAGGCGCCGATGACGGCAGGCACCGCGAGCTACGTCCACGGAACCGGCACGCCGCTCGTCGGCGCGACGGTGGGCGCGCTGCTGGACGCCGCGAGCGCCGCGGATCCGGCTGGTCTCGCGCTGGTCGTGCGCCATCAGGGCGTACGCCTGGACTGGCAGGCGCTGCGCGAGCAGGCCGACGCGCTGGCGGCCGGGCTGCTGTCGCTGGGGCTCGCGCCTGGCGATCGCGTCGGGCTGTGGGCGCCGAACTGCGCCGAGTGGGTGGTGGCGCAGTTCGCCACAGCGAAGGCCGGCCTGGTGCTCGTGAACGTGAACCCCGCGTGGCGCGTCGAGGAGCTGCGACGCGCGCTCGGCCACGTCGCGTGCCGCGCGCTGATCTGCGCCACCCGTTTCAAGACCAGCGACTATGCGGCGATGCTGCACGAGCTGCTGCCGGAGCTCGCCGCACGCCGCGACGGGCGGCTGCGCGCTGCCGCGCTGCCCGCGCTGGAGCACGTGATCGCGCTGGACGGCGACGGGGGCGGCCCGCCCCCGGCGGGGATGCTGCGCTACTGCGACGTCGCGCGCGCAGGCGGCGCCGTCGAGCGCGAACGCCTCGCCGCGCTGACCTCGGAGCTGCAGTTCGACGACCCCATCAACATCCAGTTCACCAGCGGCACCACCGGCATGCCGAAGGCCGCCACCCTCACCCACCACGCGATCGTCAACAACGCGCGCCTCGTGGCGGCGGCGATGGAGCTGGGCCGCGGCGACCGGCTGTGCATTCCGGTGCCGATGTACCACTGCTTCGGCATGGTGCTGGGCACCCTCGCGTGCGTCGCCTGCGGCGCGGCGATGGTGCTGCCCAGCGCCGGCTTCGACGCGGGCGCGGTGCTCGCCGCGGTGAGCGAGGAGGGTTGCACCGCGCTGCACGGCGTGCCCACCATGTTCATCGCGGCGCTGGAGCATCCCGACTTCGCGGCCGCGCGCCTCGACACGCTGCGCACCGGGATCATCGCCGGCGCGCCGTGCGCCGAGGAGCTGATGAAGCGACTCGTCGACGAGATGCACCTGCCCGAGATCACGATCGCCTACGGCATGACCGAGACCGGCCCGGTGAGCTTCCAGACCTCGGTGCACGACCCGCTCGAGCGCCGCGTGTCGACGGTGGGCCGGGTGCTGCCGCACACCGAGGTGAAGATCGTCGACCGCGACGGGCGGGTGGTGGCCCGCGGCGAGACCGGGGAGCTGCTCACCCGCGGCTACTGCGTGATGCGCGGCTACTGGGGGGACACCGAGCGCACCGCCGAGGCCATCGACGCCGCCGGCTGGATGCACTCGGGGGATCTCGCGGTGCTCGACGAGGAGGGCTACTGCCGCATCGTGGGCCGCACCCGCGACATGATCATCCGCGGCGGCGAGAACGTGTTCCCGACCGAGATCGAGTCGTTCCTGTACACGCACCCGAAGGTGGAGGACGTGCAGGTGATCGGGGTGCCCGACGCGCGCATGGGCGAGGAGATCTGCGCGTGGATCCGCCTGCGCCCCGGAACGCGCTGCGACGAGCAGGAGATCCGCGACTTCTGCACCGGGCGCATCGCGCACTTCAAGGTCCCGCGCTACATACGCTTCGTGGACGCGTTCCCGCTGACCGTCACCGGCAAGGTGCAGAAGTACCGCATGCGCGAGCTGATGCGCGAGGAGCTCGAGCGCGGCACGGCGGGGGCCGCGCCGTGAGCACGGCGAACGGCATCGGCGCGTTCGCGGTGCGCCGCGTGGGCTTCATCGACGCCGACGGCAACGCCGCCGGCGCGTTGCCGGAGCACGCCGGCGACCCGGCGGCGCTGCGCGGGCTGTACGAGGCGATGGCGCTCACCCGCGCGTTCGACGCGAAGGCGGTGACGCTGCAGCGCACCGGCCGGCTCGGCACCTTCGCGTCGTCGCTGGGCCAGGAGGCGGTCGCGGTGGGCGTGGCCGCGGCGATGCGCGCCGAGGACGTGCTGGTGCCGTCGTTCCGCGAGCAGGGCGCGCAGCTGCTGCGCGGCGTTCGCCCGCTCGAGCTGCTGCTGTACTGGGGCGGCGACGAGCGCGGCAGCGACTTCCGCGACGCCCGCGAGGACTTCCCGGTGTGCGTGCCGGTGGGCTCCCACGCGCCCCACGCGGCGGGCGTGGCGATGGCGTTCAAGCTGCGCGGCGAGGCGCGGGTCGCGGTGTGCGTGTTCGGCGACGGCGCGACGTCCAAGGGCGACGTGTACGAGGCGATGAACTTCGCCGGCGTCGAGCGGCTGCCGGTGGTGTTCGTGGTCAACGACAACCAGTGGGCGATCTCGGTGCCGCGCGCGCGCCAGAGCGCGGCGCCCACCCTCGCGCACAAGGCGGCAGCGGTCGGCTTCGACGGGGTCCAGGTCGACGGCAACGACGTGCTGGCAGTGCGCCACACGGTCGGTGAGGCGGTCGAGCGCGCGCGCGACGGCGGCGGCCCCACGCTCGTCGAGGCGCTCACCTACCGGCTCGCCGATCACACCACCGCCGACGACGCCAGCCGCTACCGCGACGACGCCGAGGTCAGCCGGCAGTGGCACGCGGATCCGGTGGCGCGCCTGCGCCGCCATCTCACGGCGCGCGACGAGTGGGACGACGCGCGCGAGCACGCCCTGGAGCGGCGCTGCGGCGACGCGATGGAGGCGGCGGCTGCCGATTACCTCGCGACGCCGCCGCAACCGCCGGGCTCGATGTTCCAGCACCTCTATGCACGGCTGCCCGAGGCGCTGCGCGCGCAGGCCGCGCACTGCGCGGCGCGTGCCGCCGGCAGCGCGGGCGACGGCGATGCACCGGACGCAGGGCAAGCCGAGGCCGACGACGCCGCGGACGCCGCCCGCGATCGCGAGCACGCTCACGAGCGGCGCGCGGCCGTGCCGCCAGCGCGGGCAGCGGCGCGCGAGCTCACGCTGGTGGACGCCGTGCGCACCGCGCTCGCGCGCGCGCTGGAAGAGGACGACAGGGTGCTGGTGTTCGGCGAGGACGTCGCGCGCGACGGCGGCGTGTTCCGCGCGACCGACGGCCTGCACGCGCGTTTCGGCGACGCGCGGGTGTTCGACACCCCGCTCTCGGAGGCGCTGTTCGCGGGCCTCGCGGTCGGCCTTGCCGCGCAGGGCCTGCGCCCGGTCGCGGAGTTCCAGTTCATGGGCTTCCTGTACCCCGCGATCGACCAGCTCGCGAATCACGCGAGCCGCCTGCGCAACCGCACCCGCGGGAGGCTCACCTGCCCGCTGGTGGTGCGCGCGCCGTACGGCGGTGGCATTCACGCGCCGGAGCACCACAGCGAGAGCTTCGAGGCGATGCTCGCGCACGTTCCCGGCCTGCGGGTGGTGATCCCGTCGTCGCCGCGGCGCGCCTATGGCCTGCTGCTGGCCGCGATCCGGGATCCGGACCCGGTGGTGTTCCTCGAGCCCAAGCGCCTGTACCGGGCCTCGCGCGAGGCGGTCACGGACGACGGCGACGCGGCGCCGCTGGACCGCTGCTTCGTCGTGCGCGAGGGCAGCGACCTGACGCTGGTGGCGTGGGGCGCGTGCGTGGCCGACGCGCTGGCGGCGGCCGACACGCTGGCCGCGGAAGGCGTGCAGGCGGAGGTGCTGGACGTGGCGACGCTGAAACCCTTCGACGAGGACACCGTGCTCGCGTCGGTCGTGCGCACCGGGCGCTGCGTGATCGTGCACGAGGCGCCGCTGACCGCCGGCTTCGGCGCCGAGATCGCGGCGCGGCTCGCGGACCGCGGCCTGACCGCGCTGCTCGCGCCGGTGAAGCGCGTCGCAGGCTACGACACCGTGATGCCGCTGCCGCGCCTCGAGTCCTTCTACCTGCCGGGCGAGGCGCAGGTGCTGGCCGCGGCGCACGACGTGCTGGAGTACCGGTGATCACGTTCGCGCTTCCCGATCTGGGCGAGGGTCTCGCCGAGGCCGAGATCGTCGCCTGGCACGTCGCGCCGGGCGACCACGTGGTCGCGGAGCAGCCGCTGGTGTCGGTGGAGACGGACAAGGCGCTGCTGGACGTGCCGTCTCCGCGCGCCGGGCGCATCCACGCGCTGCACGGAAACCCCGGGGACGTGATCCCGGTCGGCGCGCCGCTGGTGGAGTTCGCGGACGCGGACGCGACGCGGGACACCGGCAGCGTGGTCGGCGAGCTGGCGCGCGACACGGCCCGCCCGCCCCCGCAGTGCCCGCCCGGACCGGGCGCCCCGCGCGCGGCGCGGCCGCGCGCCGCGGCGGCGGCCGACGCGGCGCGCGACGGCACCCGGGCGCGCGCGACCCCGGCGGTGCGCGCACGCGCGCGGCGCCTCGGGGTGGATCTCGAGGCCGTCACCGGCACCGGCCCCGGCGGCGCGGTGTCCGGCGAGGACCTGGAGCGCGCGGCACGCGCGGCGCCGGCGCCGCAGGCCGCGCCGCAACGCCTGCGCGGCGTGCGCCGGGCGATGGCACGCAACATGAGCCGCGCGCACGCGCGTGTCGTGCCCGCGACCGTCACCGACGAGGCCGACGTGCACGCGTGGCCCGCCGGCGAGGCGCCGCTGCCGCGCCTGGTGCGCGCGGTGGTCGCGGCCTGCGCCGCAGAGCCGGCGCTGAACGCGTGGTTCCTGGACGACGAGGAACGCATCGTGCGCCACGCGCGCGTGAACCTGGGCATCGCGGCCGACACCGCGGACGGGCTGTTCGTGCCGGTGCTCGAGGACGCGGGCAAGCTGCACGGCGAGGAGCTGGCCGACGCGCTGGCGGCGCTCAGCGCGGGCGTTCGCGAGCGCAGCATCGCGCCCGGAGAGCTGCGCGGCGCCACCGTCACGCTGTCGAACTTCGGCATGCTGGGCGGAGAGCACGCGGCGCTGGTGGTGCTGCCGCCGCAGGTCGCTATCCTCGGCGCGGGGCGACTCGCGGAGCGGGTGCGCGCGCACGCCGGCGCGCCGGCGGTGCGCCGCACCCTGCCGCTGTCCCTCACCTTCGACCACCGCGCCGTGACCGGCGCAGAGGCCGCGCGCTTCCTGGCCGCGGCGATCGCCGAGCTCGAGCGCGCCGGCGGCGAACTACCGGAGAGCGACGCACGATGAGCGCACAGACCAGCGACCCCTTCCAGTTCGCCGACGAGCTGGGACCGCGACAGGTGGTGCACCTGCACGATGCCCGGCACGGGCTGCGCGCCATCGTCGTGGTGGACAACGTCGCCTGCGGCCCCGCGATCGGCGGCGTGCGCATGGCGCCCGACGTGGGCCTCGCCGAGTGCTTCCGCCTCGCGCGCGCGATGACGTTCAAGAACGCCGCCGCCAGCCTGCCCCACGGCGGCGGCAAGGCCGTGATCGTCGGCGACCCGGGAATGGACGCCGGCGGCAAGGAACGACTGATGCGCGCGTTCGCACGCGCGATCGCCGACCTGCGCGGCTACATCCCGGGCCCCGACATGGGCACCGACGAGCGCTGCATGGCGTGGGTGCGCGACGAGATCGGGCGCGCGGTGGGCCTGCCGCCGGAGATCGGCGGCATCCCGCTGGACACGATCGGCGCCACCGGCTTCGGCCTGGCCGAGGCGGTGGAGGTCGCGCGCCGGCACGTGGACATGCCGCTGGACGGCGCGCGGGTGGTCGTGCAGGGCTTCGGCTCCGTGGGCCGCCACGCCGCGCGCTTCCTCGTCGAACGCGGCGCGCGGCTGATCGCGGCCTCGGACTCCACCGGCGCGGTGCACGACCCGAACGGCCTGGACGTGGAGGCGCTCGTGCGCGTCAAGGCCGGCGGCGGGCGCGTCATCGACCATCCCGGCGGCGAGAAGCTCGAGCGCGACGCGGTGATCGGCATCGCGTGCGAGATCTGGATCCCGGCGGCGCGCCCCGACGTGCTGCGCGAGGACAACCAGCACCTGCTCGACGCGCGGCTCGTCGCGCAGGGCGCCAACATCGCGGTCACCGAGGCCGCCGAGCGCGCGCTGCACGCCCGCGGCGTGCTGTGCCTGCCGGACTTCATCGCCAACGCGGGCGGCGTGATCTGTGCCGCGGTGGAGTACCGCGGCGGTACCCGCCGGCAGGCCTTCGACACCATCCGCGAGCGCATCGGCGAGAACGTCGAGCAGGTGCTGTCGCGATCGGAACGCGACGGCGTGCCGCCGCGCGACGCCGCGGTCGCGATGGCCGGCGAGCGCGTGCGCCGCGCGATGGCGCTCACGCGATGAGCGCCGGGGAGAGCCGCGCCGCGCGCGCGCCGGGCGGCGTGTCGCGCACCGTCGCGGGTATCGAGCTGTCGGCGATCAAGCAGATGGCGATGCGCGCCGCGAAGGTGCCGGGCGCGGTGTCGCTGGCCTGGGGGCTGCCGTCGTTCCGCACGCCGGAGCACGTGCGCGCAGCGGTGAAGGCGGCGCTGGACGACGACCCGGATCTCGGCAAGTACGCGCTGCCCGACGGCCTGCCCGAGCTG
Organism: uncultured Gammaproteobacteria bacterium; assembly: GCA_965365655.1. Classification (GTDB taxonomy): domain Bacteria; phylum Pseudomonadota; class Gammaproteobacteria; order HK1; family HK1; genus JBFHNV01. The sequence continues at coordinate 5,083 of CBDUCN010000128.1, read as the reverse complement.
CGGCGTCTCGCCGCCGAGCGCCACGCGCGGGTGACCGGGATCGCGGCGGACCCCGACGACGACGTGCTCGTGACGGCCGGCAACATGCAGGGCGTCAACGCGCTGCTGCACACGCTGGTGGACCCCGGCGACGAGGTGATCGTCACCGACCCGGGCTTCGCGTCCCACGTGCAGCAGATCCGCCTGTGCGGCGGCGTGCCGGTGCACTGGACGCTGGACGAGGCGGCCGGCTGGACGCTGGACGTGGACGCGCTGCCCGGGCTCATCGGGCCGCGCACTCGCGCGATCATCCTGGTCAGCCCGTCCAACCCGACCGGGCGCATCTTCCCGGAGCAGGCGCTGCGCCGCGCCGGCGCCATCGCGCAGGCGCACGGCGTGCGCATCCTGCTCGACGATCCCTACGGGGACTTCTGCTACGAGAACCACGCGCGGCGCTTCAACCTCGCCGCGGCGCCGGAGCTCGCCGACACCGTGGTCTACCTGTACACCTTCTCCAAGGCGCACGCGATGAGCGGCTGGCGCCTCGGCTACGCGATCATGCCGGCGGCGCTCAAGCGCGAGGTGCTCAAGGTGCACGACGCGACGCTCATCTGCGCGCCGCGGCCGTCGCAGGCGGCCGGCATCGCCGCCCTCGCCGGCAGCGCCGAGCACGTGCGCGAGTTCGAGGCGGTGCTCGCGCGGCGCCGGGACCTGATCTGCGCGCGCCTGGACCGCGTGCCGCACGTGTTCGGCTACGTGCGGCCCGAGGGCGCGTACTACGTGTTCCCGCGCGTGCGCGTCGCGCCCCCGAACGGCACGGACTTCGCGAGCCACCTGCTGGACACGGCGCGGGTCTCGGTGACGCCCGGCGCCGCGTTCGGCGCCGCCGGCGCGCAGCACGTGCGCATGGCCTTCTGCGTGGACGAGGCGGCCATCGACACGGCGTTCGACCGCATCGAGGCGCTGTACCCGCCCTGAAAGCCTGGAAATCGCTGCGCGCGGCGCCCGCCCGGACCCGACCGCCCGGGCGGCGTGCCGCACGCCACGTGTCGTCGTCCGGCACGGGGCCGTGCCGGCAGGCCCGCTACTCCTCGCGGTCCAGCTCGTTCCAGGGCCCGTCCCAGTCCTCGGGGCGCCTCGGCTGCTCGGTGTCGCCGAGGTCGTCGGCCTCGAGGTCGTCGAACGGGCCGGTCCAGTCCTCGGGCGCGGCGATCTGCTCGATCACCGTCTGCCGCCACACATCGAGCTCCAGCTCGCTCACGTCGCCGTCGAAGTACTGCACCTCGACGAGCGCGGTGTCCTCGTCGAAGGCCACGACCTCGAAGCGCCGCCCGCGGCTGTCGCGGTACCACGCCCCGACCTCGGGCGAGCCAATCTCGTCGTCGTCTGCCATCGCCGTATGCCTCCGGTTGCGCGCGCCGCGTCAGGCGGCGCTCAGCGCCGCCGCCCTTCGCGCGGCAGCTTGGGCGTCTTCTGCGGACGCTGCGGACCCCACACGCGGCTGAAGTACGAGTCCGCCAGGTTCAGCGCGCCCACCGGGTTGTGGGCCAGCACCCGGTCCTTCGCGACGAGCGTGGTCACCAGCCCCTTCGAGTGCATCGTGAACAGGCTGTCGTGGCCCACGCACAGCCCCATGATCACGTTCAGCTCGCAGCCGGCGTGGTTCAGCAGCTCCGCCTGCGAGACCGGGTTGCACATCGACTCGTGCCCGCCCGGGCGGATCTTCTCGGCGTCCTCGAGGCCGATGTCCTCCTTGGGCACGCCGCCGTTCTTGCACGCCGCCGACACGACCTCGAAGCCGTGGCTCTCCAGGATGCGGCTCATCACGTTGGTGAGATCCAGGAAGCTGATGCAGCTCGCGATGCCGATGCGGGTGAAGCCCATCTTGCGCGCGAACTGGCAGACCTCCTCCACCCGCGTCCAGCGGCAGTAGCCCTCGCTCTCCACGCGCGCCGACTCCTGCGCGACGCGCAGCACGAACGGGTCCGCATATCGCTCCGCGGCGGCCTCGATCTGCTCCGGCGCGACCTTCGACGGGCAGTAGCCGGGCCCCCGCGCGTCGCCCTCGCCCTCGCGGCACGCGCGCACCGACGGCGGGCAGTACGCGCAGCCGGGGTCGTGGTAGCGGCCCTCGCGCGCGACCTCGGCGGCCTCGGGCTTATCGGGTCTGGGCATGTCACAACCTCCGAACGTGCGGATCCGCTCCCCGCATTCTGCTCGGCCCGACGGCCGCGTTCTTGATCCGGCGCAATCCGGACCAACCCCGGCAGGCGGGAAGGGGCCCGCAGAAGGGCTCACCGCGGAGGGCGGAAGGCAGAAGGGGTCAAGACTTGACCCCTCCTCCTCGCTACCATCTGGCGTTTCCCGGGCCGCCGTGCGGCGGGGGAAGCAGCCATCGGGGAGAGAACGGCACGTGGACAACCATGAGACGACGGTGATCGGCCTCGGCGTGATGGGCCAGAGAATGCTTCGCAACATGGCGAGCTACCCGGGCTTCGACGCCGTCGTCGCGTGGGACCCGGACCCGCACGCGTGCCGGCGCACCACCGAGCTGTACCCGTCGCTGCGCATCGCCGACAGCGCCGCGGCGGCCATCGGCGATCCCGGAACCCGGGTGGTGTACGTCGCGAGCCCGCCGCTCGCCCACCGCGAGCACGCGCTGGCGGCGATCGCCGCCGGCAAGGCGGTGTACTGCGAGAAGCCGCTGGGCGTGGACGTCGCGCAGAGCCGCGAGCTCGCGGACGCCGCGCGGGCCGCCGGGGTCGTGAACATCGTCAACTTCTCGCTGGCCTCCGCCGTGGCCACGGCCGCGATCGAGGAGTCGCAGGCCGCCGGGACCCTCGGCGAGCCGACCGGCGTCGACATCATCGTGCACTTCTCGCAGTGGCCCCGGGAGTGGCAGATGGACGCCGCGTCCTGGCTCTCGCGGCGTGCCGAGGGCGGCTTCACGCGCGAGGTGCTGTCGCACTGGATCTACCTCACCGAGCGGCTGCTCGGCCCCGCGACGCTCGAGCGCAGCTTCGCGCGCTTCCCGCCGGGCGACGGCGCGGAGACGCACCTGCAGGCGGCGCTCACCGCCGGCGGCGTGCCGGTGACCGTCACCGGCAGCGTCGGCGGTACCGGCCCCGACCGGGTGGAGTTCACCCTCTACGGCACCCGCGCATCGTGCCGGGTGCTGGACTGGAACCGCCTGCAGCGCAGCGACGGCGGCGAGTGGCAGGCCGATCTCGCCGACGTCGCGGATCCGCGCGAGGCCGGCTACGAGCGGCAGCTCGCGAACGCCGCGCGGGCGGTCGCCGGCGACGCGCACGGCATGCCGGACTTCGCCGCCGCGCTGTCCGTGCAGGCGCTGATCGAGGCGATGCTGGAAGGCCGCGCGGCCTGAAACCGATGCAGAGGAACCCGCCCATGCCGTCGCGCCGCGTGCTGCGCAAGACCAAGATCGTCGCCACCATCGGCCCGGCCTGCGACGACGACGCGACGCTGCGCGCGATGATCCGGGCCGGCACCAACGTCGTGCGGCTGAACCTGTCGCACGGGAAGTTCGAGGACCACGCGCGGCGCATGGAGCGCGCGCGCGCGGCGGCCGACGAGCTCGGCGTGTTCATCGCGACGATGATCGACACCAGGGGCATCGAGATCCGGAGCGGCACGCTGGCCGGCGGTGCACCGGTCACGCTGAACCCGGGCGACGAGTTCCGCCTGCACGCGGCAGCGCGCGACGGCGACGCGCGCGGCGTGTCGGTGTCCTACCCGGGCCTCGTGACCGAGGTGCTGCCCGCCGAGCGGATCCTGATCGACGACGGCAACATCGAGCTGGAGGTGCTGCGCCAGGAGCCCGACGCGTTGCTGTGCAAGGTGGTGGTGGGGGGCGTCCTGAGCGAGCGCAAGAGCATCAACCTCCCGGGCACGCAGCTGCTGCTGGGTCTCGGAGACGCGGCCGCGCAGGACACGCTGCGCGAGGAGCTGGCCTTCGCGGCGCGGCACGAGGTGGACTACATCGCGGCCTCCTTCGTGCAGCGCGGCGAGGACATCGAGTCGATGCGCGCGATCCTGCGCGAGCACGGCGCCGACATCCCGATCATCGCCAAGATCGAGAACCGCAGCGGGGTCGAGAACCTCGAGGAGATCGTCGCCGCCGCCGACGGCACCATGGTCGCGCGCGGCGACCTCGGGGTGGAGCTGCCGCTCGCGGACGTGCCGGGCACCCAGAAGCGCATCATCCGCGCGACCGTGTACAGCGGGAAGCCGGTGATCACCGCGACGCAGATGCTGGACTCGATGGAGCGCAATCCGCGCCCGACGCGCGCGGAGGCGAGCGACGTCGCGAACGCGATCCTCGACGGCAGCTCCGCGGTGATGCTGTCCGGCGAGACGGCGGCGGGGAACTACCCGATCGAGGCGGTGTCCACGATGGCCGCGCTGTCGCTGAAGGCGGAGTCCTATCTGCGCGACTACGGCCACCTGCAGGCCATCCAGCCGAACCCGGCCAACGTGATCACCGACGCGGTCAGCCAGGCCGCGGTGTCGATGGCCGCGACCCTGGGCGCAGCCGCGATCATCAGCCTCACCACCACCGGCTTCACGTCGCGCCAGATCTCGAAGCACCGCCCCGACTGTCCGATCCTCGCCGTCACCGCGCTGCCGCTGACCGCGCGCAGGCTCGCGATGAACTGGGGCGTGACGCCGCTGCTGTGCCCGGAATCGCTGAGCGACCGGGAGAAGATCGACTTCGCGATCGAGTCCGCGAGGAAGCTGGCCCACCTGCACGCCGGCGACCTCGTCGTGATCACCGCCGGCTACCACCAGCGTCCGGGCACCACCGATCAGATCCGGGTGATCAAGCTCGACGACGCCGCGCCGACCTGACACCCGGCCGGCGATCGCGTGGAGCAGGATCGCGCGGCCGCCTTCGCGGGGGCGGCCCCGGTCGCGGCATTCGACGGGCCCGCGGCGCACCGACCGGGAACGGGATCGTCACGCGCCGGTAGGATTGCGGCCATGGGAGATGTCACGCGCCGTCATGCCGCACGCGAGGCCCTCTGCCCCCGTGCACGCGTCCGTCCCCCGGTGAGCGGACGCCGCGCGCGCCGCGTCGCACGCG
>CBDUCN010000127.1:0-13153 GCA_965365655.1 uncultured Gammaproteobacteria bacterium | reverse complement strand
CGCCGAAGCTCTTCTCGAGCACGACGTTGCGGCCCTTCGGGCCGAGGGTGACCTTCACCGCGTTGGCGAGCACGTTGACGCCGCGCACCATGCGCACCCGGGCGTCCTCGCCGAAGTGGACTTCCTTCACTGCCATTTTCCGAATTCCTCTTGAAACGTGACGATGACGGGCGCGTTCGCGCCCGGACCCGGTTCTCAGCCCTCGAAGACGGCCATGACGTCGTCCTCGCGCATCACGAGGAGCTCGTCTCCGGCCACCTTGACCTCGGTGCCGGCGTACTTGCCGAACAGCACCTGGTCGCCGACCTTGACGTCCAGCGGGCGCACGTCACCGCTGTCCAGCACCTTGCCGTTGCCGATCGCGACGACCTCGCCCCGGATCGGCTTCTCGGTGGCGCTGTCCGGAATGACGATGCCGCCAGCCGAGGTCCGCTCCTCCTCGAGGCGCCGGACGATGAGCCGGTCGTGGAGCGGGCGGATCTTCAGGTTCGAGCTCTTTGCTGCCATGTGTGTGTCCTCAGTGTCAGGTTCGGCGGGTGCCGCAGCCGAGCCGGCTCCGGCCGGCGCGACGCCCGCAGCGCTCGGCACATTGGGGCGGCGCGGACGTTTTCAAGGGGAGCGCACCCGGGCCCGCGGCCGCGGGCCTCGCCGCCGGACCGGGGGGCGCGGAGACCGGTCTCCGGGGGCGTCAGGTCCGCTCGAGCAGCCGGTCGCACTCGGACCGGACCACCTGGTAGCACTCGCAGGCCGCCGCCTCCAGACCTGGCCGGTCCAGGATCCGGATGCGGCCACGGGCGTAGCGGATGAGCCCCGCGTCCTGCAGGCGGTTCGCCGCCGCGGACACGCCCTCGCGGCGCACCCCGAGCATCCCGGCGATCAGCTCCTGGGTCATGACCAGCTCGTCCGCATCCAGCCGGTCGTGGCTGAGCAGCAGGCAGCGGCACAGCCGCTGCTCAACCGAGTGCAGGCTGTTGCAGGCGGCCGACTGCGACATCTGGGTGAGCAGCGCCTGGGTGTAGAGCAGCAACAGGCGCTGCAGCGCGCCCATGCGCCGGCACTCGCTGCGAAATGGCGCGAGACGCATCCGATACGCGTCCCCGGCGCTCTGCACCACGGCCCGGTTCGGGGTGGTCTCGCCGCCCATGAACACCGCGATCCCCACGACCCCGTCACGGCCCACCACGCCCATCTGCACCGAGCGCCCGTCCTCCATCGTGTACAGCAGCGACACGATCGCGGTTGCGGGAAAGTAGACGTGGCGCAGCGTCTCGTGCGCCTCGTAGATCACCTCGCCAAGCGCGAGGTGCATCGGCTCGAGATCGGGCGCGAGGCGCGCCATCACGTCTTCAGGCAGCGCGGCCAGGAGCCGGTTGCGGGGGGCGTCGCCGCTCACGTCTGCACGCATGGTTTCCGCCGTCGCGACCGAAGGAACGAAGACTGCGCCGTGCGGTATGGCCGGCACGACGCCAGTCCCAATGTACGCTGGCGCACAGACTGCGACCACGCCCGGGCGGTATACAGGGTCGTCAGGCGGGGGATCTCCCGCCCATACCCAAAAGGATATCGACATGGATCCGAACAGACGACCCTGGTCGCCGCCGCAGATGATCTTCAGCGCCCTCGTGGGCATCGCCGTGTGGACTGCCGTCGGCTTCAGCTGGTTCGGCTACGGCTTCGGCTGGGAGAGCCAGGGCAGCGCGCTGCGCATGGCGCAGGACGCCGTGGTCGAGAAGCAGGCGACAATCTGCGCCGCGCAGGCGCGCAGCGCCCCCGACGCGGCGCCCGCGCTGCTCAAGCTGCGCGACGAGACCGACTGGAAGCGCAAGGGCCTGGTGGAGAGCGCCGGCTGGGCGACCATGCCCGGCGACGATTCCGCGAAGGGCGGCGTCGCGGCGCTGTGCGTCAGCAAGCTGCTCGCCGGCTGAGCGCGTTCCGCGCGCCGCGGCACCCACCGTCTCCCCGAGCGCACCGCTCGCGTCACCTCCCGGGCAGCGGCGGACCCGCCCGCCGCCAGGCCGTAAACTGCCGCGCACGCGCAGACCCATGCCCGGCATCCTCGCCGGGCGGTGCCCTGCGCAGCGCGGACGGAGGCGGCGATGATCGAACCAGTGCTGTTGACCGCGACGCGCATCCTGACCTTCGACGGGCCGCGGGGACTGACCAACGCCAGCGGCTTCTTCTTCCAGCGCGGCGAACGGCTGTTCCTGGTAACGAGCCGGCACGTGCTGATCGACGAGCCCAGCGAGCATTTCCCGGACCGCATCGAGATCGAGCTCCACGTCGATGCCGGCGACCTCGCGCAGTCCACCGGCTTCTCGATCCCGCTCTACCGCGACGGCACCGCGATCTGGCGCCAGGGCCTGGACGCCGCCGGCGAGGTGGACGTGGCCACCATCGAGCTGGAGCGCGCGGCGCTGCCGCGAACGCTGGTCTACAGGGCATTCACGCCCGAACACCTGAACAGCGACCTGGAGCACGTCGAGGTCGGCACCTCGCTGCTCGTGGTCGGCTTTCCGCTGGGCTTCCACGACACGCTGCACCACATGGCGGTGGTGCGTCAGGCGGTGGTGGCCTCGTCCTACGGCCTGCGCTTCCAGGGCGAGGGCTACTTCCTGACCGACGCGCGCACCCACCGCGGCACCAGCGGCGCGCCGGTGGTGATGCGCGCCAGCGAGCGCCACCCGGTGTCCGGTGACCTGCCGTGGATCCTGCTCGGCGTGCACTCGGCGCGGCTGGACCTCGGGACGCGGGACCTCGAGCTGGACGAGGCGCTGGGGCTCAACTGCGCCTGGTACGCCGACATCCTGCTGACGCTCACGGAGTGACGGCGAAGGCCGCGCACGCGCATTCATGATCGGATAGCGGCATTCCGGCGCCGGCCGGCCCGGTACGTGCCGTCCGTGACCGGACACGAATGCGCGCACGCGACAGGCCGGGTGACGTCCGCGTGCGGCGCACGACGCCCGGCGATTGCGCGCACACCGTGCCAGCCTCAGAATCCGCGCCCCGTCTTGCAGCCGGACCCGCCTCCCGATGAGCCAGCGCCCCACCCCGCCGCCCGAGAAGTTTGGCACCCTGCTCGGCCACGCGCCGGGCGGCGTGCCCGCGTACTCGTCGGACTACGACTCCGCCGACGACGAGCAGCTTCCGGACCGCCACGCCTACCGCAGCTACCTCGACGGGATCTACATGGGCCACAAGTGGCAGTGCGTGGAATTCGCACGCCGCTGGCTGTACGTCAACAAGGGCTGGATCTTCGACGACGTCGCGATGGCGTTCGACATCTTCGAGCTGACCTCGGCGCGCGTCGTGGGCAGCGACGAGCGCGTGCCGCTGAAGGCCTTCCGCAACGGCGCGAAGCGCCCGCCCGAGCCGGGCTGCCTTCTGATCTGGGACGAGGGCGGCGAGTTCGAGCGCACCGGCCACGTCGCCGTGGTCACCGAGGTGTCGAACGACTGGGTGCGCCTCGCGGAGCAGAACGTGGACCACCGTCCGTGGCCTGAGGGCCGCGACTGGTCGCGCGAGATCAACGCGACCGTCACCGCCGACGGCGAGTACTGGCTGGAGTGCTCGTTCGGCGACGCGACCATCCTCGGCTGGGTGATCCAGACCGACGACGACACGCACGCGGAGCCGGTTCGCATCGTCGATCCGGCGGTGCTCAACATCGCGTCGCGCGCGGTGCCCGACCGGGGCCAGGCGGCGCGTTCGTGGCTGAATCCCGCGAACGCCGACGAGGCTGCGTACATCGAGATGATGGGCGGACACCGCCTCGCGTGCGCAGACGAGGATCAGCACCGCTTCTTCACGGTCTCCGACACCGCCCACGAGGAGCTTCGCGACGCGACCGACGAGCTGCACGCGCTGTTCCTGCACGCGACCGACTACGTGCTGCGCGACGACGCGCTGCTCGCGCGCTTCAACCTGCCGCGCGCGCTGTGGCCGCGCATCCACCAGTCATGGAGCAACCGCCGCAACGAGATGATCACCGGGCGCTTCGACTTCTCGCTCTCGGAGCGCGGGCTGAAGGTGTACGAGTACAACTGCGACTCGGCGTCGTGTCACATGGAGACCGGCAAGGTGCAGGGCCGCTGGGCGCGGCACTTCGGCTGCCGCGTCGGCCGCGACGCGGGCGCCGGGCTGCACGCGGCGCTGCGCGACGCGTGGGCGAAGCGGCGCATCGAGGGCGTCGTGCACATCATGCAGGATCGCGACCTCGAGGAGACCTACCACGCGCTGTTCATGCAGGAGGCGATGGACGCGGCGGGAATCCGATCGACGATCATCCGCGGCACGTCGGGATTGACATGGGACGACGACGGCAACGTGCTGGATCCCGACGGCGAGCCGATCCGCACCGTGTGGAAGACATGGGCCTGGGAGACCGCGCTCGATCAGCTCCGCGCCGAGTGCGAGCACGACGAGGAACGGCTGCGCACCGCGCTGCCCGGCGAGCGCTACGACGGCCCGCCGCGCCTCGTCGACGTGCTGCTGCGCGAGGGCGTGATGGTCTACGAGCCGCTGTGGACCCTGGTGCCCAGCAACAAGGCGATTCTGCCCGTGCTATGGCAGCTCTTTCCGAACCACCCGCTGCTGCTCAACGCCGCGTTCGACCTGACCCCGGAGCTGGAGGCGGCCGGCCACGTCGTGAAGCCCATCGTCGGGCGCTGCGGCCGCAACATCCAGATCGTCGACCGCGACGGCAAGGTGATGGAGGCCACCGAGGGCCAGTTCGAGTCTCGCGACCAGGTCGTGCAGCAGTACTTCCCGCTGCCGCGCATCGACGAGCGCTACGTGCAGGTGTGCACCTTCACCGCCGGCGGCACCCACGCCGGCACCTGCGTGCGCGTGGACGAGAGCATGGTGATCAACGAGAAGAGCGACGTGATCGCGCTACGCGTGGTGGACGACGCGGATGGGGTCAAGTCTTGACCCCTATTCGCGCCCGGGGACGCGCCCCTCAGCTCCGCATCGCGGCCACCCGCTCCGCGAGCGCCGCGGTGTAGATCCGGATGTCGCTGCCGCCTACGGTGACGAGGTCGAAGCCCTTCGCGATCATCTGCTTCGCGTAGTCGGTGGAGATGCAGTGGATTCCCGCGCGCACGCCGGCGCTCTTCGCGGCGGCGAGGATGTTCTCGATCGCCTTAACGACCTCCGGATCGTCCTGATCCAGCTTCGGCGTTCGCCCCATCGAAAGGCTGAGGTCGCTGGGGCCGATGTAGACGCCGGTGAGGTCCCTCGTCGCGACGATGGCGTCCACGTTCTCCAGCGCCTGCACGGTCTCGATCATTGCGAGCGTCACGACCGCGGCGTTGGCCTTTGACGGATAGTCGGCTCCGTACGCCATGACGGCGCGCGTCGGGCCGAAGCTGCGAGTGCCGCGCGGCGCGTAGTTGGCCCAGTGCACCAGCGCCTCCGCATCCTCGGGGGTGTTCACCATCGGGCAGATGATGCCCAGCGCGCCCGCGTCCAGCACCTTCATGATGATGCCCGGCTCGAGCCACGGCACGCGGCACATCGGCGTCGCGGTGCCGGGCTCCATCGCCTGCAGCATCGAGAGCGCGGCCTGGTAGTCGTTGAGGCCGTGCTGCAGGTCGATGGTCACGGAGTCGAGGTCCTGGCGCGCGGTGATCTCGGCGCTCACGGTGTTCGGCATCGAGAGCCAGGCGTTGATGCCGGCCTTGCCGGCGGCCCAGGTGTCGCGCAGTCGGGTTCTCATCGTTCGCATCTCCTCGGGTGTGTCTGGCGCACCGCCGTTTCGGGGCGGTGGCATTCGCGTTCGTCGCGCGCCGCGTGAGACGGCACGCGGATTCGTTCAGGCGCGGCGCGCGGTGCGCCCGAGCACCTCCTTGTTGACCACCACGTCCGGCGACAGGCGGCCGTCGAAGCAGTCCAGCACGTTGCGCACCGACATGCGGCCCATGCGGATGCCGGCCTCCAGCGACACGCCGGCGACGTGCGGACTCATGATCACGTTGTCGCACGCGAACAGCGCCCGCGTCACGTCGGGCTGGCTGGGCTCGTCCTCGAACACGTCCACGCCCGCGCCCGCGACGTGTCCGGACTGCAGGGCCGCGGCCAGCGCGTCCTCGTCGACGATGCCGCCGCGCGCGGTGTTGAGCACCAGCGCACCGGGCTTCAGGGCGGCAAGCTCCCGCTCGCCGATGATGCGGCGGGTCTCGTCGGTGAGCGGCGTGTGCACGGTGAGCACGTCCACCTCCGGCAGCGCGGCACGGAAGTCCTTCACCGGCGTGCACCCGGCCTTCTCGATGACGGCCTGGTCGATGTAGGGATCGCAGGCCAGCACCCGCATGCCGAAGCCGAGCGCGCGCGGCGCGACCAGCGAGCCGATGCGGCCGAAGCCCAGGATCAGCATGGTCTTCGCCTGCACGTCGGTGGCGCGCATCGCGACGCGGCCTTGCGCGAAGCGCCCCTCGCGCACGCCCCGGTCGTGCTCGGTGCAGCGCTTCGCGAGCGCGAGCATCTGGAACATCGCGTGCTCGGCCACCGACACCGCGTTCGCGCCGGGGGTGATGGTGAGCGGGATGCCGCGCTCGGTGAGCGCCGCGACGTCCACCGCGTCGTAGCCCACGCCGTGGCGCGAGACCACCTCGAGCTGCTCCGCAGCCGCGATCACCTCGCGGCTGATCTTCGCCGCGCGCACCAGGATGCCGTGGGCGTCGCGGATGTCCTGCAGCAGGCCGGGGCCGGACAGGTTCCGCGTCACGGCGACCTCCACGTCGTCGCGGTCGTACGCGAGCTTCATGCCCTCCTCGTGGATGGGCATGATGAACAGAAGCTTCTTCTTCGCCACGAGAACGGTCCTCAGTGAATGTCGGCGGAGTCCGCCATCGCCTTCTTCAGCGCCTCGATGCCGAAGCCGGGCGCGCGCGCGGCCTCCAGGATCACGGCCTCGCGCCGCGCGATCAGCTCCACCGCCGCGGGGATGCCGGCCACCGCGGCGGCCGGGATCACGACCGCGCCGTGGCGATCGGCGTGGATGACGTCGCCGTGGCGCACCGCCATGCCGAACACGTTCACCTGCCCGCCGAAGTCCACCACGTGGCCGTGGGCATGGCTCGGGCCCACCTTGCCGGCGAGGATCTGGAAGCCGGGCGCACAGTCGGGCAGGTCGCGCACGGAGCCGTTGGTCACCGCGCCCAGGCAGCCGAGGCCCTTGTGCACGGCGGTGTTCACCTCGCCCCACAGCGCGCCGAAGCCGGGCACGGGGTCCAGATCCTGCACCACGGCGATGGTGGGCCCGGGCGGCGACGCGACGTACTCGTAGTACGCGGCGCGGCGCGACCGCAGCGCCGCCGGGTCCAGGTCCGACGGCGTCACCGAGCGGTAGGTCACCGTGCGCGCGTAGCCCACCATCGGCGGCAGCGACGGGTCCAGGCAGTGCAGGTGCTCGGTGGTGAAGCCGGTGGCGCGGCGCTCCGGGACCACGATCTCGAGCGCGTTGCAGATGGTGGGCGTGTCCCACCGGGCGAGGGCGGCGAGGTCCGCGGGCGCGGGGTCGGGCATCGATACTCCGGAAGGCGTGGCGTCAGCCCGCCAATCTATGACAGCGGCGGGCGCCGCGTCACGCGCACGCGGGCAACCGGTGAACGGCGCCCGCGCGCCGCGGGACGCGGGTCGTCGGCGCCGCCGCGGCACGGCCGCGACGGGCCAGCGACGGGCCGGCGACGGGCCGGCGACACAGTGCGACAGGCTTGCGGCGCGGAGACGACGGACCGGTGACGCAGCGTGACAGGCCTCCGGCGCGGCCGCGACGGGCCGGCGACGCACGTCGTCAGCGCCACCACGGCCCACCGCCGCACCCCGGCCGTGGGCACCACAGCCCACCGTCGCGGCCCGCCCATCGGCGTCACGCGTCACGGCCCGGAGCCGCGGCCCCCCGAGCCGCACGCGGCGCGGGCGCTCAGTCCGCGCCGTCCTCGCGCACCGCGGCCTGCGCCGCCGCGAGCCGCGCGACCGGCACGCGCAGCGGCGAGCAGGACACGTAGTCCAGTCCCGCACGGTGGCAGAAGTCCACCGATGCGGGGTCGCCGCCGTGCTCGCCGCAGATCCCCACCGCCAGGTCCGGCCGTGTCGCACGGCCCTTCTCGACCGCGATGCGCACCAGCGCGCCGACGCCGGCCTCGTCCAGGTGCTGGAACGGGTCCGACGCGAGCAGGCCCGCGGTGCGGTAGTGCTCCAGCACCGGCCCGATGTCGTCGCGGCTCATGCCCAGCGTGGTCTGGGTCAGGTCGTTGGTGCCGAAGCTGAAGAACTCGGCGCTGCGCGCGATGTCGTCGGCCACCAGCGCCGCGCGCGGCAGCTCGATCATCGTGCCCACGTCGAAGTCGATGCGCTCGCCGCGCTCCGCCATGACCTGGGCCGCCTGGGCGCGCACGACCCGAGCCTGGTCGTCCAGCTCCGACGGGAACGCGACCAGCGGGATCATGATCTCCGGGTGCACGCGCACGCCCGCGGCGCGCGCGTCCAGCGCCGCCTCGAGGATCGCGCGGGTCTGCATCGCGGTGATGTCGGGGCGGGTGATGCCCAGGCGGCAGCCGCGGTGGCCCAGCATCGGGTTCGACTCGCGCAGCGCCTCGATGCGCGCCGCGAGGCGTGCGGGCTCCCATCCGAGCTCCGAGGCCAGCGCCGCCACATCGCCGTCGCCGCGGGGCAGGAACTCGTGCAGCGGCGGGTCCAGCATGCGCACCGTCACCGGCAAGCCGTCACAGGCGCGGAACAGCTCCGCGAAGTCCGCGCGCTGCAGCGCGAGCAGGGCATCCAGCGCACGCGCGCGCTCGTCGGCATCCTCGGCCAGGATCGCGCGGCGCATGGGCCCGATCTTCCCGTCGCCGAAGAACATGTGCTCGGTGCGGCACAGCCCGATGCCCTGCGCGCCCAGGGTCACGGCCTGGCGCGCCTGCCCGCCCTGATCGGCGTTCGCGCGCACGCCGAGCCGGCGCAGCTCGTCAGCCCACGCCATCAGCCGCGCGAAGCGCTCGTAGCCGGGCGCGTCGGACGCGTCACGGCCCTCGAACAGCACCTGCAGCACGTCCGACGGCCGGGTCGGCAACTCGGCGGCGATCACCTCGCCGGTGAAGCCGTCCAGCGACAGCCACTCGCCGGCAGCGAAGCGCCGGCCGTTCACGGTCACCGCGCCGCCCGCGGGGTCCGGCTCCAGGTCGCCGCAGCCCACCACGCACACCTTGCCCATCTGGCGCCCGACCACCGCGGCGTGAGACGTCATGCCGCCGCGTGCGGTGAGCACGCCCTCGGCGGCCTGCATGCCCCGGATGTCGTCGGCGCTGGTGTCCTGGCGCACCAGCAGCACGCGCTCGCCGGACTGCGCCATCGCGACCGCGTCGCGCGCGGTGAGCGCGATACGCCCGGCGGCGGCGCCCGGGCCGGCCGGCAGGCCGCGCGCGAGCACGCGGCCGTCGGCCTCGGCGGCGGCCTTCGCATCGGCGTCGAACACCGGGCGCAGCAGGTGCGTCACGGCCTCGGGATCCACGCGCGCGACCGCGGTGCGCGCGTCGATCAGGCCTTCGTCCACCATCTCCACCGCGATGCGGATGGCCGCGAAGCCGGTGCGCTTGCCGCTGCGCGTCTGCAGGATCCAGAGCCTGCCCTGCTGCACCGTGAACTCGATGTCCTGCATGTCGCGGAAGTGCGCCTCCAGGCGCGCCTGCACGTCCACCAGCTCGCGGTACGCCTGCGGCATGCGCCGCTGCATGGAGGTCGGGTCGCCGTCGTCCGGATCCGGCACCGGCGCCGGCGTGCGCACCCCGGCCACCACGTCCTCGCCCTGCGCGTTGACCAGGTACTCGCCGAAGAACCGCCGCTCGCCGGTCGCCGGGTCGCGGGTGAACGCGACGCCGGTCGCGCAGTCGTCGCCCAGGTTGCCGTACACCATGGCTTGCACGTTCGCGGCGGTGCCCCAGTCGTCGGGGATGCCGTACATCGCGCGGTAGGCCACCGCGCGGTCGTTGTTCCAGGAGCGGAACACCGCCGCGACTGCGGCGAGGAGCTGGTCCAGCGGGGCGTCGGGCAACGGGTGGCCCAGCGCGCTCGCGACGTACTCACGGTAGCGCCCGCACAGCGCCTCCAGCGCTGCCGCGTCGAGCCCGAGATCGTCGCGGGCGCCGGCTTCGCGGCGCGCGTGGTCGAGCATACGCTCGAACGCGTCGTCGTCGCGGCCCAGGCCGTGCACGACGTCCGCATACATGTGCAGGAACCGGCGGTACGTGTCCCACGCGAAGCGCGGGTTGCCGGTACGCGCCGCGAGACCGCGCACGACGGTCTCGTTGAGCCCCAGGTCCAGCACGCTGTCCATCATGCCGGGCATCGAGCGGCGCGCACCGGAGCGCACCGAGAGCAGCAGCGGCTGCGCCGGATCGCCGAAACGCGCGCCCATCGCGGCCTCCACGCGCGCGAGGTGCTCGCGGATCTCGTCGACGAGCCCGTCCGGCAGCGAGCCGCCCGCGGCGGTGAACTCGTTGCAGGCCGCGGTGGTGATCGTGAAGCCCGCCGGAACCGGCACGCCGATGCGGGACATCTCGGCCAGGTTCGCGCCCTTGCCGCCGAGCAGCGCCGCCTGCTCCGCACCGCCCTCGGCGGTGCCCTCGCCGAAGAAGTAGACCCGCTTGTGCATGCCGTCCCTCCGCGATCACCTGCGCGAGCGCGAGCAGCGTATCCGCCCGGGCCATTGCGGCGGGTGACGTGGATCAGGCGCGCCCCGATGCCGTTCCGGATCTGCGAACATGCGCGTCGCGGGCGGCGCCGCCGGCCGCGACGCGGCACGACGACGACAGGGGACGCGATGGCGGCGATGAGCGCCCACGGCAGGGGCTTCGCGCTCACGCTGATGGGCGTGCTGGTGCTCACGCCCGACACCCTGCTGGTGCGCCTCGCCGACAGCGACCCGTGGACGGTGGCCGCCGCGCGCGGACTGCTGAGCGGGGCGGCGCTGCTCGGCGTGCACCTGGTGGCGCACCGGCGGCGCTGGCTGGCGGAGCTGCGCGCCCTCGGCGCGACCGGAGGCGCAGTGGCGCTGCTGCACGCCGTCAACGCGATCGCCTTCGTCGTCGCACTGCACCACACCGGCGTCGCGAACACCCTGGTCGTCATGGCCACCGCGCCGCTGATCGCCGCGCTGCTGTCGCTGGCGGTGCTGCGCGAGCGCATCGCCGGCGCGACCTGGGCGGCCATCGCCGCAGGCCTCGCGGGCGTGGCGATCGTGGTGCACGACGGTCTCGGCCGGGGAAACCTGCCGGGTGACCTCAGCGCGCTCGCGGTCGCGCTGTCGCTGGCGGCGATCTTCGTGCTGGTGCGCCGCCGCCACGACCTGAACCTGGTGCCCGCGACCGGAGCCGGCGCGCTGCTCTCCGGTCTCGCCGCGGCCCCGCTGGCCGCGCCGCTGGCACTCGCACCGGGACAGGTCGCGAGCCTCGCGGCGATGGGGCTGCTGGTGCTGCCGCTCGCGTTCGCCCTGCTGACCCACGGCGCGCGGACGCTGCCCGCCGCGGAGGTCACGCTGCTGCTCCTGCTGGAGACGGTGCTCGGACCGCTGTGGGTGTGGCTGGGAGTGGGCGAGGTGCCGACGCGCGCGGCGCTGATCGGCGGCGCGATCGTCGTGGGCGCCCTTGCCGCCCACGCGGCCTGGCGGCTGCGGCGCCATGAGTTCGCGAACGGGTGACACGCGCCGCGAGGTGGCTCGTCCCCGCGCGCTCGCCGGATGCCCGGCCGCTGCGGTCCCGCGTGCGGTGCACGCCGCGCGACCTGCTGCCGGAAAGGCCGTATTCTCCTCGCCGGCGCCCGGCACGTGGACGCGACCGCAGCACCTGTCGGACACGCATGTGCCAGACCCGCCCGGCACGTATGAGACCGCGCCGCGGGCCGAACCCCGGGCGCCACGGACTGATAAGGAGGACGGGCGTGCCTTTCCGCCGGCCCGGCGCACACCCGGAAGACACGACGTTCCGGGCCGGCGCGTCGTCCGCAGTCCCGGTCCGCGACAGCAGCCGGCTACCCGAGTGAAACCCCGACAGGAGACCATCCGATGCGTTCCATTCTCGTGACCCTCGCCGCCGGCCTGATGCTGGCCGCCACCGCCGGTGCAGCCACCCTGGACCGGGTGCAGTCCTCCGGCGCGTTCCGCATCGGCTACCGCGTCGACGCGGCGCCGTTCGCCTACCGCGACGCACTGGGTGAGCCGGCCGGCTACGTCGTCGAGCTGTGCCGGCGGGTCGCCGTGGAGGTGAAGTCGGCGCTGAACCTGGACACGCTGGACGTGCGCTACGTGCCGGTCACGACCGAGAACCGGTTCGCGATGATCGAGAAGGGCGAGATCGACATCCTGTGCGGACCCACCACCGTCACGCTGGCGCGCAGGGAGCGCGTGGACTTCTCGCTGTTCACCTTCATCGACGGAGCGAGCGTGGTCTACCGCGCCGACGGCCCCGGTGGATTCGACGATCTCGCCGGCCAGAAGGTCGGCGTGAGCGCGGGCACGACCACCGAGGACGCGCTGCGCAACACGCTCACCGACCTGCAGATCGACGCCGAGGTGGTGACCGTGGACAACCACCCCGACGGCCTCGCGCGCCTCGAGCGCGGCGAGCTGGCCGCGTACTTCGCGGATCGCGCGATCCTGATCGGGCTGCTGCGAGGCAGCGCCGAACGCAAGTCGCTGCGCGTCTCGGATCGCTACTACACCCACGAGAGCTACGCGCTCGCCTTCGAGCGCGGGGACGACGACTTCCGCCTGCTCACGGACGCGGTGCTGAGCCACCTCTACCGCTCCGGCGAGATCGCCGACGTCTTCGTCTCCACCTTCGGCGCCGACGCCGAGCCGACGGACGTGCTGCGCACGCTCTACCTGATCAACGGCATCCCCTAGAGCCCCCCCTGACGGGGTCAAGTCTTGACACCATTCGCGGTCAGTCGAAGAGGAGGACGCTGCGGGCGACCTCGCCGGCGGCGAGCGCGTCGTAGGCCTCGTTGATCTGCTCCAGCGGGTAGCTGCGGGTGACCAGCTCGTCGACGTGCAGGCGCTTCGCGAGGTAGAGGTTCACCAGCCGCGGGAGATCGATCCACGGGCGCGCCGAGCCGTAGTACGAGCCCATCAGGATCTTCTCGTTGCGCGGCAGCGAGA
>CBDUCN010000126.1:0-13175 GCA_965365655.1 uncultured Gammaproteobacteria bacterium | reverse complement strand
GATGATCACCGCCGAGACCGAGGACATCGGCGGATTCATCGGCGACTCGGTGGCGTTGCCCGCGTTCCAGGGCGGCACGCTGATCACGATCCTGGTCTTCATGTTCGTGCAGGACCCGGTGCTGGGCACCGCGGCCATAGCGCTCTATCCGTTGCAGGGGTGGCTGATCCCGAAGTTCCAGCGTCGCGTCAACGAGCTGAAGAAGGAGCGCGTGCTCAAGGTGCGCAAGCTCTCCGAGCGCATCGGCGAGGCGGTCACCGGGACCCGTGAGGTGCACACGCACGACACCTCGCAGTTCGAGCTGGCCGACTACTCGCAGCGCATCGGCGAGATCTTCTACATCCGTCTGGAGATCTATCGCCAGAAGTTCCTGATCAAGTTCCTGAACAACTTCATCGCGCAGATCACGCCGTTCTTCTTCTACTCCATCGGCGGCTACCTGGTGATCAAGGGCAACCTCAGCTTCGGCGCCCTGGTGGCGGTCCTTGCCGCGTACAAGGATCTCTCGGCACCGTGGAAGGAGCTTCTCAACTATTACCAGATGAAGGAGGACGCGCGGGTGAAGTACGACCTCCTGCGCGAGATCTTCGAGCCTCCGGGGCTGCTGCCGGCCGAGCTGCTGTACGAGGACGCGACGGCGGGCGCGCTGGAAGGCCCGATGGTCGCGAGCAACCTGGACCTGTCGGACGTGGACGGCACCCGCAGCTTCGCGAGCGGCATGTCCTTCTCGCTGGACCTCCCGTGCACCGTCGCCGTGCTGGGCACGGAGTCGTCGGGCAGGGACCGGCTCGCGGAGGTGATCGCCGGGCTGCTGCGCCCGGCCTCGGGAAGCATCGCGGTGTCCGGCCTGGACCTGGTCAAGGCGCCGGAGTCGGTCACCGGGCGCCGGCTCGCGTACGTGGGACCGCAGCCGTTGCTTCGCTCGGGCAGCGTGCGCGACAACCTGTACTACGGGCTCATGCACCGGCCGCAGCGCGAGGCCGAGGTGGAGGCGGACGACCAGCACCACCGGGCGAAGTTCCGCCTCGAGTCCGAGAGGAGCGGAAACTCGCCGTACGACGTGGACGCGGACTGGATCGACTACGCGGCCGCGGGCGCGGACGGGCCGGAGACACTCACCGCGCGCGCCCTCGAGGTGCTGCGCGTGGTGCACATGGAGCGCGACGTGTTCGAGCTCGGCCTGCAGGGACGCATCGACCCGGAGCACCACCGCGATCTCGCGCTTCGCATCCTGGTCGCGCGCGATGCGCTGCGCGCGCGGCTCGACGAGCCTCGCTACGCGAAGATGGTGGAGCCGTTCGACCTCGATGCGTACAACACCAACATGTCGGTCGCGGAGAACCTGCTGTTCGGGGCCCCGCGCGACCCGGAGTTCGAGGTCGAGCGGCTGCCGTACAACGAGCCGGTGATCGCGGTGCTGCGTGACTTCGGCCTGGAAAGCAACTTCGTCGAGATCGGCCGCCAGGTCGCCGAGGTGATGCTCGACCTCTTCGCCGACGTGGAGCCGGGCAGCCCGCTGTTCGAGCAGTTCAGCTTCATCGGCGCCGACGACCTGCCGGTGTTCCGCGGCCTTCTCTCGCGCGCCGACGGCAAGTCGGCGGACCAGCTGTCGGTGGAGGATCGCCGGCTCCTGCTCTCGCTGCCCTTCAAGCTGGTGGTGGCCCGGCATCGACTGGGCCTGATCGACGAGAGCTTCCAGAAGCGCATCGTGGAGGCGCGCCGCGTCATCCTCGAGCGCTTCGGGAGCGGGGAGCGCAAGGTGGAGCCGTTCGACCGCACGCAGGTCAACTCGGCCGTCTCGATCCAGGACAACATCCTCTTCGGGCGCCAGGTCTACGGCCGGGCCCGCAGCGCCGCGCAGGTGGGTGCCCTCGTGGCCGAGGTGGTGGAGAAGCTCGATCTGCACGAGGCGATGGTGGAGGTGGGGCTCGACTTCCAGGTGGGCGTCGCGGGGTCGCGGCTCTCCGCGTCGCAGCGCCAGAAGCTGTCCATCGCGCGCGCCGTGCTCAAGCGCCCGGACGTGCTGGTGCTGGACGAGGCCACGGCCTCGCTGGACGAGGCGAGCCAGCGCGCGATCGGGGCCAACGTGCTGCAGGAGTTCCGCGGCAGAACGGTGATCTGGCTGCTGCATCGCGCGAGCCATGCATCCGGCTTCGACCGGGTCCTGGTGGTCGATGACGGTAAGGTGGCGGAGCAGGGCACCTTCGAAGAGCTCAGCGCGCGTGACGGCTACCTCTCCCGGATGCTGGAACCGGGCCCCGGCTGAGCCGCGGCCGCGCAAGCAAAGGCAACGCACGAGGACGCCGAACAGTGGATCTCAAGACCGAAGCCGAAGCCCTGCGGCGTGTGCCGATGTTCGCGAAGCTCGATCCGTCCAAGCTCAAGCTGCTCGCGTTCACCAGCCAGCTTCTCACGTTCGAGGACGAGGAGATCCTGTTCGAGCAGGGCGACCCGTCGGACAGCACGTACCTGTTGATGAAGGGCGACATGGAGGTGCTCGCGGGCAGCGGCGACGACACCTTCGTGGCCGGGGTCCTCGGCCCCAACGACCTGGTCGGCGAAATGGGGGTGCTCGCGAACGCGCCGCGCTCGGCGACCATCCGTGCCCGCGGCCAGGCGGTGGCGCTGCGCATCGAGGCGGAGCTGTTCCTGGACCTGCTGGCCGAGAATCCCGACGTCGCGCTGGACGTGATGCGCCAGCTCAGCGACAAGCTCGCGCGTTCACACCGCCAGTTCGAGCAGCTCAAGGCGGAGCTGCACCACATGCGCGACGGTCGCGAGCCGTGACGGGCACGGCCGCACGCCCGCGGGCGGTGCGCGCAGGGGCCATCGGCTATACTGGCCGCGAGCCCGAGCCGGCGATGGCGAAGCCGTAACCGCTTCATGGACAGGCAGCGATTCGTGAAGCTGTGGTCGCGATGCTCGACGTCGGGCGACGGCGCCGATGGCCTGTTCGACGAGATCGCGACCCACTATCGCGAGCCCCACCGCCGCTACCACACCCCCGAGCACGTGGACCACTGCCTGGGGCAGTTCGACGCGGCGTGCGGGCACATGGACGATCCGGACACGGTCGAGCTCGCGGTGTGGTACCACGACGTGATCTACGACGTCGGCGCGTCGGACAACGAGAAGCGCAGCGCCGAGCTCTACAAGGCCCACTCGCGCGGCGTCATGCCTGCGGCGCGCATCGACGCCGTGTACGACCTGATCATGGCGACGGTGCACACTCGCGTGGCCCCCGCGACGGCCGATCAGGCCTACATGGTGGACATCGACCTGTCCAGCTTCGGGCTGCCCTGGGAGCGTTTCCTCGAGGACAGCGTGGCGGTGCGCGACGAGTTCCCGCACATGTCGGACGAGGAGTTCTATCCGAAGCAGCGCGACTTCCTCGCGTCGCTGCTCGCGCGCGAGCACTTCTGCTACACCCCGTTCTTCCGCGCGCGTCACGAGCGGCGCGCACGCGAGAACATCGCGCGCTACCTTCGCGAGCTGCAGGCCAGAGGGCTTATCTGAGAGCCTGCGAATCCTGCCCTGAGCCTGCTGCGACACCACCCGGACGCGGCTGTCGGCGTCTCGCGACGGCGCGCGAAGGATGCACGGGCTTCGAGGGCCGCATGGCGTCTCATCCGCCGCCCGGTTCCACCGCGTGGATGCGCACCGATGACTGACGGCCGCGCACGCGGGTCTCTCCGCAATCCTCGAAGCGCGCCTGCACCCGGCTCGCGAGCTCCCGGGTGCGCCCGGAGACCAGGATGCGGGTGCCCAGCTCCTTGTTGAGCTGCTCCAGGCGGGCCGCGAGGTTCACCTCGTCGCCGTGAAGCGTGTAGCCGAGACGGCGCTCGTTGCCGACGAGGCCGCCGATGACCACGCCGGTGTTGATCCCGATTCGCGAGCCGATGCGAACGCCGCCCCGGAAGCGATGCCCGGCGAGCAGGGCCTGGACCTCCAGGGCCGCGCGAACGGCCGCGCCGGCGTGGTCGTCCAGCGCGTTGGGCAGGTTGAAGCTCGCCAGGATCGCGTCGCCCTGGTACTGGTTGATGACGCCGCCGTGGCGCTCGATGGGATCGGTGACCAGTGCGAAGTACTCGTTGAGCACAGCGATCAGCGAAGACGGATCCATGGACTCGCTGAGCGTGGTGAAGCCCTCGATGTCGCTGAAGAAGATGGTGGCCTCGCGCACCTCGCCTTCGCCCACGCGCAGGTGCGTCGCCGCGGCGGCCTGGCGGGCCACCGCGTCGGGCACGAAGCGCTTGAGCTCCTCGGCCGTGATGCTCTCGCGCACCGAACGCAGCAGCAGGCGCCGCGAGCGGGCGATCGCGATGGCCAGGATCGCGGTGACCATCAGGATGGTGATGATCTTGTCGAACTCGGCGCCGATGAGGACGCTGTTCGACGTCATGTATTCGACGTAGTCCCGGGTGATCATCGGATTGCCCGGCTCGGCCACCACGACGTAGAGCACGAGTGCCGCCCAGCCGAGCGCCGCCGCCGCGCCCGCGGCGGCCACGAACTGGTATTCGAAGTAGAGCGCGCGCAGCGAGATGAAGATGAACACGTAGAGCAGCGTCGGGGCCTTGAGATAGAACGACGGCGGCTGGCGGTACTGCAGGTGGAAGCTCCAGATCAGCGCCATCAGCAGCGTCATGTCCACGACCACCGACAGGTACATGAGCCAGCGCGGCAGGCGCCGCCGGTGGGCCAGCGCCAGGCGCAGCACCGTGAAGCAGAAGTACGCCGTGAGCGTGACCGGGACCGGCTCGAAGGTCGCGGCGATGGTCGCCGGGCGGGGCGAGACCAGGTACAGGGCGATGAAGGTGAGCACCACGGTGAGCTGCACCCAGCCGAGGAGGATCTCGCTCGATTCGCTCTGCTCGCGTATCGCGTCGCGCACCCGCGGCGGAAGCTGCTCGGGTACGCGCAGCTCGCTCATGGCGCGCCCGCGTGCGCGAGCCAGCGCCGAAGCCGGTCGGCCGTCGCGTCGCTGCGTGTCCAGAAGTACACGTAGCCGCCGGCGGCGGTCACCGGGTCGAAGACCTCCACCTGCACCAGCCGCGCCGCCGGCGCCGCCGATGCGAAGCGTTGCACGAGGTCGCGGCCATAGGCGCGCCAGTGGCCGAAGGCGCCCTCGTCGGGCTCGCCCAGCTCCTTGGTGGTCTCGCGCGTGTAGGGCGTGGGCACCGTCACCTGCAGCAGGCCATCGGGCCGGGTGATGCGCAGCAGCTCGCGAAAGCCCTCGCGGTCGTCGCGCACGTGCTCCAGCACGTGGTTGCAGATCACCAGGTCGTAACGGTCCGAGGGCCGCGCGATGGCTTCCAGGTCCAGGTGGTTCTCGCCGCCGAACACCGACACCTCGCAGCTCGCGAACCACGCGGGCTCGATGCTCACGTCGGGGCTCATCTGCAGCACGTCCATCGCGGCCAGCGCGTCGCGCGGGATCCGGGCGTAGACCCGGCGAAGCTGGCGATGACGCTCCAGCGACAGGCACTCGGTGCAGCGCGGCAGCTCGCGGGTGCTGCTCAGGCGGTCGTTGGGGCCGCGCATGAAGGTGTCGCCGCCGCACACGTTGCAGTGCGGGTCGCGTTCCAGGGGCAGCGTGATCATCGTCATGGCGGCGTCGCGGGCGCGGGCTGGCCGGCGAGGATAGCGGATCCCCGTGCCGGCGTAGCGCTCGCGGCGCTGGCCGGCGCCGTGGCGCGCCGCTACCCTTGCGCGCCCATGGGCAGGCACTGCGCGCACGGACGGTGAAGCGCCTCGCGGCGTTCGGGCAGGCGCTCGCGACGGTGCTCGCGCGCGAGGGCGTGCCCGGCGTCAGCGCGCACGGCGTGTTCGTGCCCTACGCGTACCCGCCCAGCCTCGCGCCGCTGGGCGAGGACGCCGAGCTCGCGTGGCTGGCCGGGCGCCTGCACGCCGGGGCGCAGGCGTTCCGGGACCTCCTCGCCGACGCCGCCGCCCACGCCGCGACCTTCGCCGCGTGGCGCCACGCCGATCCCGCGGACCGCAACCGCCCGCGCTTCGACCAGCAGTGGTTCTCGGGGCTGGACGCGGCGATGGCCTACACCCTGGTGCGCCGCCTCGCGCCGCGGCGGGTGATCGAGGTGGGCTCGGGCCACTCCACCCGCTTCCTGGCCCGCGCGGCCGCGGACGCCGGCCTGGACGCGTGGCTGCACTCCATCGACCCGCAGCCGCGGCGCGAGATCGATGCGCTGTGCAGCGAGATCACCCGCGCATCGGTGACCGCGATGCCGCCGGAGACGTTCGACGCGCTCGGCGAGAACGACGTGCTGTTCGTGGACGGCAGCCACGCGCTGCTCCCGGGCAGCGACGTGGAGTTCCTGTTCACCCGGGTGATGCCGCGCCTCGCGCCCGGCGTGGTCGTGCACGTGCACGACGTGTTCCTGCCGTGCGGCTACCCGGCCGCGTGGGCGCGGCGCGCCTACACCGAGCAGAGCGCGCTCGCGTGCCTGCTCGCCGGCGGCACGCGCTGGCGCGTCCTGTGCCCCAACGCGTGGCTGCGCCGCCACGAGCCCGAGGCCGTCGCCGCCGTCGGCGCGTGGCTGGAGCCCGGCGCATTCGAGTCCAGCTTCTGGATCCAGGCGACCGGCGACTGAGCCGCCCGCGCGGTCAGGCGCGGCGGTCCGCGACGCCCCCGCCCGCCGCGTCCAGCACCGCGGCGGCGGCGGCGCGCGCCGCGCCGGGGGACGGCGGCGCGGCGCCGAGGTCGGTGAGCACCGCGTCCAGGGCCTGCGTGAGGTCCAGCAGGTCGGCGTCGCGGATCGCGCCCAGGTGCGCGATGCGGAACACCTCGCGCTTGATGCGGTCCTGGCCGCCGGCGATCTCGAAGCCGCGCTCGCGAAGCCCCGCGACCACGCGCCGCGCGTCCACCGCGGCGGGCGCGCGCACCGCGGTGACCGCGTCGCCCGGCGGCTGCGCGAACAGCGCGAGGCCCTGGGCCGCGACGGCGGCGCGGGTGGCAGCGGCGAGGCGGGCGGTGCGCGCCCAGGCCGCGGGCAGCCCGTCGCGCAGCAGGCACTCGAGGCCGGCTTCCAGCGCGTGCACCAGCGACACCGCCGGTGTCCACGGGGTGCCGCCGTCGGCGGCGCCGGCGAGGGCGGGGCCGAGGTCGAGGTAGTAGCGGGGCCGGTCGGCGGCGGCCACGGCCTCGACGCCGCGCGGGCCCAGCGCGACGAAGGCGAGCCCCGGCGGACACAGGAAGCCCTTGTGGGCCGCCGCGACGCACGCGTCGATGCCCCACGCGTCCATGTGCAGCGGCAGCGCGCCGGCCGACGACACCGCGTCCACGACGACGAGCGCCCGGCTGCGGGCGCGCACCGCCGCGGCCAGCGCCTCGACGTCGTGCACCACGCCGGTCGAGGTCTCGCTGTGCGTGAGCAGCACGACCGCCACGTCCGGATGCGCGGCCAGCGCCGCGTCCAGCGCCGGCGGCGTCACTCTCTCGCCCCACGGGCGCTCCAGCACGTGGTGGCGCACGTCATGCGCGGCCGCGATCTCGCGCCAGCGCTCGCCGAACTTGCCCGCGTGGCACACCAGCACCGGGTCGCCGCGCCGCGCGAGGTTCACGAGCGCCGCCTCCATCGCGCCGGTGCCCGACGCGGTGAGCGTGAGCACCGGGCCCGCGGTCCCGAACACCTCGCCGAGGCGCTTCCCGACGCGCGCCAGTCGCGCCATGAACGCCGGGCCGCGGGGCGGCGACAGGGGCGTCGCGAGCGCGCGGTAGACCGCCTGCGGCAGCTCCGTGGGCCCGGGCGTGAACAGCCGTGAGTGCGGCGGCGTCGCGCCGTCACCCATGGGTGAGCAGCACCTTCACCGCGCCGTCGCTGCGCTCGGTGGCGATGCGGAAGGCCTCCGGCGCCTGCGCCAGCGGGAGGCGGTGGCTCACCAGCGGGCGCGGGTCGTAGCGGCCCTGGTGGATCAGGTCCAGCGCCAGCGGGAAGTCGCGCTGCGGGTCCGGCTGCACGCTGCTGATCAGCACGGCCTTGCGCCGGAACAGGGTCTGGAAACGGACCGGGTACACGGGGTCGTCGGGTACGCCGAACGCGAGGATGGTGCCCTCCAGGCGCACCAGGTCGATGGCCTGGTCCAGGGTGCCCGTCTGGTGTCCCACCGCCTCGACCACGAGGTCCGCGAGCCGGCCGCCGGTGGCCTCGCGCAGCGCCGCCGCGAGATCGTCGCACGCGTGCGGATCCAGCGTGTGGGTCGCGCCCAGGCGTGCCGCCAGCTCGCGCCGGTGGGCCA
Organism: uncultured Gammaproteobacteria bacterium; assembly: GCA_965365655.1. Classification (GTDB taxonomy): domain Bacteria; phylum Pseudomonadota; class Gammaproteobacteria; order HK1; family HK1; genus JBFHNV01. Next base: position 4,919 of record CBDUCN010000126.1, on the reverse strand, counting down.
CCGGCTCGACGGCGACCACCCGCCGCGCGCCGGCGGCGGCGAGCATCTGCGTGAACATCAGGCCCATCGGCCCCTGGCCCAGCACCACCACGTCCGCGTCCAGCGGGCTCGGCAGGCGGCGCAGCGCGCAGATCACCGTGCCCAGCGGCTGCGCCATGACCAGCGCCTCGTCAATCGTTCCGCCGGGCAGCGCCACCGCGGTCTGCTCGTGGCTCAGGAAGCGCTCCGCGAGGCCGCAGCTCCCGTCCGGCAGCGCCAGCACCGCGTCGCCCTCGCGCAGGCGTGCCGAGCGGCTGCGCACCACCGTGCCGATGCACTCGTGCAGCGCGTGGCCGTCCGGCAGCGGGTACTTCTTCGGCTTCAGCTCCCGCCAGTACTTCGGCAGGTCCGAGCCGCACACCGCGCCCACGCGCGCCTCGACCAGCAGCGCGCCTTCCGCCTGCGGCGGCAGATCGGGCTCCGGAACGTCCACCATCTCCATGCGGCGCGGGGCCGTGATGCGGGCGGCGAGCATGTTCGGATCCCTCCTGGGCGTCGTCCGGCGGGCTGGCGCTGCCATTGTACGGGTCCGGGTGCTTGAGTACCCTCGCGCGACGCGCCGCGATGGAGTGCGCCCATGTATGGCCGGCCGCGCCCGCCCCGGGTGCTGATCTACAGTCACGACAGCTTCGGGCTCGGGCACCTGAGGCGCTGCCGCACCATCGCTCACGCGCTGGTGGAGGACGCCGACGGGCCGTCGGTGCTGATCCTGTCCGGTTCTCCGATCATCGGCAGCTTCGATTTCCGAAGCCGCGTGGACTTCGTGCGCGTGCCCGGTGTGATCAAGCTCAACGATGGTGAGTACTCCTCGCTGAGCCTGGACATCGGCATCGGCGAGATCATGGAGATGCGCGCGTCCATCATCACCCACACCGCGAAGGTGTTCGCGCCCGACGTGTTCATCGTCGACAAGGAGCCGCTGGGCCTGCGCGGCGAGATCCACGAGGCGCTGGGCGCGCTCAAGGCGCGCGGGACGCGCCTCGTGCTGGGCCTGCGCGACGTGATGGACGATCCGGACCTGCTGGCGCGGGAGTGGGAGCGCAAGAATCCGTTGCCGGCGCTGCGCGAGCTCTACGACGACATCCTGGTCTACGGCCTGCCGCAGGTCTGCGAGCCGCTGGCCGGCATCGATCTGCCGGAGGACGTTCGCCAGAAGATCACCTACACGGGCTACCTGCGCCGTTCCAGCGAGGCCGCGCCGCCGGCGTTCCGCGCCGTCGGCGGCACCGGGCGGCCCTACGTGCTGGTCACCACCGGCGGCGGCGGCGACGGCGAGGCGCTGATCGACTGGGTGCTGCGCGCCTACGAGTGCGACCCCGGTATCCCGTTCGACGCGCTGCTGGTGTTCGGCCCGTTCATGCAGCCGCTGAAGCGCGACCAGTTCAAGGCGCGGGTGGCGCGCCTGGACCGGGTGGACGCGATCACCTTCGACGCGAACGTCGAGGCGCGCATGGCGGACGCGGCAGGGGTGGTGGGCATGGGCGGCTACAACACCTTCTGCGAGATCCTGTCCTTCGACAAGCCGGCCGTGATCGTGCCGCGCACCCGCCCGCGCATGGAGCAGCACATTCGCGCGTCGCGCGCCGAGGCGCTCGGCCTGCTGCGGATGCTGGAGGCGGACGCGGAGCGCGATCCGCAGCGCATGGCCGGGGCGCTGCGCGCGCTGGCGCACCAGAACCGGCCTTCCGACGTGGTGGTGCCGGGGCTGCTGGAGGGGCTGGACAGCATTCGCCGGCTGGTCGCGATGTGGACCGCGAGCGCGCGGCCGGCGGTGCCGGATGCGAGGCGCCAGGACGGGCGCCGCTGATCGGCGCGGCGCCGGGCCGCGGGGCGCCGTGAGCGCGATCGCCGTCGTCCTGAAGGGCTACCCGCGCCTCTCGGAGACCTTCATCGCGCAGGAGATCCGCGCGCTGGAGCGGGCCGGGCTGGACCTGCGGCTGGTGTCCCTGCGCCATCCCACCGACACCCGCGTCCACCCGGTGCACCGCGAGATCGCGGCGCCGGTGCGCTACCTGCCGGAGTACCTGATCCGCGAGCCGGGGCGGGTGCTGCGCGCGGCGTCGCGGGCGCGCGGACTGCCGGGCTTCGATGCCGCGCGACGGGCCTGGCTGCGCGACCTCGCGCGCGACCCCAGCGCGAACCGGGTGCGCCGATTCGGGCAGGCGCTGGTGCTGGCCGACGAGCTGGAGCCGGAGGTCGGTCACCTGCACGCCCACTTCCTGCACACCCCGGCGTCCGTGGCCCGCTACGCGGCGCTGCTGCGCGGCCTGCCGTGGAGCGTGTCGGCGCACGCCGTCGACATCTGGACCTCGCCCGAGTGGGAGAAGCGCGAGAAGCTCGCCGACGCGCGCTTCACGGTCACCTGCACCCGGCACAACCTCGAGCACCTGCGCGCGCTGGCGCCGGAGCCGGAGCGCGTGTCGCTGGTCTATCACGGCCTGGACCTGGAGCGCTTCGCATGCGCCGCGGCGCCGCCCGCGGCGCGCGACGGGCGTGACCCGGCGGCACCGGTGCGCCTGCTGTCGGTGGGCCGGGCGGTGGAGAAGAAGGGGCACGACGTGCTGCTCGACGCGCTCGCGCGGCTGCCCGCGGACTGCGCATGGACGCTGGACCTCGTCGGCGGCGGCCCGCTGCTGCCCGCGCTTCGCCGCCGCGCGCGGGCCCTCGGGCTCGAGGGGCGGGTGCGCCTGCGCGGCGCGCTGGCGCAGGAGGATCTGCTGGCGCTGTATCGCGACGCGGACCTGTTCGTGCTCGCGAGCCGCGTGGCGGCCGACGGCGACCGCGACGGGCTGCCCAACGTGCTGATGGAGGCGCAGAGCCAGCGTGTCGCGTGCCTGGCCAGCGCGGTGTCGGCGATCCCTGAGCTGATTCGCGACGGCGAGACCGGGACCCTGGTGGCCCCCGGTGACGCCGCCGCGCTGGCGCGCGCGCTGCAGGCGCTGATCCGGGATCCGGTGCGGCGCCAGCGGCTCGGCACGGCCGGCGAGGTGCGGGTTCGCCGGCACTTCGCGATGGACGCCGGCGTGCAGCGCCTGCTCGCGCGCTTCGCGGTCGCCGGCGCGGGGCAGGCGCGCGCCGCGTGAACGTCGCGTTCTACGCGCCGCTCAAGCCCGCAGACCATCCCACGCCCTCGGGCGATCGGGCCGTCGCCCGCATGCTGCTGCGCGCGCTGCGCGCGGGCGGTCACCGGGTGACGGTGGCGTCGCGGCTGCGCAGCCTGGAGCGTCACGGCGACGCCGCGGCGCAGCGCGCGATCCACGCCCGCGGCGAACGGCTGGCCGCGCGCCTGCGGCGCCGGCTCGCGGGCCTGCCGCGCGCCGAGCGTCCCGACCTGTGGTTCACGTACCACGTCTATCACAAGGCGCCGGACTGGCTGGGTCCGGACGTGTCCGGCGCCCTCGGCATCCCGTACGTCGTCGCGGAAGGCTCCCACGCGCCGAAGCAGGCAGCGGGGCCCTGGGCCGAAGGTCATCGCGCGGCTGCGGCGGCGCTCCAGCGGGCCGCGCGCATCGTGTGCCTGAACCCGGTGGACGAGCCCTGCCTGCGCCGCCTGCTGGGCGGCGACGCGCGCCTCACCCGGCTCGCGCCGTTCATCGACGCCCGCGCCAGCATGCGCCGCGCGGCGCGTGCCGCCGGCGGTCCGCGGCCCGGCGCCGGCCTCGGGCTGGACCCCGCGACACCGCTGCTGGCCACCGTCGCGATGATGCGGGCCGGCGCGAAGCTCGCGTCCTACCGGATCCTCGCGGCGGCGCTCGCGCGGCTGCTCGACCGGCCCTGGCAGCTGCTGGTGATCGGCGACGGCCCCGCCGCCGACCAGGTGCGCGCGGCGCTGTCGCCGCTGGGCGCGCGGGTGCGCTACGCGGGCCGGGTGCCGCCGCGCGATCTGCCGGCGTGGCTCGCCGGCTGCGACCTGCACGTGTGGCCCGCGGTGGACGAGGCCTGGGGCATGGCGTTCCTCGAGGCGGCGGCGGCCGGGGTGCCGTCGGTGGCCGGCGACGAGGGCGGGGTCGCGAACGTGGTGCCGCACGGCCGCGGCGGCGTGCTGGTGCCGCCGCGCGACGCGGCGGCCTTCGCCGCCGCGGTGGCCGCGCTGCTCGACGATCCGCCGCGGCGCGCCGCGCTGGGCGCGGCGGCGCGCGAGCACGTGCTGGCCGCTCACGACCTCGCGGCGGCCGCGCGGACGCTGGGGCGGATCCTCGGCGAGGCGGTGGCGGTGCCGGCGCAGGCCGCGCGGCCCGCGCGGCGATGAGCGCGGGCCGTGCGCTGCTGCTGCTGCGCCACGGGCGCACCGCGTGGAACGAGCACGGCCGCGTGCAGGGACGCGCCGACGTGGCGCTGAGCGCGCACGGGCGGGCGGCACTGGCCGGCTGGACGGTCCCGCGGCCGTGGCGCGACGGCTGCTGGGTGAGCAGCCCGCTGTCGCGCGCCCGGGACACCGCGCGCGCGCTGGGCGGCGCCGATCCCGTCGACGCGCCGGAGCTGATCGAGATGGACTGGGGCGATTGGCAGGGCTGCACGCTGCCGGAGCTGCGCGCCCGCGACCCCGAAGGCATGCGCCGCAACGAGGCCCGCGGCCTGGACTTCCGCCCGCGCGGCGGCGAGTCGCCGCGCGAGGTGCGCGCCCGGGTCGCGGCCTGGGTGCGCGGGCTGGACCCCGCCGGAGCGCCGCTGGTGGCGGTGACCCACAAGGGCGTGATCCGCGCCGCGCTGTCGCTGGCGACGGGCTGGGACATGGTGCGGGACTACCCCGAGCGCGTGCGCTGGGACTGCGCACAGGCCTTCGCGCGCGACGCTTCGGGGGGGCTGGTGCTGGTCGCGCTCAACGTGGCGCTCGAGCGCGTACCGCAGGCCGCCGCGCGCGGCGGGCGGCAGCGCCGATG
>CBDUCN010000125.1:0-13194 GCA_965365655.1 uncultured Gammaproteobacteria bacterium | reverse complement strand
CGCGCTTCTCCACCAACCCGTGAGCCGCTGCGCGCGCAGGCCGCACCGGCGGGCGCAGCGGCTTACGGCTGCGGCGCGGCCTCGCGGCGAGCGCGCGCCGGTGGGCCCCGCGGCGGGGCGTTACCATCCCCGGGCCCGGCGCCGTCGCGCCGCGGCGCCCCCACCCCCACCGGAGCACGCCCTCACCGATGTCCAGGAAGTCGCCCTCCCGCCTCGTCGTGGTCTCGAACCGCGTCGGCCCCGTCACCGACACCGCCCGTGCCGGCGGTCTTGCCGTCGCGCTGGTCGACGCGATGCGCCGCCGCGGAGGCCTGTGGTTCGGCTGGAGCGGCGACGTCTCGGCCAGCGCGCTGTCGCGCGCCGACGTCAAGGAGCACGGGCGCCTGAGCCTCGCCACCGTGCACCTGTCGCAGGAGGACTACGACGAGTACTACCGCGGCTTCGCGAACAGCGCGCTGTGGCCGCTGTTCCACTACCGCCTGGACCTCACCGAGTTCGACCGCGAGCACTACCAGGGCTACCTGCGGGTGAACCGGCGCTTCGCGCGGGTGCTCGAGCGGCTGCTGAAGCCCGACGACATGATCTGGGTGCACGACTACCACTTCTTCGCGTTCGGCGAGGAGCTGCGGCGCATGGGCTGTCAGCAGCGCATGGGCTTCTTCCTGCACATCCCGTTCCCCGCGCCGGAGGTCATGACCACCCTGCCGGTGCACGACATGCTGGTGCGCGCGCTGTTCGCGTACGACGTCGTGGGCTTCCAGACCGAGAACGACCGCCACTGCTTCGTGCGCTACGTGATCGACGAGGTGGGCGGCAGCGACAACGGTGACGGCACCGTGACCGCGTACGGGCGCACGGTACGCGCCGAGGCCTTCCCGATCAGCATCGACACCGACGGCTTCGCGAACATGACGCGCACCAAGGACGCGCAGTCGCACCTGCAGCGCATGCGCCGCCAGCTCGAGAACCGGCTGCAGGTGGTCGGCGTGGACCGCCTCGACTACACGAAAGGGCTGCCGGAGCGCTTCCGCGCGTTCCGCCGCCTGCTCGAGAGCTACCCGGAGAACCGCGGCGGCGTCAGCTTCCTGCAGATCGCGCCGAAGTCGCGCGCCGACGTCAGCCAGTACCAGGAGATCCGCGAGGAGCTGGAGCAGCTCGCCGGCAGCATCAACGGCGAGTTCGCGCGCTACGACTGGACGCCCATCCGCTATCTGAACCAGGGCTTCAGCCGCCGCGCGCTGGCGGGGATCTACCGCGCGAGCCGCGTGGGGCTGGTCACGCCGCTGCGCGACGGCATGAACCTGGTGGCCAAGGAGTACGTGGCCGCCCAGGCGCCGCGCAACCCGGGCGTGCTGGTGCTGTCGCGCTTCGCCGGTGCCGCCGCGCAGATGCCCGAGGCGCTGATCGTCAACCCCTACGACCAGCAGAGCGTCGCCGACGCGCTGCAGAAGGCGCTCAACATGGGCGAGGAGGAGCGCCGCAACCGCTGGAAGCCCATGATGCAGCGCCTCACGGAGGAGGACACGACCGCGTGGGCGGCGGCGTTCCTGGAACGCCTGCACGGCAGCCCGCTGGCGCGCCAGACCGCGCCCAAGGGCAGGCCGGCGAGCACGCCGCGGCTGCGCGCTCCGCAGCCGCTGCGCGCGCGCGCCGGCGCCGCGTCGAAGCGCCGCTCGCGCCGGCCGGGCTCGCGCTGACGCGCGTCACGGCCGCAGCGACGCGCGGCGTTCGACGCCCGCGCGTGCCGCCACGGGACCGCGGGCCGTACGCGCCCGCACGGCGCCCCGCAGCGAGCGCGCCCCCGCGCCGGGAGTACCTGCGGCCGATCCCCGCCGATATCATCGGGGGGCCGGGACCGGCACCGCGCGAATGCACGCACGTGCGGGCTCCAACCGGGCCGGCCGGATCGGCCCCATCATCCACCCGACGAGGACATCGCCCATGTACCTGGACTCCATGAGCGGCGCCGAGCTCGAGGCCGAGCTCGAACGCCTGGAATCCGAGTACGCCGCGCACCGCGCGGCGGGACTGAAGCTGGACATCACCCGCGGCAAGCCCGGCGCCGATCAGCTGGACCTCTCGTCGGCGCTGGACGGCGCGCTGGGCGGCGACTACCGCGCCAGCGACGGCACGGACACGCGGGGCTACGGCGGCCTCGACGGGCTGCCGGAGGCCAAGGCGCTCGGCGCGGAGCTGATGGGCGTGCCCGCGGACGCGGTGATCGTCGGCGGCAACAGCAGCCTGACGCTGATGTACCTGTACCTGATGCACTGCCACTACCACGGGCCGGGCGCGGGCGGCGGCGCGTGGCGCGACCACCCGGGCGGCGCGCGCTTCCTGTGCCCGGTGCCGGGCTACGACCGCCACTTCGGCATCTGCGAGGACCTCGGCATCGGGATGATCCCGGTGCCGATGACCGGCGACGGACCCGACATGGCGCAGGTCGAGACGCTGGTGTCGGACGACCCGGGCATCAAGGGGATCTGGTGCGTGCCGAAGTACTCCAACCCCAGCGGCGAGACCTACTCCGAGGACACCGTGCGCCGCATCGCGGCGCTGCCCGGGCGCGCCGGCCCGGGCTTCCAGGTGATGTGGGACAACGCCTACGCGGTGCACGACCTCGGCGAGCCCGAGGCGCTGGCCGACGTGTTCACACTCGCCGGTTCCGCCGGCACCGCCGACGGCATCGTGCTGTTCGGCTCCACCTCCAAGATCACGTTCGCCGGCGCCGGGGTCGCGTTCTGCGGCGGCTCGCCGACGACGCTCGCGAGCTTCCGCGAGCGGCTGTCGGCGCTGACGATCGGCCCGGACAAGGTGAACCAGCTGCGCCACGTGCGCCTGCTCGAGAAGATGGGGGGCCTGAACGCGCTGATGCGCGAGCACGCCGCGATCCTGCGCCCGAAGTTCGACGCGGTTCAGCGCCGCCTCGAGGAGGGGTTGGGGAACCTGGGCATCGCGCGCTGGACCGATCCCCGCGGCGGCTACTTCGTGTCGGTGGACCTGCGCCCGGGGCTGGCGCGCACGGTGGTCGCGCTCGCCGACGACGCCGGCGTCAAGCTCACCCCGGCCGGCGCCGCGTTCCCGTACGGCCGCGACCCGGACGACGCGAACATCCGCATCGCGCCCAGCTTCCCGCCGCTCGCCGACGTGGACCGCGCGATGCAGGTGTTCACCACCTGCGTGAAGCTGGCGACGCTGCGCCAGAAGCTCGGGCGGTGAGGTTCCCGTGCGCCCGCCGCACCACGACGGCGCGCGATTGATGCGCGGGCGCTGAGCTCCATCGTGCAGCAGGCCCAGGCGGCTCTCGGGCTGCTGGCGTTCTTCGGCCTCGCGTTCGCGTTCAGCGAGCGGCGCCGCGCGGTGCGCCCGCGGGTGGTGGTCGCAGGCATCGGCGTGCAGCTCGCGCTCGCCGCGCTGCTGCTCAAGGTGGACGCGGTGCGCGCAGGCTTCGCGGCGCTGGGCAGCGCGGTGAACGCGCTGCAGGACGCGACCGGGGCCGGCACCGCGTTCGTGTTCGGCTACCTCGGCGGCGCCACGGCGCCGTTCGACGCGAGCGGACCGGGCTCTACCTTCGTGCTCGCGTTCCAGGCGCTGCCGTTGATCCTCGTGATGTCCGCGCTCACCGCGCTGCTCACCCACTGGCGCATCCTGCCGTGGCTGGTGCGGGTGATGGCGGCCGGCCTGAGGCGCAGCCTCGGGGTGGGCGCCGCGACCGGCCTCGGCGTCGCCGCGAACGTGTTCCTCGGCATGGTGGAGGCGCCGCTGCTGATCCGCCCGTGGCTCTCGCGCCTCACCCGCAGCGAGCTGTTCGTGCTGATGACCGCCGGCATGGCGACCATCGCGGGCACCGTGCTGGTGCTCTACGCGGGCATCCTGGGCGAGGCCGTCCCCGGCGCGGCCGGCCACCTGCTCACCGCGTCGGTGATCAGCGCGCCGGCCGCGATCGCGATCGCGCTGGTCATGGTGCCGGAGACGGGCACGCCCACCGCGGCCGGCGCGGTGGAGATGCCGCGCTACGGCGGCGCGATGGACGCGGTGGTGCAGGGCACCGAGTCCGGGCTCAGGCTGGTGCTCGGGATCGCGGCGCTGCTGGTGGTGCTGGTCGCGCTGGTGCACCTCGCGAACGCGGTCCTCGGCCTGCTGCCCGCGCCCGGCGGCGAGCCGCTCAGCCTGGAGGGCCTGCTCGGCGCCGCGATGCGCCCGCTGGTGTGGCTGATGGGCGTGCCGTGGCACGAGTCCGCGACCGCCGGCGCGCTGATGGGCGTGAAGACGGTGCTCAACGAGTTCCTGGCCTACCTCGAGCTCGCGGCGCTGCCGCCGCAGCACCTCGGCGAATCCAGCCGCGTGATCATGACCTACGCCCTGTGCGGCTTCGCGAACCCGGGCAGCCTCGGCATCCTGGTCGCCGGCCTCGCGGGGCTCGTGCCCGAGCGCCGCGACGAGATCGTGTCGCTGGGTCTTCGCAGCATCGTCAGCGGAACCCTCGCGACCTGCTGCACCGGGGCCGTGGTCGCGCTGGTCGGCGTCTGAGCCCTACGAGCGGCTGTTCGGTGCGCCGCGAAGACGCAGGGAGCGCGCACACGGGAGGATCGAATCGCGCAGACGCGGCGAACACACGGAAGATCGAACCGCACGGTTCGGGAAAGTCCGCCTCGCGAATCCGGAACCCGGCGCGGCTCGCGCGTTGCGATCTCCGCGTCTGCTGCGCGCCCGTGGTCTGATCAAGAATTCGAACGCTCCCCCGCAGACGACCGACGTCGACTGCGCGTCCTGCGCGCTGCGCGTCCTCGCGGCGACTCGCAGCGCCGCGACGGTCGCCACCGCCTGGAGCAATCCGTACACTGCAGGCAGGCACGCCGCGAAGCACGGGGCAGCGCCATGACCGACGACATCGCCTGCACCGCGCCGGAGGCCTGGGACGCGCCGCTGCTGCTCGGCCAGCTCCTGCTCGCGCCGCTCGCGACGCGCCCCGGGCAGACGATCGCGTACGCGGACCTGCGCCGCCACGACTATCGCGAGTTCGTCGCGCGCGTGGGGCGCCTCGCGCGCGCGCTCGCGGCACTGGGCGTGAAGCCCGGCGACACCGTCGCGGTGATGGACTGGGACAGTCACCGCTACCTGGAGTGCTTCTTCGCCGTGCCGATGATGGGCGCGGTGCTGCACTCCATCAACGTGCGCCTCGCGCCGGAGCAGATCCGCTACTGCATCGATCACGCCGACGACGCGATCATCCTCGCGCACACGGACTTCCATCCGCTGCTCGCGGAGATCGCGCCCGCGCTCGAACGCCCGCGTCCCGTGGTTCGCCTCGAGGACGACGCCGACGCGCCGTCGACGCTCGAGTGCGTGGGCGAGTACGAGGCGCTGCTGGCCGGCGCCGGCGCGGACTTCGCGTTCGCGGAGTTCGACGAGAACACCCGCGCGACCAGCTTCTACACCACCGGAACCACCGGCAACCCGAAAGGGGTCTGGTACACGCACCGCAAGCTGGTGCTGCACACCCTCGCGCTGATGGCGGACCTCGGCACCGCGCGGCTCAACGGCGGCTTCCACCGCGACGACGTGTACATGCCGATGACGCCGATGTTCCACGTCCACGCGTGGGGCGTGCCGTACGCCGCGACCTGCATGGGCGTGAAGCAGGTCTACCCCGGGCGCTACGAGCCGGCACGCCTGCTGCGGCTGATCCGCGACGAGGGCGTCACGTTCTCCCACTGTGTGCCGACCATCCTCGCGATGCTGCTCGACGATCCGGCGTCGCACGACGTGGACCTGTCGCGGCTGAAGGTGATCGTGGGTGGCGCCGCGATGCCGCAGGCGCTCGCGCGCCGGGCGCTGGAGCGCGGCATCGACGTCACCACCGGCTACGGCATGTCGGAGACCGGGCCGGTGCTCACCGTCGCGCACCTGGACCGCGACATGCTCGCCGGCGACGACCGCGAGATCGCGCTGCGCTGCCGCACCGGGCGTCCGCTGCCGCTGGTGGACCTGCGGGTGGTGGACGAGGACATGACGGCGCGCCCGGCCGACGGCGCGAGCGAGGGGGAGGTGGTGGTGCGTGCGCCGTGGCTCACCCCGGGCTACCTCGCCGACGCGGGGGCCTCCGCGGCGCTGTGGTCCGGCGGCATGCTGCATACCGGCGACCTCGGGCGGCTGGACCCGCACGGCTTCCTGCAGGTCAGCGACCGCCTCAAGGACGTGATCAAGTCCGGCGGCGAGTGGGTGTCCTCGCTGCTGCTGGAGGACCTGGTGTCGCGCCACCCGGAGGTCGCCGAGGCGGCCGTGATCGGGATCGCGGACGCGCGCTGGGGCGAGCGTCCGCTGGCGCTGGTGGTGCGCCGCGAGGGCGCGCAGGCGCTCGACGCCGCAGCCCTGCGCGCTCACCTGCAGACCTTCGTGGACGACGGCGTCATCAGCCCGTGGGCGGTGCCGGAACGGATCGAGTTCGTCGACGCGATCGCGCGGACCAGCGTGGGTAAGATTGACAAGAAACGTCTGCGGGCCCTCCACGGCTGAGGCCCGTTCCCTGAACCCTGGCACGGAGCATGGCGTGAGCGACCCGACGGATCCCGAACGCGGCTGGCAGGTGCGCCCGGACCCGGAGGACGTGGCCTTCGACCTCGAGCGGGCCCGGCGCGGCCTGGTCACGCTGCGCTGCCAGGTGCCCGAGGACGCCCTGACCGCGCAGGCGCTGGGCACCGAGCGCGCCGGCAACGGCGTCGTGATCGAGCGCGGCGGGCTGGTGCTCACGATCGGCTACCTGATCACCGAGGCGGAGCAGATCTGGATCACCGATCACGCCGGGCGCGTGGTGCCCGGCACGGTGGCCGGCTACGACCAGCGCACCGGCTTCGGGCTGGTGCAGGCGCTGGGCAAGCTGGACCTGCCCCCGATCCCGCTCGGCGAGTCCGCCGAGCTGGCGCCGGCGGACCGCGTGCTGATGGCGGGCGCCGGCGACGCCGACCAGGTGATCAACGCGCTGGTCACGGCGCGCCGGGAGTTCGCGGGCTACTGGGAGTACGTGCTCGACGACGCCGTGTTCACCGCGCCGGCGCACCCGAACTGGGGCGGCGCCGGGATGCTCGACGAGGAAGGCCGGCTGTGCGGCATCGGGTCGCTGCTGGTGCAGCAGGTAACCCAGGGCGGCGACAGCATCGCCGGCAACATGGTCGTGCCCATCGATCTCCTGAAGCCGATCCTCGACGACCTCAAGCACTTCGGGCGCTCGCGGCGTCCCGGCCGGCCGTGGATGGGCATGATGGTGCAGGAGAGCCCCGAGGGGCTGATCGTCGGCGGCGTCTACACGGGCTGCCCCGCGGATTCCGGCGGCGTGCAGGTGAGCGACCGCATCCTGGCCGTGGACGGCGAGGCCCCCGAGTCCCTGGCGGACTTCTTCCGCCGCGTGTGGGCCCTCGGCCCCGCCGGCACGCGGGTGCCGCTCACGGTGGGCCGCGAGGATCGAGTGCTGGAGCTGGAGGTCGAGACCGTGGATCGCAACGACCTGCTGAAGACCGGCACCGTGCATTGAAGAAGGCCAAGGCCCTCGCGAGGGCCGCCCGCGCGCTCGCGGCGGCGGGTCTGAACCACGGCAGCTCGGGCAACGTGAGCGTGCGCACCGGCGCCGGCATGCTGATCACCCCGTCCGCGATTCCCGCCGACGCGTTGCGCGCGCGCGCGATGGTGGCCATGAACCTCGACGGCGCGCCGCCGGCCGGGGCCGGCCGGCCGTCCAGCGAGTGGCGCCTGCACGCCGCGCTGTACCGCGCGCGGCCCGACCTCGCGGCCGTGGTGCACGCCCATCCGCCGTACGCGACGGCGCTCGCCTGCGCGCGCAGGTCCATCCCCGCGTTCCACTACACGGTGGCCGTGACCGGCGCGACGCGCATCCCGTGCGCCGGCTACGCGACCTTCGGCTCGCCGGAGCTCGCCGACACGGTGGTGGCGGCCCTCGGGGAATCGGGGACCGCGTGCCTGATGGCGAACCACGGCATGCTCGCGGCGAGCGCGGACCTCGAGGGTGCGCTGTCGCTGGCCACGGAGGTGGAGAACCTGGCCCGCCTGTACTGGCTCACGCTGCAGGCCGGCGGGCCGGTGATCCTCGACGACGCGGAGATGACGGGCATGCTCGAGCGCATCCGCGCCTACACCCGGCGCTGACGCGCTGACCGCGCACCGGGCCGCGGCGCGCGCTCGCTACTCGTCGCGGCGCAGCGGCCCGTGCCCCACCGGCTCGACGCCGCGCCCGCCGACCTCGCGGTAGCGCGGCAGGTCGTCGTGCAGCTCCAGCCACGGGATGCGCTCGCCGACGTACGCGTGCAGCCGCGGCACGAAGTCCCCGGGCCGCTCCAGCGCACTCACGTGCACGTGCACCTCTCCCGGCCAGCGGTCAGCGTCGTAGGTCAGCGGCGAGCCGCAGTTCGCGCAGAAACGCCGGCGCACGCCCGCAGACGACTCGTAGACCCGCGGCGGCTCGCCCTGCCACGCGAAGCCTTCGGCGGGGAAGCTCACGTAGGTGGTGATCGGCGCGCCGGTCGCGCGCCGGCAGCTCTCGCAGTGGCAGTGCGCGACCCACCGCGGGCGCCCGCGGGCGCTGAACCGGGTCTGCCCGCACAGGCATCTCCCATCGTGTGCGTCACTCATGACCGTCCTCCGATGCGCGGGCGCGCGTGAACGCGATGGCCGGATACGGCGCGCCTCACAGGATGCCGGAAGCGCGCGCCCGGCGCTTTCCCCGCTCGCTGCGCGCAGCACACGGCGTCGCGCCTGCTCCGTCCATCAAGCACGTGCGCGCTCGATGGATGCCGGTGCATCCGTGCACGGGATGCAGGCCGGCCTGTCAGGGACGGAACCGCTCGGCAATCAGGATCCCACCGATCACCAGCACCAGCCCCAGCAGATGATAGGCGCGGAACACCTCGCCGAGCAGCGCCACCGCGAGCAGGGCGCCGAAGATGGGGACCAGGTTGATGAACAGCCCCGCGCGGTTGGAGCCGATCAGCTCCACCCCGCGAATGAAGAACAGCTGCGACACGATGGACGGGAACACGGCCGTGTAGGCGACGATCAGCCAGCCTTCCGCCGACGGCATGCGCCACCCCTGCGTCGCGATCTCGACCAGGAACGCCGGCGTCGCGCACAGCAGCGCCGCGACGGCCATCGCGAACAGCAGGCTCAGCCAGTGCACCGCCGGCTTCCAGCGCAGCGCCACCGCGTAGCCGGCGTAGAGCAGCACGGCGACCATCATGATCGCGTCGCCGCGGTTGATGCCGGCCTCGAGCAGCGCGAGCGGCGCGCCGTGCGTCGCGGTGACGACCACCCCGAGGATGGTCGCGCCGACGCCGAGCGCCTGCAGCGCGCCGATGCGCTGGTGAAACGCGACGAAGTTCACCAGCATGATCAGCACCGGCATGGCCGACTGCTCGATCGTGACGTTGATGGCCGTGGTGTGGTTCAGCGCCCAGTACAGCAGCAGGTTGAAGCCCGTGAAGCCGAGCCCGCCGAGCGCCGTGAGCAGCTTCCAGTGCCGGCGCAGGCTCGCGAGGTCGCGCGCGAGGTGCGGCCGCGCGAGAAAGAAGATGATGCTCACCGCCAGCACCCAGCGCAGGAAGGTGAGCGTCACCGGCGTGAGCACCCCGGCCGCGAGACGCCCGGCGATCGCGTTGCCGGCCCACGAGATGGTCGTGATCACGAGCAGCAGGTACGCGTTGCCGAACCACCCGTGCGCCGGGCCGGCGCCGGTCACGGCGGCGCGTCCGCCGCGGCGCCGCGCCGCGGGCCGCAGTCGCATCGCGCGGGCGCCGCGCGGCCGTCCCCGGGCCCGGGAGCGGGGGCCGGCGGCCGCGGATCGGGGCGGGCTGACGTCGTCATGCGGTGCACAATACCGGACCTCGCCCCGGAACAAGGCCTGCAAACGGTGCAACGCCCCGACGCGGTGCAACAAGGCTTGACTCGCCCCGCCACGTCGGTACCTTGGGCGCGCCTCGACACAATAATTCCGACAAGCCACACCCCAGGAGGAAACTGATGGCCAACAAGACACTGGCTGCCATCGCGCTGGGCGCCGCGCTGGCGTCCGTCACCGTCGCCGCGGACGCCCGCACGCTGAAGCTGCAGGCGAGCTCCGCTCCCGGCGACTGGGCTCACCGCTACATGACCGAGAAGTGGGGGCCGAAGCTCGCCACGATGTCCAGCGGCAACCTCAAGGTCGAGGTGCTGCCCACCAAGGCCGTGGTGCCGCACCGCGAGACCATCGACGCCGTCGCGAACGGCATCCTCGACGGCGACCTCAACGCGGTGGCCTACTTCGCGGGCCGCGACCCGGGCTTCGCGCTGATGGGCGACCTGATCGCCGGCTACGACACCCCGGACCAGGTGCAGGCCTTCTGCATGCACGGCGGCGGCAAGGAGGTGCTGCAGAAGCTCTACGACAAGATCCTGCCGAACAAGATCCACGTCGTCGGCTGCGGCCCCTACACCAAGGAGGCGCTGGTCTCCAAGGTGCCGATCAACGGCGTCGCAGACCTCCAGGGCGTCAAGATCCGCTCCCCGGAGGGCCTCGCCGCGGAGGTCTTCAAGCGCGCCGGCGCGTCCCCGACCTCGCTGCCGTTCTCCGAGGTCTACACCTCGCTCGAGAAGGGCATCGTGGACGCCGCCGACGCGTCGGCCTTCGTGAACAACGAGGCCAGCGGCATGCACAAGGTGGCCAAGTACCCGCTGTACCCGGGCATCCACTCCATGGCGATCCTGCAGTTCATCGTGAACAAGGACCTGTGGAACAAGATGAGCGACGCCGAGCGCACGATGCTGGAGGTCTGGTACTACGCCGCGTATACCTCGATGCGCCGCAATGCGGACCTCGAGGATCGCGACCTGGTCGCGATGCACAAGGCCAAGGGCGACCTGACGATCATCGACTGGCCGACCGAGGAGCGCGCGAAGTTCCGCAAGATCGCGGTCGCCGCGTGGGAGGACATGGCGTCGAAGTCGCCGCTCGCGCGCGAGGCACTGGACGCGCACATCGCCTACATGAAGCGCATCGGCCTGCTCGACTGATCCGGGCGCTGACCTGACCGCGGAGGGGTCGTCCCGGCCCCTCCGCGCTTCTTCCGCGCACTCCGCGGGCCTCGGGCAGGGGGGAGACGATGCAGCGTCCCATCAGCACGGCGGTTGACACGTTCAGCCGCTTCTCCGGCCTCGCCGTCGGCCAGCTCTACCTCGTCGCGGCCTTCGCGACCCTCTACGAGGTCGTCGCACGCTACGCGTTCGACGCGCCCACCCAGTGGGCCTTCGAGGTCACGCTGGTGCTGTGCGGCGTCACCTGGATGCTGTCGTCCGGCTACGTGACGCTGCGCAAGCGCCACATCGGCATCACGGTCTTCTACGTGATGGCGACCGAGCGCACCCAGTGGCGTCTGGACCTGTTCGCGATGCTGGTCGGCGTGCTCGCGCTGTCCATCGTCGCCGACGACGCCCTGACGCGGGCGCTGGACGCGATCGCCGGCGTGGAGCGCGCAGGCAGCGCGTTCAACTCGCCCGAGCCCATGGTGCTGAAGACCGCGCTCGCCGCCGGCGCCGCGCTGTACCTCGCGCAGCTGCTCGTGAACCTGCACCGCCACTTCGCGGCGCCGCTGCCCCGGATGCTGGTCGGAATCTACGCGGTTTTCATCTTCGCGCGGCTGCTGAGCCTGGTGCTCGGCCACGTGGTCGGCGACGAGGGCATCGTCGCGACGATCAACGGCTGGTTCACGGGCTTCGGCGAGGCCATCGATCCGACGCAGTGGTACAACGCGCGCGACGCGAGCATCGCCCACGTCAGCATCGCGATCGTGATCGCGCTGCTCGCGCTGATGATGACGGGGATGCCGCTCGGCATCGTCACGCTGATCATCTCGGTCGTCGCCGCGGTGATGTTCTTCGGCCCCCGCGGCCTGTACCTGGTCTCGAGCAACGCGTTCGGCCTGCTGGAGAACTACCCGCTGGTGGCGGTGCCGTACTTCGTGCTGATGGCCTCGATCATCGAGAAGTCCGGCGTCGCCGAGGATCTCTTCGACGCGATGTCCATCTTCGCCGGCAACCTGCGCGGCGGCGTCGCGGTACAGACGGTGATCGTGGCCGTGGTCATGGCCGCGATGTCGGGGATCATGGGCGGCGAGATCGTGATGCTGGGCCTGGTGGCGCTGCCGCAGATGCTGCGCCTCGGCTACGACCGGCGCCTGAGCGTGGGCACGATCTGCGCGTCGGGCTCGCTCGCGACCCTGATCCCGCCGAGCATCGTGATGATCGTGTACGGCGTGTCCGCGCAGGTCGCCATCGGCGACCTGTTCATCGCCGGCGCGGTGCCGGGGCTCATGCTCGCCACGTTCTACATCCTGTACGTGCTGATCCGCTGCAAGCTGAACCCGGCGCTTGCGCCCACGGCTGCCGAGTCGGCGGCGCGCCACGGCGGCAGCACGCACCTCTCGCCGCAGCGCCTGATGGCGGTCGTGCTGGCCATCCTGCTCGTGTTCTTCGTGCTCGGATCCATCTACGCGGGCATCGCGTCGGTGACCGAGGCCGCGGGCGTGGGCGTGCTGGGCGCGATGCTCGTCGCCGGCGTGCGCCGCCGCCTGACGTGGACGATGCTGCAGACCGCGGTCGCGCAGACCATGTCGACGGTGGGCACGATCATCTGGCTGATCATCGGCGCGGTCAGCTTCGTCGGCATCTACAACCTGATCGGCGGCGGCGACTTCATGCGCAGCCTGTTCTCGGGGCTGGACCTGCCGCCGCGCGGGATCATCTTCGTGATGATGGGGATCCTGGTGATCCTCGGCACCTTCATGGAGTGGATCGCGATCCTGTTCATCACCGTGCCCATCTTCGCGCCGGTGGTGCAGGACCTCGCGCCGGCGCTGGGGATGGACCCGGCATGGGCCGCCGTGTGGTTCGGCGTGCTGTTCGTGATGAACATCCAGATCTACTTCCTGTCGCCGCCGTTCGGCCCCGCGTGCTTCTGGCTGAAGTCGGTGGCCCCGCCGGAGGTCACGCTGCAGGAGATCTTCCGCGCCGTGATTCCGTTCATCGGCCTGCAGATCATCGGGCTGATGCTGGTGCTGTTCATTCCCGAGATCGCGCTCTGGCTCCCGCAGAAGCTGAGCGGCTGAAGAGGCAACGAGAATGGGTCCTGATCAGGAAGACGACAGCCAGCGCTACGGC
>CBDUCN010000124.1:0-13218 GCA_965365655.1 uncultured Gammaproteobacteria bacterium | reverse complement strand
GCGCGCCGCCGCACGGGCGGCGCATTCGATCAGACGCAGGCGCCCCGTCAGCCGCGGCGCAGCGCCCGGTAGCCGATGTCGCGGCGGTAGTACACGTCGCGCCACGCGATGCGGCCCACCCGGTCGTAGGCCCGCGCCTGGGCCTCGGCGACGTCGTCGCCCAGCGCGCACACGCACAGCACGCGCCCGCCGCTGGTGAGCACCTCGCCGTCCGCGCGCCGGGTGCCGGCATGGAACACCTTGCACTGCGCGACGTCGTCGTCCAGGCCGGAGATCGCGTCGCCCTTCCGGTAGTCGAACGGATAGCCGCCGGCGGCCAGCACGACGCCCAGCGCCGCGCGCGGATCCCACTCGGCGGCGTCCGCGCGCAGGGTGCCGTCCAGCGCCGCCTCGACCAGCGCGACCAGGTCGCTCTTCAGGCGCATCAGCACCGGCTGCGTCTCCGGGTCGCCGAAGCGGCAGTTGTACTCCAGCACCCTGGGCTCGCCGTCGGCGCCCACCATCAGCCCGGCGTACAGGAACCCGGTGTACTCGACGCCGTCGGCCGCGAGGCCGCGCACCGTCGGGTCGATCACCTCGTCCATGATGCGCCGGTGCAGCGCCGCGTCGACCAGCGGCGCCGGCGAGTACGCGCCCATGCCGCCGGTGTTCGGGCCGCGATCGCCGTCGTCGCGCGCCTTGTGATCCTGCGACGACGCCATCGGCAGCACGCGCCCGCCGCCCACCATGCAGATGAAGCTCACCTCCTCGCCGTCGAGGAAGTCCTCCACGACCACCGTGCGCCCGGCGTCGCCGTGCACGCCGCTCTCCAGGCACGCGCGCGCGGCCGCGACGGCCTCGTCGACGGTGTGCGCCACCGTCACGCCCTTGCCCGCCGCCAGCCCGTCGGCCTTCACGACCACCGGCACGCGATGACCCTTCAGGTAGCTCTCGGCGTCGCCGGCATCCGTGAAGCTGCGGTACGCGGCGGTCGGGATGCCGTGGCGCAACAGGAATTCCTTGCTGAACGCCTTCGACCCTTCGAGGCGCGCGGCGCTCGCCCGCGGCCCGAAGATGCGCCGGCCGGCCGCCTCGAACCGATCCACGATCCCCGCCACCAGCGGCGCCTCGGGGCCGACGATCGTGAGCCCCGCGTCCCGCGCCTCGGCCAGCGCCAGCAGCCCGTCGACGTCGTCGGCGGCGACGTCCACGTTCTCGCACTTCGGCTCGCCCGCGGTGCCCGCGTTGCCGGGCGCGACCAGCACGCGCGCGACCTTCGGCGACTGCGCGCACTTCCACGCCAGCGCATGCTCGCGGCCGCCGCCGCCGACGATCAGCAGGTTCATGTGCTACCCCGGCGTGGAGCGCACGCGAGGCCCGGCGATACGACGCACGTGCGCAGAGCAGTCGGCGAACGGGGCGACGACGACTGGACCACGGCGACGGACGATGACCGGATGACGGTGCGACCCGACCCGCCGACCCGCGCCGGCGCTCGACGATCCCACCTGCGATGCGTGCGTCGCCGCGCTGACACCGGGGCGCCGGACCGAGGCATCAATGCCGGAAGTGCCGCATGCCGGTGAACACCATCGCCATGCCGTGCTCGTCCGCGGCGGCGATCACCTCGGCGTCGCGCATCGAGCCGCCGGGCTCGATGACGGCGCTGATCCCGGCGGCCGCGGCGGCGTCGATGCCGTCGCGGAACGGGAAGAACGCGTCGGAGGCGAGCACCGAGCCCTTCACCTCCAGGCCCTCGTCGGCCGCCTTGATGCCGGCGATGCGCGCGGAGTACACGCGGCTCATCTGGCCGGCGCCGACGCCGATCGTCATGCCGTCCTTCGCGTACACGATCGCGTTCGACTTCACGAACTTCGCGACCTTCCACGCGAACAGCAGGTCGGCCATCTCCTGCTCCGTCGGCGCGCGCTTCGTGACGACCTTCAGGTCGTCGCGCGTGACGCGGCCGGTGTCCCAGTCCTGCACCAGCAGGCCGCCGTTGACCCGCTTGTGGTCGAAGCCCGCGGCGCCGGCGCCCGACCACGCGCCGCACTCCAGCAGGCGCACGTTCTCCTTCGCCGCCACCGCGGCCGCCGCATCCGGGTCGACGGCCGGCGCGATGATCACCTCCACGAACTGGCGATCCACGATCGCCTTCGCGGTGGCCGCGTCGAGGCGCGCGTTGAACGCGATGATGCCGCCGAAGGCCGACGTCGGATCGGTGAGGAACGCGCGCTCGTAGGCCTCCAGCGCGGTGGGCGCGACCGCCACCCCGCAGGGGTTTGCGTGCTTGACGATCACGCAGGCCGTCTCCTCGAAGGCCTTCACGCACTCGAGCGCGGCGTCGGTGTCGGCGACGTTGTTGTACGACAGCGCCTTGCCCTGCAGCTGGCGCGCCGTGGACACGCTGGCCTCGCCCGGCGTGCGCTCTACGTAGAACGCGGCGCGCTGGTGCGGGTTCTCGCCGTAGCGCATGTCCCCGGCCTTCACGAGCTGCAGGTTGAAGGTGTCGGCGAAGTCGCGTGCCGCGCCGTCGGCGTCGCGCGCACCCAGCCAGTTCGCGATGGCGCCGTCGTATCGCGCGGTGTGCGCGTAGGCCTTGCAGGCGAGGCGGAAGCGGGTGGCCAGCGTCGTCGCGCCGTCGTGGGCGCGCATCTCGTCGAGCACCGCGGCGTAATCCTCCGCCTCCACCACCACCGTGACGTCGCGGTGATTCTTCGCGGCCGCGCGCAGCATCGCCGGGCCGCCGATGTCGATGTTCTCGACCGCGGTCGCGAGATCGCAGTCCGGGCGCGCGACCGTCGCCTCGAACGGATAGAGGTTCACCACCAGCAGGTCGATGGGCGCGATGCCGTGCTCGGCCATCACCTCGGCGTCCACGTCGCGCCGCCCAAGCAGCCCGCCGTGCACGACCGGGTGCAGCGTCTTCACCCGCCCGCCCATGATCTCGGGGAAGCCGGTGTGCTCGGAGACCTCCGTCACCGCGATTCCGGCCTCGGCGAGCAGCTTCGCCGTGCCGCCGGTGGACAGCACCTCGACGCCCATGCCCGCGATGGCGCCCGCGAACTTCGCCACGCCCGTCTTGTCCGACACGCTGATCAGTGCCCGTGCGATGCGCCTCATCCGTGATCTCCTGCTTGTGGCCGCCGCGCCCTCGCCGTGATTCCGGCGGCGCCGCGCGAGCCGCCGCGCGGCGGTGTCATTCGAGCCCGTACAGCCTGAGCTTCTTGCGCAGGGTGCCGCGGTTGATCCCCAGCACCTCCGCCGCCCGGGTCTGGTTGCCCCCGGTGTGGTTCAGCACCGACTCCAGCATCGGGGCCTCGACCTCCTTCATGACCAGGCGGTAGAGATCGCGCGGGTCGTCGCCGTCGAGCTGCACCAGGTACGCGTCCAGCGCCATGCGCACGCACTCGCGCAGCGGCGCGCCCCCGGCGCCGGCCGTCGACTGCAGCTC
The DNA here is from genome assembly GCA_965365655.1 of uncultured Gammaproteobacteria bacterium. Lineage (GTDB taxonomy): Bacteria > Pseudomonadota > Gammaproteobacteria > HK1 > HK1 > JBFHNV01. The sequence goes on along the minus strand of CBDUCN010000124.1, from coordinate 9,785 downwards.
CGGCAGCCCGGAGCCCTTGCGCGGCGCGCGGCTCACGCGGCGCGATCCCAGCTCGGTGCGTGCGGCACCGCGTCGAGGAACGCGGCGGCGAGAGCGCGCTGCTCGCGCGCGTCCTCCACGCGGTTGATGCGCTGCCAGAAGGCCTCGCCGTCCGGACGCGGCCTGCAGTACCAGCCGAGGTGCTTGCGTGCGATCCGCACGCCCTGGCGCTCGCCGTAGAACGCGTGCAGCGCGTCGAGGTGCTCCAGCAGCACCCCGCGCACCTGCGCGGGCGACGGCGGCGGAAGCCGCTCGCCGGTCGCGAGGTGGTGCGCGACCGCGCCGAAGATCCAGGGATTGCCCTGCGCCGCGCGCCCGATCATCACGCCGTCGGCGCCGCTCTCGGCGAGCGCTCGCGCCGCCGCCTCGGGCGAGTCGATGTCGCCGTTGACGATCACGGGAATGGACACCGCGCGCTTCACCTCGCGGGCCGTGGCGTGCTCGGCCCGGCCGCGGAACGCGCACGCGCGGGTGCGCCCGTGCACCGTCAGCGCCGCGATGCCCGCGGCCTCGGCGATGCGCGCGACGCGCACCGCGTTGCGGTTGTCCGGCGCGGGGCCGGTGCGGATCTTGAGCGTCACCGGCACCGGCGACGCGGCCACCACCGCGTCGAGGATGCGCGCGACGAGCGCTTCGTCCGCGAGCAGCGCCGAGCCGGCCGCGACGCGGCACACCTTCTTCGCCGGGCAGCCCATGTTGATGTCGATGATCTGCGCGCCCGCGTCGACGTTGAAGCGCGCCGCGTCGGCGAGCCAGTGGGGATCGGCGCCGGCGATCTGCACCGCCCGGGGCTCCGGCTCACCGTCGTGGCACCGGCGCAGCACGCTCTTGCGCGTGTCGCGAAGGCGCGGCGCGCTGGCGACCATCTCCGACACCGCCAGCCCGGCGCCCAGCCGCCGGCACAGGCGACGGAAGGGCGTGTCGGTGACGCCGGCCATGGGTGCCGCGACGACGTTGTTGCGAAGGACGTGTGCCCCGATCTGCATTGTTGTATTGATGCCGCGAGCCGGATCCGGGCCGCGGTCGGGGTGAGCGAACGGGAGGCGAATGGTACGCGGTCACCCCCCCCGGTTAAAGCGCGGTGCGACGTGCCCCGTTCGTGCGGCAGTCGATCAACTACTTAGCCGTTGCGCCTGAAGTTGCTTCGAAATCACAGGAAGTCGAACTGGAAGCTCACCGCCGCTTCCTCGGGCGCCAGCATCTCCAGCGACACCTGAACGGGTTGCCCGGGCGGCAACGGCGCGTCCGCAGGCAGCACCCCCGACAGGTACTGCGCCGGCTCGAACACGCGCGCCGCGATGGTGTCGCCGCTGACGTCGTAGAGAGTGAAGCGCAGTCGCGGGAACGGCTGCGGCCACGGCGCGGTGTTGCTGAACGTGGCCGTCACCAGCAGCGCGCCCTCGTAGCGCGGGTGCGCACGCACGTCGCGGCTCAGGATTCGGATTCGTTCCGGCGCGCGCTGCGTTTGCGCCATGCAGCCGGCGGCGACGCAGAACCGCTGCACCGCCGGCGCGGCGAGGGGGAAGCGGCGCGCGAGATCCTCCGGCGCGAACCACAGGTACTGCACGGCCAGCGCCAGCAGCAGCACCAGTGCCGCGAGCCACGGTCCGGCGTGGCGCGCCGCCGGCGGTGCGCCGGCGACCTCCAGGTCGCCGCGCAGCGCCTCGGGCACGGCGCCGGGCGGCGACGGCTGCGGGCGCTCGCGCACCTCCACCGGCGCCGGCGGCGTGTCCGTGTCCGCGGGCGGCTCGGGCGGACCCGGCGACGGCAGCTCGTCGCTCAGGTAATCGAGCGCGTTGAACACGCTCTTGCACGCGCCGCAGCGCACCTCGCCCTGGCCCTCGGTCAGCATCGCGGCGCGTACCGCGTACACCGTGTGGCAGCGGGGACAGGTCAGGTACATGCGGATTCCGCTGCGCGGCGCGCATGCCGCGGCGCAGCGCGCGCGCCGGTGCCACCCGCGCGCGCCGCGCTCATCGGTCCCGCGCCGCGGCGCTGCGCCGCGTCCCGGCGAGCAGCACCCAGCCGTCGCGCTCGCGGGGAGGGTGCATGTCGAAATCGCCCGCGTAGCGCGCAGCCAGCGCCGGCGCCTGCTCCGGCAGGATCCCCGACAGCGCGATGCTGCCGCCCGGGCGCACCAGCGCGGCGAAGCGCGGCGCCAGCGCGTGCAGCGCGTTGGCGAGGATGTTGGCGACCAGCAGGTCCGCCGGCGGCGGGTCGGCGGCGATGCGCAGCCGCGCGCCGACGCCGTTGATGTCCGCGTTCGCGCGGGTCGCGTCCAGGGCCTGCGGGTCGTGGTCCCACGCGTACACCGTGGACGCGCCGAGCACCGCGGCGGCGACCGCGAGGATCCCGGATCCACAGCCGTAGTCGATCACCGTGCGCCCGACCGGCGCGCAACCGGCGAGCCACGCGAGGCACAGCGCGGTGGTCGGATGCGCACCGGTTCCGAAGGCGAGCCCCGGGTCCAGGCGCACCACGGCCCGCGCGTCGGGCGGACGCGGCGCATCGGTGGGCACCACCCACAGCCCGGCGCCGAACTCCCGGGGCTCGGCCTGCCGGCGCCACGCGTGCTCCCAGTCGGCGTCGTGCAGCGTCTCCACCCGCGGCTCGGCGGGGCACACGGTGCCGAGCGCGCGACACAGCGACGCGCTCAGCGCCGCCGGATCGCGGTCCGGGTCGAACAGACCGGTGACGCGGTTGCGCGCGGCCAGCGGCTGCTCGCCGGGCGCCGGCTCGAGCACCGCGTCGCCAGCCTCGGGCTGGGTCGTCACGGCCAGCGCGCCCAGCGATTCCATCGCGGCGGCCACCGCGTCGGCGGCGCTCGCGCTCGCGTCCATGCTCACCGTGAGCCAGCTCACTGCGCGAGCTTGCGCTCCAGGAAATGGATGTCCACGCCGCCGTCCAGGAATGCCGCGTCGCGGCAGAGATCCTGGTGCAGCGGGATGTTGGTGCGGATGCCGTCGATCACGATCTCCGACAGCGCCGAGCGCATGCGCGCGAGCGCGCCGGCACGGTCGTCGCCGTGGGTGATCAGCTTGCCGATCAGCGAGTCGTAGAACGGCGGAACCTCGTAGCCGGAGTACACGTGGGTGTCCAGGCGCACGCCGGGGCCGCCGGGAGGGTGGAACAGCGTGATGCGCCCGGGCGACGGCGCGAAGTTGACCGGATCCTCGGCGTTGATTCGGCACTCCACCGCGTGCCCTCGGATACGCACGTCCGCCTGCGTGAGCCCGAGGCCCAGCCCGGCGGCGATGCGGATCTGCGCCTTCACGATGTCCACGCCGGTGATCATCTCGGTCACCGGGTGCTCCACCTGCAGGCGGGTGTTCATCTCGATGAAGTGGAACTCGCCGTCCTCGTACAGGAACTCGAACGTGCCGGCGCCGCGGTAGCCGAGCCGCTGGCAGGCCTGCACGCACAGCCCGCCGATGCGCTCGCGGGTGGACGCGTCCAAACCCGGCGCCGGCGCCTCCTCGATCACCTTCTGGTGCCGGCGCTGCAGCGAGCAGTCGCGCTCGCCCAGGTGCACGGCGCCGCCGTCGCCATCGGCCAGCACCTGCACCTCGACGTGGCGCGGGCGCTCCAGGAACTTCTCGAGGTACACCGCGTCGTTGCCGAACGCCGCCGCCGCCTCGCTGCGCGTCAGCGCGATCGCGTTGCCCAGCGCCGCCTCGGTGTGCACCACGCGCATTCCGCGCCCGCCGCCGCCGCCCGCCGCCTTGATGATCACCGGAAAGCCGATGTCGCGCGCGATGCGCTGGTTCTCCGCGAGGTCCTCGCCCAGCGGGCCGTCGGAGCCCGGCACGCACGGCACGCCCACGCGGCGCATCTCGGCGATCGCCGAGACCTTGTCGCCCATCAGCCGGATGGTCTCCGGGCGCGGCCCGACGAACACGAAGCCGCTCGACTCGACCCGCTCGGCGAAGTCCGCGTTCTCCGACAGGAAGCCGTAGCCCGGGTGGATGGCGCCGGCGTCGGTCACCTCCGCGGCGCTCAGCACGCCGGGGATGTTGAGGTAGCTGGCGGCGCTCGCGGGCGGACCGATGCACACCGACTCGTCGGCCAGGCGCACGTGCTTGAGGTGCCGGTCGGCGGTCGAGTGCACCGCGACCGTGCGGATGTCCAACTCGCGGCACGCGCGCAGGATTCGCAGCGCGATCTCGCCGCGGTTGGCGATGACCAGCTTGTCGAACATCTCAGGCCGGTTCGATCAGGAACAGCGGCTGCCCGAATTCCACCGGCTGGCCGTCGTCGACCAGGACGTCGCGCACCGTGCCGGCGCGGTCGGCCTCGATCTGGTTCAGGATCTTCATCGCCTCGATGATGCACACGGTGTCGCCGGGCTGGACCCGGTCGCCGACGGCGACGAACGGCTTCGCGCCGGGCGAGGGCGCCTGGTAGAAGGTGCCCACCATCGGCGCCGTGAAGTGATGACCGGCCGGCGGCGCGGGCTCGGCCGGCGCCGCGGGGGCCGCCGCTGCCGCCACGGCCGGCGCCGGCGCCAGCGCGGCCACCGGCGCCGCTGGCGGCGGCGGGCGCCGGCGCGAGATGCGCACCGACTCCTCGGCCTCGTGGATCTCCAGCTCGTCGATGTCCGACTCCTCGACCAGCTCGATCAGCTTCTTGACCTTGCGGATGTCCATGTCAGGTGCCGCCCTCCCGGGCCAGGTGGTCGCGGGCCGCCTGGTAGGCGAGCCCGTAGCCGGCAGCGCCGAGGCCGCAGATCACCCCCACCGCGACGTCCGAGAAGTAGGAGTGACGGCGGAACGGCTCCCGCGCGTGCACGTTGGACAGGTGCAGCTCGATGAACGGGATCGCGCTCGCCAGCAGCGCGTCGCGCAGCGCCACGCTGGTATGGGTGAAGGCCGCCGGGTTGATGACGATGAAGTCCACGCCCTCCCCGGCCGCGGCCTGCACCCGCTCCACCAGCAGGTGCTCCGCGTTGCTCTGGTAGCACTGCAGCGTCACGCCGTCCGCGGCGGCGCGGGACGCGAGGTCGCGCTCGATGTCATCGAGGGTGACGCGGCCATAGTGGCCGGGCTCGCGGGTTCCCAGCAGGTTCAGGTTGGGCCCGTTCAGGACGAGGATGCTTGGCATGATCGGGATCTTAGCGGCGAAATCGCGCCCGGAACCGGGATCTTCGCTGCTGTTCGATCAAGATGCCAGCCGCGAACGGGATTCCGGCGGGTTTCCGCCGCGATCCCCTGGGCGCGCGGCGCCCTGGGCGCGGCGGCGCCCGCTGCCGCGGCCCGGGAGCGGCTCAGAGGTGGGTCTGGATCAGCTCGCGGACCTGCTGCTCGTCGAGCACGCCGTGATGCATCACCAGCACCCGGCCGTCGCGGCCGACGACGACCGTGTAGGGCAGCGCCCCGATGCGGTTGCCGAACTGCTGCGTGAGCTCGATGCCCTCCATCCGCGCGATGAGCGAGGGGTAGTTCATCGCGTGCTCGGCGGCGAAGGCGCGCACGTTCTCGGCGCCGTCGATCGCGACGCCGAGGAACTGCACGCCCTTGCCCTCGAACTCCTGCTGCAGCCGCACGAAGGTCGGGATCTCCTCCAGGCACGGGGGGCACCAGGTGGCCCAGAAGTTGATGAACAGCAGGCGTCCGTCCCACTCCGACACCGCGCGCGGGGTGCCGTCGACGTCGGGGAGGGTGAAGTCCGGGCGCAGGTCGCCCGGCGCCAGCGCGTCGCCGCTCTCCGCCGGCGCGTGGCTCACCGCGAGCTGCGCCGAAGGCGGATTGATGCTGCGCCACGCGAGCACGCCGCCGCTCGCGGCAGCCGCGGCCAGCAGCGTGATGGCGGCCGTGTACAGCACGCGGCCCAGCCAGCGCCGGCCGCTCACGACGCCTCTACCCGCGTCAGCACGCTGCCGAAGTCGCGCGCGTCCATGAAGCCGATCACCCGCAGGCTGCGCAGCTCGCGGCCGTCGGCGGAGAAGAACAGGATGGCCGGGGGCCCGAACAGGCCGAAGCGCTCGAGCAGCGCGCGGTCTGCGTCGTCGTATACGGTGACGTCGGCCTGCACCAGGACCGCACCCGCGAGCGCGGCCTGGACGGCCGGATCGCTGAAGGTGTCGCGCTCCATCTCCTTGCAGGACACGCACCAGTCGGCATAGAAGTCGAGCATCACCGGGCGGCCCTCGCGGCCGGCGGCCGCGAGCACCTGTGAGAGATCGTCCACCGTCTTCACGCGCTGGAAGGCCAGCGCGGTGCGGTGCTCACCGGTGAGCCCGGCCAGCGGGTCCAGGGGATCGCGCGCGCCGGTCGCGGCGCCCACGCCCAGCAGCGTGCCGAGCGCCAGGGACAGCGCCGCGAGTCCCGCGCACGCGTGGCGCAGGCGCCGGTGGCGCAGCGGATCCTGGCGACGCCCCGACAGCGCGAACAGCAGCGCCGCGCCGACGCCCAGCGCGGCCCACAGTGCGAGCGTCACCGCATCGGGCAGCAGGCGCCCGAGCAGGTAGATCGCCACCGCCAGCAGCATCAGGCCGAACACCTGCTTGACCAGGGTCATCCACGGCCCGGCGCGAGGCAGCAGGCGCGGTCCGAACGCGCCCACCAGCAGCAACGGCACCCCCATGCCGAGGCTCAGCGAGAACAGCGCGAGGCCGCCGCGCACCGGGTCTCCGGTGCTGCCGATCACGATCAGCGCCGCCGCCAGCGGTGCCGCGACACAGGGCCCGACGATCAGCGCCGAGAGCACGCCCATCACCGCGACGCCGGCCCAGGTGCCGCCTTGCTGGCGGTTGCTCAGCGTCGCGAGCCGCGTCTGCAGCGCCACCGGGAGCTGCAGCTCGTACGCGCCGAACATCGCCAGCGCGAGCGCCACGAACAGCGCGCTGAACCCGATCAGCACCACCGGGTGCTGGAACAGCACCTGCAGGTTCTGGCCGAACAGGCCCGCGGCCACGCCGGCGAGCGTGTAGGTCACGGACATCGCGAGCACGTACACCAGCGACAGCGCGAAGCCGCGCCGTGCGCTGGGCTCGCCCTTCTGCCCGGCGATGATCGCGGACAGGATCGGGATCGTCGGCAGCACGCACGGTGTGAAAGCGAGCAGCAGACCGGCGACGAAGAAGGTGCCGAGCACCAGCCCGAGGGCGTCGCGGCCCAGGCTGCGCGCGAGGGCGTCGGTCTCCGACAGCACCGGGGCCGCAGCCGCCGCCATCCCCGGGGGCGCCCCGCCGGTCGTCGCGCCCGCGGCGGCCAGCACCACCGGAACCACGCGCTCCTGGGGCGGGTAGCACAGGCCGGCCTCGGCACACCCCTGGTAGCGCACGGTCAGGTCCACCGCGCCGCCGGCGGGCGCGCCGCTCACCGGGACGCGCACCGTGACGGGCCGCAGGTAGACCTCCTGCTCACCGAAGTACGCGTCGGTCTTCAGCTTGCCCGCCGGAAGCGCCGCGACGCCCGCGCGAGCGTCCGGCGGCGACGCGACGTCGAAGCCCATGCGTTCGCGGTACAGGTAGTAGCCGGGTGCGACGTCGAAGGTGACCGCCACCGCGCCCGCCCCCGCGGCGCTCACGCGCAGCGCGAAGGCCTCGTCCACCGGCAGGAAGCCGCCGTCCGCGCCGGCGCTGCTGTCCGCGGCCCCGCCGTCGCCGAAGGCCGCGGCGATGCGCGACAGGGCCGACGCGCCGGCGCCGCCCGGGCTGGACGCGAGGCCGCCGAGACCGCTGCCGGGCACGGCCGCGGCGGCCAGGGTCACCTCGAGCTGCTGCGTCTGCGGCGGATAGCACACGCCCAGGTCGGCGCAGCCCTGGCTGGTGAGCGCGATGCGGACCCGGCGCGAGTCCGCCGGAAGCGCCGTGACCGGCACCTCCAGGCGCACCCGGTCGCGGTAGACCTGGACCTCGCCGAAGAACGGGTCCTCCTTGACCTTGCCCGCAGGCCGGTACATCGGCCCCAGCGTCAGGCCGTCGCCGGCCGGCGCGACGCTCAGCCGGTCGCGGTACAGGTAGTAGCCGTCCGCGATGCGGGCGTCGATGCGCATCACCTTGCCGCGCGGCACCGCCTCGAAGCGGAACGCCTCGTCGGGCGGCAGCAGCTCGGGCTCGGCGGCCGCCGCCGGGAGCGCGGCGGCGATCGCGAGCAGCAGTGTGGCGAGAAACTTCGGCATCAGCGGTCGAGGTCCACGGATTGATCGATCCAGCGCAGGTAGCCGTCCAGCCCGCCCGCCACCGAGAGTGCCAGGATCTCCGGCAGCTCGTACGGGTGTCGACTTACCACCTCGTCACGCAGTGTGTCGAACAGCTCGCAGCGCGTCTTGATCAGCAGCAGGCACTCGCTGTCCTTCTGCACCTGGCCTTCCCACGAGTAGAAGGAGGTGAGGCCCTCGATGACGCTGACGCACGCGGCGACGCGGCCCTCGACCAGCGCAGCCCCCAGCGACTCGGCCGTGTCACGGTCGGGGCACGTGGTCAGGGCCAGCAGGTACGGTGTCGGAGCGTCGTTCATCGATACGGGGCCGGCGGCGCGTGCCGCAGGCACGGATGCCTGTGCGGCGCGGAATCAGCATCGTAGGGTACCCACCCGCGCAGCGAGCCGCCCGGCCGGAGTCGACATGCCCATCGGAAAACTGCTCTTCATCGCCTTCCTGCTGGTGCCGGTGGCCGAGATCTGGGTGCTCATCGAGGTGGGCAGCGTGATCGGCGCCCTGCCCACGGTCGGCCTGGTGGTGCTCACCGCGGTGGTGGGCGCCGGGCTGATACGTGCGCAGGGGCTCGCGACGCTGGCGCGCGCGCGCGCCTCCGCGGACCGCGGCGAGGTGCCCGCGATGGAGCTGCTGGACGGCGTGTGCCTGCTCGTCGCGGGCGCGTTCCTGCTCACCCCGGGCTTCGTCACGGACACCCTGGGCTTCCTGCTGCTGGTACCGGCACTGCGGCGCAGCGCGTTCGTCGTGCTGGTCGAGCGCGGCATGGTGCAGGCGGCCACCCGCGGCCCGCGGGGACCGGGCCGCCGGCCGGAGGAGACGCCCGGCGGAGGGCGGATCATCGACGGCGAGTTCCGCCGCGAGGACCCCTGAGACGGCGTACGGAAGGGCCCGATTGCCGCGCGCCGCGCGGTCGCGGCGGGCCGAAAGCCTTGTGCGGCCTGCGTTTGCACCGGGCCGCCCTTGACATCGAATCGCTCGCCCCTATTATTAGCACCCACCCATGGTGAGTGCTAACAAGGGCCGTGCCTCGCGGGAGCGAGGGGCGGCCCTCGACGTTGAACCCGCTCAGTTCGTCAGGAGAACGACATGAAGATCCGACCGCTTCACGACCGCGTCATCATCAAGCGTCAGGAGGAGGAGCGCACCTCCGCCGGCGGAATCGTCATCCCCGACAGCGCGACCGAGAAGCCGATCCGGGGCAAGGTCATCGCCGTCGGCAATGGCAAGGTCCTCGAGGACGGAACCGTGCGCAAGCTCGACCTCAAGAAGGGCGACACCGTGCTGTTCGGCAAGTACGCCGGCACCGAGGTCAAGGTCGACGGCGAGGACCTCCTCGTGATGCGCGAGGAGGACGTGATGGGGGTCATCGAGTAATCGAGCCGCCGGCCCCGCGCCGAGCCCCGTCTCCCGGTTTCAGTCCAGAACATTTCACGCAAGCAGGAGTAGGAAGCAAATGGCTGCCAAAGAGGTACGCTTCAGCGAAGATTCGCGCGCGCGCATGTCCAAGGGTGTCAACACCCTGGCCAACGCCGTCAAGGTCACCCTCGGCCCGAAGGGCCGCAACGTCGTGCTCGAGAAGAGCTTCGGCG
>CBDUCN010000123.1:0-13221 GCA_965365655.1 uncultured Gammaproteobacteria bacterium | reverse complement strand
CCGACGAGCGCGGCGAGGCGGCGGTCGCGCCACGCCTGGCGCTCCGGTATCGCGTCCAGCGGCAGCGCGTCGCGGCGCGCGCGCTCGATCGTCGACACCAGCGCGTCGTTCCACTCGCGCGGATCCGCCTGCTCCTTCGCGAGCGCGTGATACAGCGGACCGAGCATGTCGCAGTAGCCGCGCACGCCCCCGGGCGAGTTCAGGTCGATGGTCTCGAACGGCCCGATGAACGACCAGCGAAGCCCCAGCCCGTCGGCGACGGCCGCGTCCACGTCCTCCACCGAGCACACCCCGTCCTCCACGAGGCGGAACGCCTCGGCGAGCAGCGCGCCCTGCAGACGGTTGACCACGAAGCCGTTGATCTCGCGCGTCGTGCTGATCGCCCGCTGGCCGACCGAGTCCATCAGCGCGCGGGTGCGGCTCACGACGTCCGGGTCGGTCCACGGCGCGGGCACGATCTCGACCAGCGGGATGATGTGCGGCGGGTTGATCGGGTGCGCGACCAGGCAACGCGCGCGCCCGGCCAGCGGCTCGGTGAACTGCGACGCCGGGATGCCGGAGGTCGAGCTCGCGAGCACGGTGCCGGGCGCCGCCAGCCGGTCCAGATCGGCGTACAGCGCGCGCTTGACCTCGACGCGCTCCGGCGCGCTCTCCTGCACGTGGACCGCGCCGTCCAGCGCCTGCTCCAGCGAGCCCGCGACCTCGAGGCGCTCGAGCACGGCCGCGGGCGTGCGCCCGTTCAGCAGGTCCGCCTGCGCGAGATCCGGCAGACCCTCGCGTATCGCGTCCAGCGCGCGGGCCGCGACCCCGTCCAGCGGGTCGAACATGCGCGTGGGGTGCCCCGCGCGCGCGAACACGACGGCCCAGGCCCGGCCCACGAGGCCGGTGCCGACGACGGTGACGGGGGTGGGCATGGTGCGGCTCCAGGGGGCGATGGCTGACCAGCGCCCAGCATAGCGAGTCCGCTACACCTCGAGCACCACCTTGCCGATCACGCGCCGCTCGCGGATCTCGGCCAGCGCCGCGTGCGCGTCCGCGAGCGGGAACACGCGGTGGATGCGGGGCTTCAGCCGGCCGTCCGCGAACCACCCGGCGAGCTCCGCGAGGCGCTCGCGGGTCTGGTCCGGGAAGCGCTCGCTGTGCTCGCCGAAGACCACGCCGACGATGCTGAGATTCTTGATCAGCACGTAGTTCGCGGCCACCTTCGGGATGTCGCCGGACGCGAAGCCGACGATCAGCACGCGTCCCTCCCAGCCCGCGCAGCGCACCGCCTGGCGGAACACGTCGCCGCCGACCGGGTCGAAGACCGCGTCCACGCCCCGGCCGTCCGTCATCGCGAGCACCGCGTCGCGCAGATCCTGCGACGCGTAGTCCACCGCGTCGTCGGCGCCGTGCTCGCGCGCCGCGGCGAGCTTGTCGTCGCCGCGCGCGGCGGCGATCACCCGCGCGCCCAGCGCGTGGCCCACCTCCACCGCGGCGAGGCCCACGCCGCCGCCGGCGCCCAGCACCAGCAGCGTCTCGCCCGCGCGCAGCCGGCCGCGGTGGGTGAGCGCGAAGTGCGCGGTGCCGTACACGGTCGGGAACGCGGCGGCGGTCACGAAGTCCATCGCGTCCGGGATCGGCGTGACGATCGCGCCGGGCAGCACGATGCGCTCCGCGTAGCCGCCGCCGGTGCGCGCGAAGGCCATCACCCGGTCGCCGGGCTTCACGTGACGCACGCCGTCGCCGCAGCTCTCGACCTCGCCCGCGACCTCCAGGCCCGGCACGAACGGAAGCGGCGGCCTGACCTGGTACTTGCCCTCCGCCATCAGGATGTCCGGGAAGTTCACCCCGGCCGCGCGCACGCGGATGCACGCCTCGCCGGGCCCGGGGCGGGGGTCGGGGAGCTCGCCCATCGACAGGTTCGCGACGTCTCCGAGCTCGCGGCACAGCATTGCACGCATCGTGATCTCCGGTTCAGGGGTCTTCGCCGAGCGCCGCCGCGAGCGACTTCAGCTCGCGGCGCATCAGCTTGCCCGTCGGGGTGAGCGGCAGCGCGTCGCGGATCTCGACGCGGTCCGGCAGCTTGTAGCTCGACAGGTGCTCGCGGCAGTGGGCGACGAGCGCGTCGGCCGCCGGCGCGCAGCCGCGGCGCGGCACGACGAACGCGACGATGGACTCGCCGCGCACGGCGTGCGGCACGCCGGTGACGCCGGCGAGCCCCACCGCCGGGTGCTGCTGCAGGACCTCCTCGATCTCCGCCGGCGACACGTTGATGCCGGAGCGCTTGATCATCTCGCTGCTGCGCCCCGCGTAGACGAGCGCGCCGTCCGCATCCAGCGCCGCGAGATCGCCGGTGCGGAACCAGCCGTCGGCGGTGAACACGTCGGCGTCGTGACGCGCGCTGTGGCCCTCGTAGCCGCGGGTCACGTAGCCGTGCACCTCGACCGCGCCGCTCTCGCCCGCGGCGCACGCCGCGCCGGTGTGCGGATCCACGATGCGCACGCGCACGCCGGGCAGCGGCGGCCCCTGGCAGCGCGCGCGGCGCTCCAGCGGCCAGTGGTGCCAGGTCACGCAGCAGTTGCCGTAGGTCTCGGTGCTGCCGTAGATGTTGCAGATCGCCGTCGCGCCCAGCTCGTTCGCCGCGCGCCGGATGTCCTGCGGACTGCCGATGGTCACGCCGGTGCGCAACGACGCCGTGCGCGCCGGCGCGAAGCCCTTCGCCGCGAGCAGCGCGCCGGTGATCGCGGGCAGCGTGTAGATCGCGGTGCACGCGTGCGACTCGATCAGGTCCAGCGCCTGCTCCGGCTCGAAGCGCTGCTGCAGCACCAGCGTCGCGCCGTGCGACAGCGTCGCCGGCAGCGCGTTCACCGCGCCGTAGGACCAGAACAGCGGCACCGGCACGAACACCCGGTCCGCCGGTCCCAGCCCCTGGCGCTCGCCGATGTTGAAGCCGTTCTCGATCGCCGCGTGGTGATCGAGCGGCACCGCCTTCGGGCGGCTGCTGGAGCCGGAGGTGTAGAGCAGCAGCGCGGGATCGCCGGCGCTCGCGCCCTCCCCCGGCGGCAGCGGCTCGAGCGGCGGGTCCGCGCGGCAGTCCTCGAACGCGAGCCAGCCGTCGCGGGGCGGCCCGCGGGCGTCGCCCGCTCCCGCCGCGCCGGGGCCCGCGCGCGACGGGCCGTCGATCAGCACCACCTGCGCGAGGTCGTGCCCCGCGTGCGCGAGCGCCGCGACGTCGCCCGCGAAGTCCCGCTCGCCGACGCGCGCGAGCACGAACATCCACTGCACGCGCGAGTCCGCGAGCAGGAACTCGAGCTCGCCGCGCGTGGACCAGGTGCTGAACGGCACCACCAGCGCCCCCAGCGCGTGGGCCGCGAACAGGATCTCCAGCCACTCGACGCGGTTGTCGCACAGCACGCCCACGCGGACGCCGCGGCGCACGCCGCCGGCGCGCAGGCGCGCCGCGAGCCGCGCGGCGCGTGCGGCCAGCTCCGCGTAGCTCACGATCTCGCCGCGGGCGATCACCGCCGGGTGGTGCGGCGCGCGCTCCGCCTGCTCCAGCAGCAGGTCGAAGAAGGTGCGGGCGAACGGCGGGCGCATGCAGGGCTCGGACGGCGGAGTTCCGCGAGGCGGCGCAGTGGCAACGGGCCGCGGGAACGACGACGATAGCGGGCGCGCGAGCGCACTGTCCACACGCCCGCAGGCTGCCGCCCAGGAGTTCCGCCATGCCGCTGGAGGTCACGTCCCCCGCACCGCACGTCACGCTGGTGACCATCGACAACCAGCCGAAGCGCAACGCGATGTCGCGGGCGATGCTCGCCGAGCTCGCGGACCTGTGGCAGACACTGGACGCGTCCGATTGCCGCGCGGTGGTGATCACCGGCGCCGGCGACAAGGCCTTCTGCGCCGGCGCCGACCTCGGCGGCGACCTCGGCGCGAGCGAGGACACCGCGGCGATGATCAACCGCGCGCTGCTGAAGACGGTGCCGTTCACGAAGCCCGTGATCGCGGCCGTGAACGGAGACTGCGCGGGCGGCGGCGTGGAGCTGCTGCTCGCGACCGACATCCGCGTCGCCGCGCAGCACGCGCGCTTCGGCCTGCCGGAGGTGCGCTGGTCCATCTACCCGTTCGGCGGCGCGACGGTGAAGCTGGTGCAGCAGATCGGCCACGTGCACGCGATGGACCTGCTGCTCACCGGGCGCCTCGTCGACAGCGCGTTCGCGGCGCGCATCGGGCTCGTGAACGAGGTGCTGGCCGCGGGCGACGTGCTGGGCGCGGCGCTCGCGCGCGCGCAGGCCATCGCCGCGAACAGCCCGTCCGCGGTGCAGGCCGTGAAGCGCCAGATCAGCGAGACCCTCGCCGAGCACGCGCGCGCCCGCGAGGCGCTGGACCAGGCGCTGGGCGACGAGGTGCGGGCCGGGCCCGACTTCGCCGAAGGGGTGGCCGCGTTCCGCGAGAAGCGCCGGCCCGACTACGGGTGATCGACCCCGCGGAGCTCGACCTCGCGGCGCTGCTGCGCGCCGGCGACACGCTCGCGTGGAGCGGCACCGCCGCGGAGCCCGTGGCGCTGCTCGAGCGCCTGGACGCGCAGCTCGAGCGCGTGCCGCGCGTGCGGGCCCTGGTCGGCTTCGGCCTCGGCACGCTTCCGGACGCCGCGCGGCTCACCGCGCACCTGGACCTGTGCGCGCTCGGCGGCGCCGGCAGCAATCGCCGGCTCGCCGACGCCGGGCGCCTCGACGTGCTGCCGGCCAACTACCACGCGCTGTCGTGGATGGTCGCGCGCGGCGAGCTGCGCATCGACGTGGCGCTGCTGCAGCTCGCCCGCGACGGCGACGCTCTTCGCGTCGCGCTGCAGCACGACTACGTCGCCGAGGCCATCCCGCACGCGCGGGTCGTGATCGCGGAGATCAACGACCACGCGCCGTCGGTCGCCGGCGAGCCTGCGCTGGAGCCCGCCGACGTGGACGTGACCGTGCGCGCCGCGCACCCGCCGTTCGCGTGGCACGCGCCGCCCCCGTCAGACGCGGCGCGCGCGATCGCGGAGCACGTCGCCCGCCTGGTCCCGCACGGCGCGACGCTGCAGGTGGGCCTGGGCGCGATCCCGGACGCGGTGCTGGAACGCCTCGCCGCACACCGCGACCTCGGCGTGCACAGCGGCGTGATCGGCGACCGCGTCGCGGACCTGATGGACGCCGGCGCGATCACGAACCGCCGCAAGCCGGTCGACGAGGGTGTCACGGTCACGAACGCGCTGCTCGGCAGCGAGCGCGTGTACCGCTTCGCGCACCGCAACCCGCGCATCGCGCTGCGCGCGACCCGTCACACCCACGACCTCGCGGTGCTGGGCGCGCTGCCGAACCTCGTCGGCATCAACTCCGCGCTGGAGATCGATCTCACCGGCCAGGTCAACGCCGAGGCGGCCGGCGGGCGTCATGTCGGGCTGATCGGCGGGCACGCGGACTTCCTGCGCGGCTGCCTGCGCTCCGACGGCGGGCTCGGCATCGTCGCGCTGGAGTCGACCGCGCGCGGGGGGCAAGTGTCGCGCATCGTGTCGTCCCTCGCCGGCGGCGTGGTGACCACGCCGCGCGCCGACGCCGACGTGGTGGTCACCGAGCACGGCATCGCGGAGCTTCGCGGGAAGACGCTGTTCGAGCGCGCGCACGCGCTCATCGGGATCGCCGCGCCCGCGTTCCGCGACCGGCTGCGGGCGGCGGCGCAGCGGCTGGTGTAGCCGCGGCGCCTGCCGCGATCAGGTCCTCTTGCGATCGTCGACGATGTTCATCGTCGCGACGCCGCTGTGGCCCAGCTCGACCGCGGCGAACGGGCCGCCGTGGTGCATCTGCGCAGGATCGGTGGGATCAGGCGTCGGCGCCTCGGCGAGGATCCCCGCCGCGAACTGCTCGGCGTTGTCCTTCGGGCGGTAGCCCAGGTAGCTCGCGTTGGCGTTGTCCACCGGGCACCGGTCGTTGTCCGACACGCCGTACGCGACCGTGAACCCGGTCGTCGGCGTGTCAATCGCGCGAGTCACGAGCTGGATCAGGTCGTCGTAGCTGAGCCACGTGCCGAGCGCGCGCACGTTGCTCACCTGCGCGCAGGACAGGATGCGCAGGCACACCGCCTCGAGGCCGCGCCGGTCCCAGTACAGGCTCGCGAGGTCCTCGGCGAAGCACTTCGCGAGGCCGTAGTACGTGTCCGGGCGGTGCGGCGCGTCGGTGCCGATGCGATCCTGGCGCCTGTGCATGCCGACCGCGTGGATGGACGACGCGTAGACCACGCGGCGAAGCCCCTGGCGGTACGCCGCTTCCCAGACGTTGTACGCGCCGACGATGTTCGGGCCGAGGATCTTCTCGAACGGCGCCTCGTCGCCGATCGCGCCGAAGTGCACGACCATCTCGGCGCCGTCCAGCAGCGCGTGGATCTGGTCGTACGCCGCGAGGTCGGCGCGCTGGTAGCGCTCGCCGGGATACAGCGCGCCGACGTCCGGCGCGATGTCCGACGAGACCAGCTCGTCGCACAGCTTCGTCAGCGGCTCGCGCAGGTACGAGCCGAGGCGCCCGGCGGCGCCGGTGAGGACGAGCTTGTTCATGTCAGGACTCCACGGGGGGTTGCAGGGATCCGACGGCGGCGTCGATGCGCGCGAGCGCCGTGGCCAGCACGTCGTCGGCGCACGCCGTCGAGATGCGGAAGTGTCCCGGCATCTCGTAGACCTCGCCGGGCACGGCCGCGACGCGCGCCGCGCGCAGCAGGTGCGCGGTCACGTCGGCGTCGTTGCCGATCGCGCGCCCGTCGGCGGTGCGGCGCCCGATCAGCGCCGTGCAGTCGACGAGCGCGTAGAACGCGCCGCCCGGGGTCACCAGCCGCAGGTCGTCGCGCCCGGCGATGGCGCGCACCACGAGGTCGCGCCGGCGCTCGAACGCGTCACGGAACGCGGTGACGCAGTCCTGCGGCCCGTCGAGCGCCGCGGCCGCGGCGGCCTGCGCGATCGAGCAGGCCCCGGACGAGATCTGCGACTGCACGGTGACCATCGCGCGCACCAGCGCGGCCGGGCCCGCGCCGTAGCCGATCCGCCAGCCGGTCATCGCGTAGGCCTTGGAGACGCCGTTCACGGTCAGCACGCGATCGCGAAGCTCCGGGCACGCGGCGAGGAACGCGGCGTGGCGCTCGCCGTCGAAGCGGATGTGCTCGTAGATCTCGTCGGACAGCACGAGCACCTGCGGATGCCGCGCGAGCACCTCGCCGAGCGCGCGAAGCTGCGCGGGCGTGTAGCACGCGCCCGCCGGGTTCGACGGCGCGTTCAGGATCAGCCAGCGCGTGCGCTCACCGATCGCCTCCTCCAGCGCCTCGGGCAGCAGGCGGAAGCCGTCCTGCGGGCGACACGCGACGACGCGGCGCTCGCCGCCCAGCAGCGCGACGATGTTGCGGTAGCTGTCGAAGTACGGCGCGCACAGGATCACCTCGTCCCCGGGCTCGAGCGTGGCCATCAGCGCGTCGAAGATCACCTGCTTCGCGCCGTTCGACACGATGATCTCGTCCGCCGCGAACTCGAGCGCGTTGTCGCGCGCGAACTTCGCCTGCACGGCCGCGCGCAGCGCCGCGGTGCCGACGGTCGGCGGGTACTTCGTCTGGCCGTCGCGCGCCGCGCGGTGGGCCGCGTCGACGACGTGCGCGGGCGTCGCGAAGTCCGGCTCGCCGAGCCCGAGGTCGATCACGTCCTCGCCCGCCGCGCGCATCGCCTGCGCGGCCTGGCTGATGGTCGCGGACGCCGACGGCTTCACGCTCGCGAGGCGGGTGGTTGCGAAGTTCATCGTCTCGATCTCCTGCGCCCAGGATACGCGCGTGGCGCCTCGGGGAACCGTGCGCCTGTCCATGGGGACGAGGCGATCCTCTCAGCTCGATGCGGTACTCGCGACAGAAGTCCACCAGGAAGCGCAGGAAGCCGTACCAGTGCACGAAGTACCCGAACACCACGCCGCGCGGCGCCGTCGCGCCGGCCGCGGTGATTGCCGCGACGGAGGTCGGCCCGCCGCCGCAAAGACGTGCGCGACGGACCGAAGGCGGGCCCGGAGGCGGGCAGGTCGGACGGGGCGCCCCGTGGCCGTCTGCCGTCCGCCGCGCGCCGCGCGCCGGATCGCGTGACCTGGACCGTCTCGGCGCGGAACCTCGAGCGGGACGGGATGCCGGGCCGCCCGCGACGCGGGCGGCCCGGTGAGGGGCGTCTACTTTGCGGCCGCCGGCAAATCCTCGAGCTGCCGGTAGAAGCCCGAGAACACCATGTCCTCGTGCGCGTTCGCCGCATGGCAGCCGGCGCAGGCCTCGACCGGCGCCGCCGGTGCGCTCGCCGCGTACGGCGGTGCATGGTGGCCGAAGTTGAAGAAGCCCCAGCCGTGGGTCGCCGCGAAGCGCGTCGAGTCCTTGACCGACACGTCGAGCCCGTTCGGCGTGCCCGGGAAGAACCCGCGCCCGGACGCCTCGTCGCGCGAGCCGTCCTCGAACGTGCCCGGCTTCGTGAGCTGAAGCTCCTTCACCAGCACCGTGCCCTCCGGCCAGTCGCCGGTGCGACGGTAGTGATCGAGCGCCGCCGGCGCCACATAGACGTTGTGGAACTCCGGGAAGCCGGCGGCGCCGCCGTTCAGCGCGTTCGGCGTCAGCGGTGAGCCGATGAACACCCAGCGCCGGAAGCCGGCCGGGCGCTCGAGCTCGCCGGCCGCGGTGAAGTGCGCCCCGGTGTCGGCCTGCGGCCCGCCCCCGCCGGCCATCTGGCCGGACACCGGCTGCCACCCGAGGCCGAGCGCCAGCAGCAGCACCGGGCCCGCGAAGAACATCACGCGTTGCATCGTCATCGTTCCTCCTTGGCCGTGCGGGCTCAGGCCGCCGCGCGCAGCGCGACGCGGGGAAAGTCCACCTCGGTGCCGGCGACGCGGTTGACGTAGTTGGTGAGCACGTTGAGCGCGACGTGGGCGACCACCTCGATGATCTGGCCGTCGTCGAGCCCGGCGCGGCGGGCCGCCGCGAGATCGGCGTCTCCGATCCCGCCGCGGCTTTGCACGACGGCCAGCGCCAGCGCGAGCAGCGCGGCATCGATCGGGTCGGCCGCGCGCCCGGCGCGGGCCTGGTCGATCGCGTGCGCGTCGAGACCGGCGCCCTTGCCGATCGCCGTGTGCGCGCTCAGGCAGTACTCGCAGGCGTTGGCCTCGGCGAGCGCGATCGCGATCCGCTCGCGCTGGCGCGCCGTGAGCCGCCCGCCGCCGAGCGACTCGGACAGCTGCAGGTAGCCGTTCAGCGCTGCCGGCGAATGCGCCAGTGTGGTGATCAGGTTGGGCAGCAGGCCCAGCTTGCGCTTCACGCCGCCCAGGGTCGCGGCGGTCTTCTCGTCGGTGCTCTCGGGAGAGAGCGGTGCGATACGGGTCATGATCGGTGTCTCCTGTTCCGGTTCGGGTTGCACCGCCGGGTGGCGGCGTGGCAGGGATGTTGACCGACCGGGCGAGACTTGAAGTATCTTTACGTCTCTATTATTTGACCTGGAGTACCGTGATGGACGATCGCCTGGTCTGGCTGCTGGAGCGCTTCGAGCTGCGCGCGCGGGTCTTCCAGGCCGGGCCGCTGTGCCGCGCGGCGTCCTTCGACGCCGCCGACGGGCTCGGCTACGTGCACGTGCTGCGCAGCGGCGCGGTGCAGGTCACTGGCAGCGGCGAACGCCCGGCGCGGATCGACGAGCCGACCCTGCTGCTGTGCATGAACCCGACCGACCACCGGCTGCACCCGCTCGGCGGACACGCCGATCTCGTGTGCGCGTCGTTCGAATTCGGGCTCGCGCTCAGCAACCCGCTGGCACGCGCGCTGCCCGGGCTGCTGCGCGTGCCGCTTGCGGACATTCCCGACCTCGACGCGACGCTGGCGCTGCTGTTCCGCGAAGCGTCGGAGCGGCACTGTGGGCGCCAGGCGGTGCTCGACCGGCTGATGGAGGTCGTGATCGTGCAGCTCCTGCGTGACCTGATGGACCAGCGCCGACTCGGCTTCGGGCTGCTCGCGGGCCTCGCCGACCCGCGGCTGATGAAGGCGCTGAACGCGTTGCACGCCGCACCCGAGCGCGCATGGACACTCGCGGGCCTGGCGGCGGAGGCGGGCATGTCGCGGGCGCGCTTCGCAGCGCGCTTCCGCGAGGTGGTCGGCGTCACCCCGCTCGCCTACCTCGCCGAGTGGCGGCTCGGCGTCGCGCAGTCGCTGCTGCGCCGCGGGCGCCCGGTGCAGGTCATTGCCGATGCCGTCGGCTACGGCAGCGCGAGCGCGCTGTCGCGCGCGTTCACGGCACGGATCGGCGCGTCCCCTACCGAGTGGCTGCGCCGGCACGCGCCGTGACGCGGCCGGTGCCGGAGAGCCTCGTTTGCTGCGGCCGTCCACCGGGGACACCGGGAACGACCGGGCACCGTGGAACGCGCGCGCATCCGCACGCTCAGGCGGCGGAGATGCCCGCGTCGCCGTCCACGACGGCCCGCGCGCTCGCGGCTACTGCGCAGGGCCGGACGCGTCGGCCGGCGGAGACGCGATCGCCGGGTACAGCGACGAGTGGACCATCCCCGGGTGCCGCGCGCCGTAGCGCGCCGGCACGTCCTGCGTCCAGTCGCTGGGGATGAGCAGCGGGATCGCGAGCAGCGCGAGGAACGCCACCCGCAGACCCCACCCCGGCGCGCGCGAGGACGCCACCGCGGCCGCCGCGGCCAGCGCCGCGTCCTCGCCCGCCGCGCGGCGCCGGTAGCCGCGCATGATCAACGTCACGCCGATCACCGTCATCAGGAGGTTGAACTCCTGCCCCGGCGGCAGGCCGACCAGCTCCATGCGGTACTCGCGAAAGAAGTCCACGAAGAAGCGCAGGAAGCCGTACCAGAGCACGAAGTGGCCGAACACGACGCCGCGCGGCGGCCGGCGGCTGCGCACCAGCAGCAGCAGCGGCACCAGCAGCAGGTTCTTCACGCCGTCGTAGAGCACGACCGGATGGCGGAATCCGTCGAGGTCCGGAAACTTCACCGCCCACCACACGTCGGTCACCCCGCCCGAGATCTGGCCATCGACGAAGTTGCCGAGGCGCCCGAGGCCCATGATCAGCGCGCCCGCGACCGCGAGCTCGTCGGCCATCGCGAGGAAGCTCCCGCGCGTGAGCCGCGCGAACAGGAACACGGCGAGAATCGCGCCGAGCAGGATGCCGTGCGTGGACATGCCGCCGAGCCACACCGCCGGGATGTGCCACGGATGACGGCCGTAGTAGGCCCACTCGTAGAACACGACCTCCACCGCGCGCCCGCCGAGCAGCACCCCGGCCGACAGCATCACCGCCAGCAGCCACACGCCGGCGGGGTCGAGCCCGAGCGCCGCACGCACGCGTCGCGCCCACCAGAACGCGAGCAGGAAGCCGACGGTGTAGCTCGCGCCGTACCACCACAGGTAGACCGGCCCCACCTGCGTGATGACCGGGTCGATGGCGTGCACGAACGGACCGGCCACGGGACACCTGCACCTGCTGGAACGGCGTGACCTTAGGCCGGACCGGAGCCGGACGGTGTGATCCCCGTCAAGCGCTCGCGGCGATCCGTCGGCGACCGGCACCGGGCTGCGGCGTCGGCGCCCGCACGCGCCGGGCCGGCGCGCGCGGGCCCGGGCTCACTCGTCCGCGGCGAGGTAGCCCTGGATGGAGATGCGCAGGTCCGCCGACGAACCCGAGATCTGTGCGCAGGGTTGCACCCCGGCGCCGAGGACCAGGCCGGTCGGCAACGTGATCGAACCGACATCGATGCCGTTGGCATCGGCGACGGCGGGGAGGGTGAGCGCACTGGTGTTGTTGCGGAGCACGTTGACCCGCTGCACCGTGCCCGGAGTGGCGCCGGTGACCTCCCACTGCGCGCTGGTGATCACGAAGACCTGACCGCTCGGCACGATGAACGGCTGGAAGTCCACGTTGCCGTCCGTCAGAAGCGTGGCGAAGAACAATCCGTTGAGGATGCCCCTGCAGCCTTCGGTCCCCGTTACCGACGCGAACAGCGAGCGGATCTCGCCGGGCCGCACCACGTCCTCGCCGGTATCGACCGCGACCGGCACCGAGTCGTCGATCTGCACGGGAGCGCTCACCTGCACGTCCTGCACCGCCGGCAGGTTGTCGACGCTCACCGACCCCGTCACGGGCACCGGCTGTGTGGGATCGTTGACGACGACCACGTCCTTCTCCGGCGCCGCCTCGGCATCGGCGACGATCGACGCGCCGGCCAATGTGACCAGGGCGCCCAGCCCCACCACGCGCGCGGTGTCGATCAGCGATTTTCGTGCTGCCTTCTGCATCATGTACCTGACCTCCTGGAATAAATGGATGCGTCATCCCCGAGCCGGGTCTGCCGCGGCCTGCCTCGCGTGCATGCACGCCGTGCGGCGATCCGACGCGCAAAGCCAGAACTCGTCCCCCGCATCAGGGTCCGATACAACATCCCTCGAAACGCCGATCGGCTCGTTGATCCCGGTCAAGCCGTCCCGGTCGCGCCGTTCCGGGACCGGCGCACTGACGCCAGCCGCGGCACGGACGGCGTGGCCGACCCGGCCCCACACGGCGCACCGCCAGGACCTGCTCCGCGACACGTTTCCCGCAGAGCCTCGTCTGCTACCGTATCGGGTATCCGTCAACGGGAGAGTCACGATGCGAATCCCGACCCGAACGCCGCGCGCCGCGATCGCGCTCGCCGGCCTGCTCGTCTTCGCCGTCCACGACGCCGCCCCCGGCGCCTCCACCAAGCAGATCGACATCGAGGTCGACGCCGCGCTGGAACGCTTCTATGACGAGGTGCCCGCGGGCAAGCGCTTCGTGAAGAACGCCGAGGGCGTGCTGGTGTTTCCCGACGTGGTCAAGGCCGGCTTCGGCCTCGGCGGCGAGTACGGCGAGGGGGCGATGCGAATCGGCGGCAGGACCGTCGAGTACTACAGCACGGCCGCCGCCTCGATCGGCTTCCAGATCGGCGTGCAGACCAAGACCGTGATCCTGGTGTTCCTGCAACGCAAGGCGCTCGATCGCTTCCGCCGCAGCGACGGCTGGAAGGTCGGCGTCGACGGATCGGTGAACCTCATCGAGGTCGGCGCCGGCGGCACCATCGACACCGAGAACGTCAGGGATCCCATCGTCGGCTTCATCCTCACCAACAAGGGACTGATGTACAACCTGACGCTGGAGGGATCGAAGTTCACGAAGCTGGACGAGTGACGTCGATCGGC
>CBDUCN010000122.1:0-13239 GCA_965365655.1 uncultured Gammaproteobacteria bacterium | reverse complement strand
GCGGCCGCGGAGCAGCGCCCGTGACGCGGTGCGGCGCGCCGGCGCACGGACGGGCGCGCACGCGCCGCCGCGCGCCGCCGCGGCACGGCCGCACCGCGCTGTGCCGCGCGCCGGCGGAGGACCGCGCGTGAGCCGCCCGGCGCAGCGTGCCGCGCAGGACGGACCGGATCCGGTGCAGCTGGAGATCATCCGCAACGCGCTGGTCGCGGCGGCGGAGGAGATGAGCGTGACCGTGTGGCGCACCAGCCGCTCGTCGGTGGTGCGCGAGATCCTCGACTACTCCACCGCGGTGTTCGACGCCGACGGCTACAGCACCGCGCAGGCTGCGCGCATGCCGGTGCACCTGAACTCGATGGCGTCGTGCCTGCGCGACATCGTCGAAGGGCCCGTCCCGCTCGCGCAGTGGTGCGACGGCGACGTGATCCTGACCAACGACCCGTACAGCGGCGGGCAGCACCTGTCGGACTGGCTGGCCTTCACACCGGTGCACGATGCCGACGGCCAGCGCGTCGCGATCGCCGGCATCCTGGTGCACCACCTGGACGTCGGGGGCGGGGCGCCCGGCTCCTACGACCCGCAGGCGACGGAGATCTTCCAGGAGGGGATCAGGATCCCGCCGGTGCGGGTGGTGAGCGAGGGCGTGCGCAACGAGGCGCTGATCCGCACCCTGATGCGCAACACCCGCGAGCCCGCGAACGTCGGCGGCGACTTCGAGAGCCAGCTCGCGGCGCTGAAGACGGGCGCGGCGAACCTGCGCCGGGTGGCCGCGCGCTACGGCCGCGAGACCCTCGCCGCCGCTTCGGCGGCCATCCAGCGCCACAGCGAGGCCGCGGTGCGTGCGGCGATCGCGGCGATCCCGGACGGCGACTACGCGTTCGAGGATTTCGTGGACGATGACGGGATCCGCGACGGGCGCCTGGCCATCCGCGTGCGCCTCACCGTGCGCGGCGACGCGCTGCACGTGGACTTCGAGGGCTCGTCGCCGCAGGCCGCGGGCCCGGTCAACTGCACGCTGAACATGACCGGCTCGGCGGTCGTCTGCGCGTGCCTGATGAGCATCGGCGGTGACATCCCGGCCAACGCCGGCGTGTACCGCCCGATCACCCTGAGCGCGCCGCCGGGCACGGTGGTCAACGCGGCGCCGCCGGCGCCGGTCGCGAACCGCATGGCCACCGGGCATCGCGTCGTGAACGCGGTGATGGGCGCGTTCGCGCAGGCGCTGCCGGAGCAGGTGCCGGCGTGCTACTACGGCGTCAGCTACGCGTACTCGCTCGAGTGCGTCAACGACGACGGTTCGCGCCAGGTCTACTTCGACCTCGAGTGCGGGGGGTGGGGCGCGCACCCGCAGGCCGACGGCGCGAGTGCGTTCTCGTGCGGCTTCCACAACATCGCGAACTCGCCGCTGGAGATGATCGAGCAGACCTACCCGCTGACCTTCACCCGGTACGCGCTGCTGCCCGGCTCCGGCGGTGCGGGGCGCTTCCGCGGCGGGCTGGGGCTCGCGCGGGAGTTCCGCCTCGACGCGCCGCAGGGCCGATTCACCGCGAACCTGGACCGGTTCGAGGTCCCGCCCTACGGCCTCGCGGGCGGCCGCCCGGGCCGGCCCGGGCGGCTGCTGCTCAAGCGCGGCGGCGACAGCACCTGGCAGCCGCTGCGCAGCAAGGTCTCGGGCGTGTCCCTGCGCCGCGGCGACCGCATCCGGCTGGAGACCGCCGGCGGCGGCGGGCACGGGGATCCGGCCGAGCGCTCGCCGCGGGCCGACGCACACGACCGGGACGAGGAGTACCTGTCGCCGGAGCCGTCGCCGCCCGGCGACGGCTAGGAATCCTGTCTTTTTAAAACAATCTGTTGCGGGTTAAATTTATCAACTAGAATTAACTTTCGTCGATCCCGGAAACGGACCCGTCCATGCCTCCAGGTGCTCTCGCGCGCTGCACGCGTGCCGCGGCCGCCGTCGCCGCCGTGCTGCTGCTGGCCGGCTGCGAGGCGCTGCCGGGGCCGGCAGGCGGTGCCGCGGGCATCGACCGCGGGGAGGGCGCCGAGGCCGTCGCGGCGGTGGTCCCGCCCGTCGCGCCGCCCGCCGCCGCGATCGGCGATTCCGTCCCGCCCGCCGCCGCGGCGGCGCCGCCGCCGGCGACCCGCGAGGTCGCGCGGCGAAGCGGCACCGGCCGCCTGGTGAACCCGTCGCGTCCCGCACGACCCCCGGCCGTGGAGGCGGTCGGCGCGGACATCAATCTGAACTTCGAGGCCATCGACATCCGCGAGGTCGTGAAACTGATCCTCGGCGAGCTGCTGAACCAGACCTACGTGATCGATCCCGCGGTGACCGGCTCGGTCACGATGCACAACGAGGCGCCGGTGTCGCGCGACGCGCTGCTGCCCATCCTCGAGGTGCTGCTGCAGATGAACGGCGCCGCGCTGCTGGAGATGGAGGGCGGCTACCGGGTGGTGCCGCTGGCGAGCGCGCCGCGCGCCGTCGGCCGCCCCGTCACCGAGGGGCGGGTGCGGCCCGGCTACGTGATGCGGGTGATCCCGATGCGCTACGCGTCCGCGGAGGAGGTGTTCAAGATCCTCGAGCCGTTCGTCCCCGAGGGCGGCACCCTGACGCCGGTGCCGCAGCGCAACATCCTGATCCTCGCGGCCCCCGGCAGCGCCGTCGAGGAGTTCCTCGAGACGGTGCGCGTGTTCGACGCCGACTGGCTCGCGGGCATGTCCATGGGCCTCTTCACGCTGGCGTACGCCGGCGCCACGCAGGTCGCCGACGAGCTTGCCGCGGTGATCGGCGAGAGCGCGCCGCTGGCGGGCGTGGTGCGCATCTTCCCGATCGAGCGGCTGAACGCGGTGCTGGTGGTCACGCCCCAGGAGCGCTACCTGGGCGAGCTGGAGGGCTGGATCCGGGAGCTGGACCGCGGCGGCGACACGGCCGGGCGCCGCGTCTACATCTACGAGGTGCGCAACGGCCGCGCCGCGCACATGGCCGCGGTGCTGAACGACGTGTTCTCGTCGCAGAGCGAGGGCGCGCCCGCTCCGCCGCGGCCCGGCCTCGCGCCCGGCCTGCAGCCGGCGACGATCGGCGCCGCGCCGACGCCGGACCCGGCGGCCACCGGGGCCGTCGCGGCATCCGTGGGCGGTGCGCCCGCATTCGGCACGCCGGCGGGGCTCGCGGACACGGCCGCCGCGACCGTGGACCTGGGCGCGATCAAGGTGATCGCGGACGACGAGAACAACCACCTGCTGGTGCTCGCGACGCGCGCCGAGTACCGGGCCATCGAGGACGTGATCAAGCGCCTGGACATCCTGCCGCGGCAGGTGCTGGTCGAGGCCACGATCGCCGAGGTGACGCTGACCGACAACCTGCAGTACGGCCTGCAGTGGTTCGTGAAGGGACAGATCGGGCGATTCGGCGTCGAGATGCGCTCGCTGACCGGCTCGTCGGTGGACCTGCCGGCCGCGTCGACGCCGGGCCTGTCGGCGGCGGTGTTCAAGTCACCGGCGGACGTGCGGGTGTTCATCGACGCCGTCGAGACGGAGTCGAACCTGCGCGTGCTGTCGTCGCCGCAGCTGCTGGTCACCGACAACAAGACCGCGAACATCCGCGTCGGCACGCAGGTGCCGATCACCACGCGCCAGGGCACCAGCTCCGAGACCGGCGACGCGCTGGTGCAGGAGATCGAGTACCGCGACACCGGCGTGCTGCTCACGGTGACGCCGCGCATCAACTCCGGCGGCATCGTGACGCTGGACGTGAGCCAGGAGCAGAGCGTGGTGGGGCCGCCGGTCGGGCCGTCCGGGAACGTGTCGGTGGATCAGCGAAGCATCGAGAGCTCGATCTCGATCCGCAGCGGCGAGACGGTGGTGCTCGGCGGCCTGATCACGGAGCGCAGCACCCGGGGCACCACCGGGATCCCGGTGCTCAGCAAGATCCCGGTGCTGGGCGCGCTGTTCGGATCGACCTCCGACGACACCTCGCGCACCGAGCTGATCGTGCTGATCACGCCCAGCGTGATCACCACGACCGAGGAGGCCGCGGCGGTGACGCGTGAGCTTCGAGAACGGCTGAAGGGCGTGCCGCGAAGGTCGTACTGACCGCGCGGACGGGCGCCGGGTTCAGTACTCGCGCGGCGAGCACACCGCCGACGCTGAGGGTCGGCCGTTGCCGCCGGCGTCGCTGCGGCGGCGGGTGTGCGCACCGGGGTTGCCCGCGGCCGCGTCGCCGCACAGCCCCTTCTGTATGCCCACCTTCACCGCCTCGGTGCGGTTGGTGACGCCCAGCTTTCCCATCAGCGCGCTCATGTGGAACTTCACCGTGCGCTCGCTGATCCCCAGCACGCGCGAGATCTCCTTGTTGCGCAGCCCCTCCGCGACCCTGCGCAGCACCTCGAGCTCGCGCTCCGTGAGCGTGCGGTCCACGCGCCGGCGCTCGTTGCTGCGTCCCAGCGTGCCGACCACCTTGCTGGCGATGGCCGGGTCCAGGAACACCTGGCCGCGCATCACGGCGTTCACCGCCTCCACGAGCATCTCGGGCGACGTGGCCTTGCACACGAAGCCCTGCACGCCCGCCTGCAGGGTGCGGGTCACGGTCCACTCGGTGTCGTGGGAGGTGTAGACGACGATCCGGGTGTCGCTGGTGCGCTGCATGGACTCGACGGCGTCCAGGCCGCCGCAGTCGCCCATCTCGAGGTCCAGGATGAGCACGTCGGGCTGCTGCTCGCGCAGCCGCTGCAGGCAGTCCTCGCACGACTCCGCCTCACCGACGACCTCGATGCCGGGCTGCGCGTTGAGCAGGCTGGCGACACCGAAGCGCACCACCGGGTGGTCGTCGGCCACCACGACGCGCACCGCGCGCGAGGCGTCGGCTCCGTCGTCGGCCGGTGGCGTGCGGTCCGGATCGCTGGTGTGGTTCAAACGTCGCTCCTCGTGGTGCATCCGCCAGGCCCCGATTCCGGTTCCTGCGCGGGGATTTATCTTCTTTCAGCCGGTCTGCGCCGGGCGCTCCATACTTTCCCTGAGAACCGATTCCAGCGCCATCTCCACGCGGCGCAGCAGCGAGCGCGCATCCGTCACGTCGCCTTCGGCGCAGCAGCGCTCGAGTGTCCGGCACGCGCGCGACAGCGTGGACGCGTTGACCTGCGCGCTGGCGCCGGCCAGCGAGTGGGCGTGCTCACGCAGCGCCGACGTGTCGTTCGCGTCCAGCGCCGATCGCATCTGCTCGAGCGAGCGCCGGGCGTGGTCCGCAAACAGCTGCTGCAGCCGGAGCCGGGCCTCCTCCGGAATCGGCGCCACGCCTGCCGTACCGCGCGCGGGCGCCGCCGTCGAGCCGGCGTTCGGCGTGACCTCCGACAGCGCCTCCCTCAGCCGCTGCAGCGTGATCGGCTTGCGCAGGAATCCGTCCATGCCCGCATTCAGGCACTGCTCTCGTTCGGCGCGGGAACCGCTGGCGGTCACGCCCACGATACGCGTGTGCCGCGACGCCGCCTCCATGGCGCGAATCGCGGCCGTCGCGTCGAGCCCGTTCATCACCGGCATCCGCCAGTCCATCAGCACGAGGTCGAACGTCTCGTGAGCCACCGCGTCCACCGCCTCCCGTCCATTGCCGGCCGAGCTCACCGTGCAGCCCAGCGTTTCCAGCAGCAGCGTCAGCGCCTCCCGGCTTACCGTATCGTCCTCTGCCAGCAACACCTTGAGCCGCCGGCCCGGACGCTCGGTGACGGCCGCTTCGCGCGCGTCGCCGGCCGGCGGCCGCGCGACCTGCGTGTTGCACAGCGCCGCGACCAGCGGTCCGAAGCGGGACTGGCGGATCGGCAGGGCCACGTGCGGCCAGTGCTCGAGCAGCTCGCGCACGGCGAGGTCCAGGGACGCGCCGACGCGGGTCAGCAGCGCCGTGTGCGTGGCCTCCAGCGTCGGGTCCGCGGCCACCGCCGCGGCGAGGGCGACGCCCGGGCCGCCGTCCAGGCTGACGTCGGCAAGCAGCACGTCGAACGGCCGGCCGGCGGCCGCGGCCTCGCGCAGCATGCGCAACGCACCGTCCGCCGAGTCGGTGGCCTCGGCGACCATGCCCCAGCGGCGCGCATGCTCGACCACGACCTCGCGCACCGCGGGCCCTCGGTCGGCGACCAGCAGGCGCAGGCCGCGTGACTGCGGGTCGTCGAACACCGGCCGCGTCACCGCGAATCCCTTGCCGAGGCGCGCGGTGAACCAGAACAGGCTGCCGCCGTCGACGTTGGGCTGTGCACCGATGCTCCCGCCCATCTTCTCCACCAGGAACTTCGAGATCGCGAGGCCCAGCCCGGCGCCGCGCTGGCGCCGGGTCGGCGCGCCGTCGCCGCGCACGAACGGCTCGAACAGGCGCGCGCGCTCGCTGTCTCCGACCCCGATGCCCGTGTCGCGCACCGAGACGTGCAGCACCAGGCTGTCCTCGCGGTCGTCGAGCACCGCGATGCGCAGCCGTACATGACCCGCGTCGGTGAACTTGACCGCGTTCGTGAGCAGGTTGGTCAGGACCTGGCGCAGGCGGTCGGGATCGCCTCGCAGGCGCGTCGGCACGTCCGGCTCCACCAGCGCGACGAGGTCCACGCCCTTGTGGTGGGCGGAGGGGCTGATCATGTCCTGCACGCCCTCGGCCAGCTCGCGCACGTCGAACTCCACCTCCTCGAGCTCGAGGTTTCCGGCCTCCGCGCGCGACAGGTCCAGGATGCCGTCGATGACGCTCATCAACGCGTCGCAGCTGCCGCGGATCACGTCCACGTAGTGCTCGCGGTCGGCGCCGCGCGGTCCGGCCTTGAGGAGCTCGGACATGCCGAGGATCGACGTGAGCGGCGTGCGGATCTCGTGGCTCACGTTGGCGAGGAACAGCGACTTCGCCCGGTCCGCGGTCTCGGCGGCGTCGCGCGCGCGCTTGAGCTCGCTCTCGGTGCTCACCCGCGCGCTGACGTCGCGCGCCAGCGCGACGAACCGTCGCTCACCGTGCTGACCTGTCTGGAAGGCGCCCACGCGCACCTCGACCGGGAACGTGCTGCCGTCCTTTCGCCGGTGGCAGCCCTGCAGCGTCACCGGCTCACCGGCGCGCAACGTGCTCCAGATGCCCCGCGCGCCGAGCTTGACGACGTTCAGCTCGAAGTCCGGCACGCTCTTGCACAGCAGCTCCTCGCGGGTGTAGCCGAGGCTCTCGCAGGCGCGCTGGTTGACGTCGAGCAGGTGGCCGCGCTCGTCGTGCACGAAGAACGCATCGGCGGCGTGCTCGACCACCTCCCGGTAGCGGCGCTCGCTGTCGCGCATCGCGCGCTCCGACGCGCGGCGCTCCGTGATGTCGCGGCAGTTCAGGATCACGCCCGCCACCGCCGGCGTGCCCAGCTCGTTGCGGCCCACGCATTCCAGCTCGAGCTGGTGGCCGCCGCGCGCGGCGAAGCGCGCGGTGACGGAGAAGGTGGAGCCGGGATCGTCGAGCACGGACGCGATGGCGGACCACACGCGCTCGCGGTCATCCATGTGCACGTGCTCGATGAACGGGCGCCCGATGAATGCGCCGGGGTCGACGTCGAAGATGCGCTCGCACGACGGCCCGTTGTAGCGCACGAGGCCCTCGCGGTCGATCACCGCGACGAAGTCGGCCGAGTTCTCGATCAGGGCGCGAAAATACTGTTCGGTCTCGCTCAGGCCCCGCTCCCGCTCCCGCAGCGAGGTCAGCATCTGCTCGAAGGTGTGCGACAGCAGAGCGACCTCGTCGCGCTCGCCGTCCTCCCTCGCCTCGACGTTCAGCTCCCGCGACGCGCGCTGAAGCAGGGTCTCGAGCGGCGCCAGGATCCTGCGCTGCAGCGACAGCGAGCCGAGGAACGCGAGCGCGAACGCGGGCAGCACCACGGCTGCGCCGATCAGCATCTCGCGCAGCAGGTGACCGAGCACTTCCGCGCTTGACGTGGCGATCAGCAGGGTGCCGACTTCCCGGCTCCCGTCGCGCACGGGCTGACGCGACCAGACCAGGCCGCCCAGCTGCCCGCTGCCCTGGCCGGCCACCGGCGCCGTCTCGGCGTCGCGGCGCACGTAGCGGGCCATCACTCGCTCGCGCGGGTCGAGCAGGGTGGCGGCCACGACGTGTTCCTGGGTGGCGAGGGCGTCGAGCAGGCGCTGCGCGGCCGCGCGGTCGGCCTGTGCCATCGCCGGCGCGGACTCGCCGGCCACGAGGCGGCCGAGGGCGTGGGTGTCCTCCTCGAACTCGGCGTGCAGGTGGAAGTATTCGTACGTGAAGAACACCGTGCCCGCACACAGCAGCGCGGCCACTGAGGTCAGCAGCGTCAGGCGCAGCATCCGGTGCTTGAGGCTGGGGTTCGTCATGCGCTCGCCAGGCTCGACATTCGATGCCCTCGTTCGTGTCCGCTGTCGGCCGCCACGCAGCGTCGCTGGAGGGCAATTCGCGCGCCCTGCTCCGGCGCTCCCGGGGCGTGGCGCCTGCTACGACTTTGTGGTGTCACGGTACGGTCGCGCGAAATGCAGCAAGCAAGAACGATGCCTGTGGGTGATTAGTCCAGCGAAGTCAGTGGCTTGTGGCCCAGGAACCACATTCGGTGAGGCCCGTGTAAGGAAATTCGACACCTGCGGCGCGTTTTCCGCCAGCGATCGCGAACTCATTGTTCCCACTATTGACCGACTTCGCCAGTCGGCGCCGGACCCAGGGGCGCTGGCGCGGGAAGGCTGCCTGCCGAGGGGCGGATCGGTGTTGCCGGCCGATGTCCCGCGGCCGGGACTGGATTCCCGATGAGGGGAACAGGTTCTGCTATCGCGTGTCGCGCGCACGACGGCCGCACACACCCGTGGCGTGGGGTCCGGCCCGGTCAGCGCGGGAGCGTCACCTCTGGGCGCAGCCGCAGGCGAACGTTGCGCGCACCGGAGCGCAGCTCGACGACCTCGGGCCCGATGCTGGTGACCGTCCAGCCGTGCACCTCGTCGCCCGGCTCCGCCTGCACGAAGTCGGTGCCGCGCGCGCGGCTCAGCATCGCGAGCCAGCGCTCCCCCTCGCGCACGATGGCGTGCACCTCGAGGTCGGGCGGCGGCGGCGCCGGCCGCGGGGCCGCCGCAGTGGTCGCCGGCTGCGGCGGCGGTGGGGCCGGGGGACGGCGCGTGGGCATGAACAGAGGGCGTTCCTCGATCACCGCGTAACGCTCCTGCGGCGGCAGCGGCACCGGCGCATCCGCGGGCGCGGGCGCCGGCGCTGCGGTCGGTGTGCCCGCGCCCGCCGACGCGCCGGCCGCGGGGTCCAGCAGCCCCGCCCGCTGCGCGGCGAGCACGGCCAGCAGCGCGAGCAGCAACAGCAATGCGCGGCGGGTCCCGGCGCGCATCACGAGCCGTCTCCACCGTCGACGGCGAGAAAGCCGGTCACGTCCAGGCTCACGATCAGCATCGGCGCCCGCACCGGGCCCCTGCCGCCGAGGTTGTGTCCGCGGCTGGTGAGCGTGAACTTGCGCACGACGAGATACGGCACGCTGCTCTCCAGTGCGTAGAGCACCGGCCCGATGGTCTCCGGCGAGAGGGCGGTGGTCACCCGTGCGGTCAGGCGCACGATGCCTCCGCGCTCGTCTCCCGGCAGCACCTGGATGCTGCTCACCCGGCCGCCGGCGCCGGTGATCCGCCGCGAGACGTGCTCCTGCAGCAGGCCCGCGGCGCGGCTCGCGTTGGGTGCATCGAAGGTGAGCCCCTCCACCTCCCGGCGCTGGCGCAGCTGTGCCAGGCGCTCCTCGGCGCGCGGGCGCGACGCGGCGATGCGGCGCAGTGCATGGAGCTGGTGGGTCAGCGTCGCGAGCTCCGTGCGCCGCGATTCGAACGCGCCCAGCACCGGGCGGACCAGCCACTGCACGAGCGCCACGAGCACCAGGACCAGCAGCAGCACCGCGGCGACCTTGCGTGCCGGCGAGTGCGCGGGAAAGCGCAGCGCCGTCACGGCTGCTCCCGGGGCGCGACCTGGACCGCGAGCCGGAACTGCTCGTTGCCGCTGGCCGCGTTGCGCGTGACCGGGGACGGAAAGCGGGGGCTCGCGAACAGCGGCGATTCCTCGACCAGCGCGATCAGCGGCGACGCGGCGTCCGCGAGGCCGTGGACCACGACCTCGTCGTCGTCCACCTCCATGCGCTGGATCCAGGCGCTGTCCGGGATGCGCTCGGTGAGCTCGCGCAGGATCTCGATGCGCGGCACGGTGTCGCGCTTGAGCGCGATCAGCGCGGCGCGGCGCTCGGCGAGCGCGTCCGCCTGCTCGTGCAGCGCGACCACCGCGTCGGCGCCGCTGCGCGCCGCGGCCACCTCGGCGCGCAGCGCGGCGATGCGCTCGTCGAGCTGGCCCAGCGGGAGCAGGATCACCGCGGCCAGCAACGCCGCGTTGGCGGCCCACAGGGCCCGGCCGAGCCAGGACGCGCGTCGGTCGTCCTCCTGCTCCGGTGCGAGCAGCAGGCACAGGTCGCCCTCGCCGGAATCGTCCAGGGCCACCTGGCCGCGGGGGCGGAACGGGTGCGGCGCGAGCAGCGCGTACACCTGCTCGAGCACCGCACGGCGCACGATGCGCAGCTCCACCGCCAGCGACTGACCGTCCCGCGACGGACCGAGCGCACGGAACTCGAAGTGCACGTCCTCGTCGTGGAACGGCGTGAGCCGGTGCAGCTCGAAGGTCAGCACCTCGCGAAGGTTCTCCGCCGCCGCGGCGGGAAGCTCCACCGGCCGCGTCAGCACCAGGGACGCGTCGATGCGCACCACGACCCGCGCGCCGGAGCGCGCCGCCGCGGCCGCGCGCGCCGCGAGCGCCCCCTCGCCCGCGGCGGGGCCGTCATCGGCGCCCGCGGCGATCGCGCCGCGCGCGACGGTGAGCAGCGACTCGCGGGCATCGCCGTCGAGCTGCGACGCGCTGATGCTGTCGCCGCCGACCTCGATCAGCAGCGTGCGCCGGTTGTCCACGTCGCCACGCAGCCGCCGCGGCAGCAGCGAACGCAGCTCGGCGAGCCACCAGGAAAAGAAATCTGACACGCTGTTCATCGCGCCCACGCGCTGCCGTCACCGGGCGCTGCGCCTCGCAGCGCCCGCGCGCATGATAGCGTGGCCCGCTAAATAGCCGTGCGTAACTGTGCTACACGTGCCTTTCAGCCTGGTCCCCTCCCCCTCGTGACGAGGGGGAGGGATAGGGAGGGGGAGTCGGCACGGCTCGCAAGCGGAGCCACCACGTGTAGCACGATCCGGAACAGCTATGTCGTGCTCAGTCGCCGCCCGACGCAGCCTTCTGCGCGAGGATCGCGGCCTCCACGCGGTTTCGCACCTGCAGCTTCTGCAGGATGTTCGTCATGTGGTGCTTGACCGTCTTCTCGCTCAGGTTGAGCGCGGACGCGATGGCCTTGTTGCTCGCGCCCTTGGAGAGCTCCTGCAGGATCTCGCGTTCGCGCTGGGTCAGCGATTCCAGCGGGTCCGGCGCCGCGCGCTCCGCGCGCCGGTCGGCGTCCTGCAGCAGGCTCGCGGCGAGCACCGGCGTGATGTAGTTCTGCCCCGCGAACACGCTGCGCACGATGTCCGCAAGCTCGCGCCCGGCGACCCCTTTCAGCACGTAGCCGCTGGCGCCGGCCTTGAACGCGTCGAGCACGTCCTCCTCGTCCTCGGACACGGTGAGCATCACCATCTTCACGATCGGGCAGGCGCGCGAGATCTCGGACGCCGCGCGGATTCCGCCGCCCGGCATGCTCACGTCCAGGAGGATCACGTCCGGCAGGTGCTCGCGCGCGAGCGCCAGCGCCTCGTCGGCGCTGCCGCCCTCGGCGAGCACGTCCATGTCCGGCTGGCTGCCGAGGGTGGTCACCACGCCCTCGCGCAGCAGCGGGTGGTCGTCGATGACCACCAGCGAGATGCGGTGCTCGCCGTCGCTCATTCGCCGACGTCCAGCGGCAGGTGGACCGCGATGCGCGTGCCCTCGTCCGGCGCCGAGTCCAGCTCGAAGCGACCGCCCAGGCTTTCCACCCGCTCGCGCAGCCCGCGGATCCCGAGGCGGTCAGTGCGTCGGTCCTCGGTGTTCTCGCGGATGCCGGGCCCCCCGTCGGACACTGCGAGGTGCAGCCAGCGCCCGTCGCGGCGTGCGTGCACGGCCTGGTCCTTGCCGTCCGCGTGGCGGAACGCGTTCATCAGCGCCTCCTGCACCACGCGGTACGCGGTGAGCTTGATCGGGGTGGACACGGCCGCCGTGTCGCCGAGTCCGGTGCATTCGAAGCGCACCTCGGTGCCGGTGCGCCGGCAGTGGCTGGTCACCGCGCGCCCGAGCGCCTGCTCGACGTCGATGCCCTTCAGCTCGGGGAGCGAGAGCCCCCGGCAGAGCTGGCGGATCTCCGACAGCGCGTCCTGCAGCGTGTCGCGGATGCGCTCGAGCTCCGCGCCGTCGCCGCTGTCCGTGCCGTCGCGCCCGCCCAGCGCGTCCAGGCGCAGCAGCGCGAGCCCCAGTGCCTGCGCCGGCCCGTCGTGCAGCTCGGCGCTCAGCCGGCGCAGCGACTGCTCGTTCAGCTCGGTGGTGCGCCGCGTGGCGCGCGACACCCGCGCGCGCAGCGTCTCGTTCTGCGCGAGCAGCCGCGACAGCTCGAACACCCGCAGCCTGAGCTCGTTGGCCTGGCGCCGGATGAGCCGCCCGCCCGCGTGCACGATTCCGAACAGCAGCCCGTACATGGCCAGCGTCACGGTGGCCACCACCAGCCAGGTCTGGCGCCGGGTCCTCGCCAGGTGCCGTTCCAGCTCGCGCGCGTCCTGGTAGAACTCCGCGACCGCGATCACCCGGTCGCTGCCGCGCTGGCGCACCGGCATGTACACCTCCAGCAGCGGGATCCCCAGCCCGCGCTCCAGCTCCGACTCGTGATCCTTCAGTCCCGACAGCTCGGCCGCGACGCCGCCGCCCCACGCGGCGTGCTGCTCGTCGTTGATCGCGAAGACCTCGCCCACCAGTCCCTTGCCCGTGTAGTACACGATGCGCCCGCCCGGGCCCCATACCTTGAAGGCCTTGATGCGCTGACCGAGGGGCGTGTCGTCGAGCAGGCGATCGAGCTGCGCGCTCTCCTCGCTGCCCAGCTGGCCGTTGCGGGCGAGCCCCTGCAGCTCCGGCGACACGAAGCTGTTCACGAACAGCGAGCCCGTGACCGCGGTGTTGTCGATCACCTGCTGCTCGATGCTGCGCGTGACCCACGCGCCGAGGCCCAGCATGCCGACGATCAGCACCGGCAGGCTGGCCAGCGCGTACTGGCGCCC
>CBDUCN010000121.1:0-13261 GCA_965365655.1 uncultured Gammaproteobacteria bacterium | reverse complement strand
GCCATGAAGCGGTGGCGGGCGTCGAACGGGATGAAGTCGGTGCGCGGCCAGGCCTGGCGCAGCTCCGCTACCGACAGGCCGGCCTTCGCGGCGAACGCGAGCAGCGCGCCTTCCATCGGGTCGCCTTCCACCACCCACCCGCCGTTGCGCCGCTGCAGGTCGGCGTCGTTGCACAGCACCGCGGCGCGCGCGGCCTCGGCGAGCAGGGACGCGTGTTCCCGCGGAAGCGCCCCGCCGTCGAGGGTGATCGCGCCCTCCGGCTCGTAGCCCGACCCGTCCACGGATACCGCCGCCTTCGCCGTGATCAGCGACACCACCGTCATCTCGTTGCGCGTCAGCGTTCCGGTCTTGTCGGAGCAGATCACCGATACCGAGCCCAGCGTCTCGATGGCGGGCAGGCGGCGCACGATCACGTTGCGCCGGCCCATGGCCTGCACCCCGACCGCGAGGGTGATCGTGAGCACCGCCGGCAGCCCCTCCGGGATGGCCGCCACCGACAGGCCCACCACCGCCATGAACAGCTCGACGAAAGGCCGGTGCGCGACGGACGAGCCGTAGGCGAGGATGAGCCCGGCGATGCACAGGATGAACAGCGACAGCCAGCGGGCGAACTGGCCCATCTGCGCCACCAGCGGCGTGACCAGCGTCTCGACCCGCGCGAGCAGCCCGCTGATGCGCCCGATCTCGGTCGCCGCGCCGGTGGCCACCACGACGCCGCGGCCCTGGCCGCTGGTGACGGTCGTGCCGCTGAAGGCCATGCACGCGCGATCCCCCAGCGCCGCCCCTGCGGCCACCGGCTCGACCCGCTTGTCCGTCGGCACCGACTCGCCGGTCAGGATCGCCTCCTGGACCTGCAGGCCGCGCGCCTGCAGCAGGCGAAGGTCCGCCGGGACCTTGTCCCCTGCCTCCAGCAGCACCAGGTCGCCGGGCACCAGCAGCGCACCGTCCACCGTGCGCCGCTCGCCATCGCGAAGCACCATCGCCCGCGGCGCGAGCATGCTGCGGATGGCGTTCATCGCCCGTTCGGCCTTGCCCTCCTGCACCAGGCCGATGATCGCGTTCGCGAGCACCACCGCGAGGATCACGCCCGTGTCCGCGATGTGTCCGAGCGCCGCGGTGATCGCCGACGCGCCGAGCAGCACGTAGATGAGCACGTTGTGGAACTGGCGCGCGAAGCGCACCAGCACGCCCGGGCGCGGCGCCTCGGGCAGCCGGTTCGGCCCGTACCGCTCGCGCCGGTGCGCGGCCTCCATCTCGGGCAGGCCGCGCGGCGACGCGTCCAGCGCCGCGAGCACGTCGGCGGCGGATCGCTGGTGCCAGGGCGAATCGCTCACGCGGTGGCTCCTCTCCGGTTCGCGGCAGGGTAAACGCTACCGCCGCGGCGGTGGCTCTCGGTCACCCAGGCGCGGCGGCGCCTGAGCGCGGCCTGCTCGCGAAGCGAGAGACGCCTCGGGCGCGCGCCCCGCCCGCTCCGCAAGCCTCGGCGCAGCGGAGCTCGTCGACGCCCGTGTCGTGCGGGACAGTTCGATCGCGTTCGCCTTCTGCCGCGTCCGCGTGCAGATCACGGCGAGATCGTCGGGCATCGATCCGCACGAGCACCGCCCGACGCGACGCCGGCGTCCCCGCGTCGCCCGGCTCAGACGAGCAGCCGCGGAAAGCGCCGGTTCCAGTTCTGCGCGTGCACCCGGGTCTCGCCCTCGTACGCGTCCAGCTCTGCGCGCAGGTGGAAGTGTTCCCGGTCGCAGGTCAGCCGGGTGCGGGCCACGGTGCGGATCGACCAGTCCGCGCGCGAGAGCTCGCGCACCCAGCACGTCGTGCCTGACGGCGACGTGAAGTCGTCGCCCCGGTAGGAGTAGCGCTCCTTGGCGCTGCGGCGCACGGTGAGGCCGATGTCGTCCAGCCGGTAGGTGCCGTGGTCGTCGATCACCTCCAGCGTCGACGTGTCCGTCGCGAGGTCACGCAGCACCTGCCAGTTGTGGTGCTCCGCGGTGAGCCGAGTGCGCGGCCCGCTCGCCGCGCCCTCCGCCGGCTCGAAGCCGCATGCGTCGTCGCGATGCCCGCGGGCCGGGAGCAACAGTCGGCTGCCGGCGGTGTGGATCGTGAGCCTCACCGGCTCCGGCGGCGGCCACGCCAGCGGGAAGTACGACGTCGACAGCGAGACGCGCAGCCTGTGCCGGCGAGGGAAGTGCTGCGCGACGTCGTTGAGCCGGACCCGCACCCGGTACTCGCGATGCGGCTCCAGCGGCGCCGGGTTGCCGTGGCCGTCGCGGTGCGTGAGGTTGAGCAGGCCGTAGCTGACCCGGGTCGCCTTGTCGTCCGGCTGCACGTCGCTCAGGCGCACCGCGACCATGGCCACCGGACGGTCCGCGCTGAGCCTGAGCTCGACCACCGGCGCGCCGAGGATCTCCAGCGGCTCGGGCAACGGATCGCCGGTGAACACCAGTGCGCCGCCGTCCTCCTCGCGCTGATCGTGCGGCAGGTCCGGGGTCGCGCTGTACGAGCACCACTTGCCCGCGAACAGGCCCACGCTCAGCGGCGACTGCACGGGCATCGCGTGGTCCTGCACGTCGGGCTCGGGCAGCAGCCGGTAGCGCCCGAGGTGGAGCACTCGCTCGGTGACGTTCGCCGACGGCCACGTGGGCTCGCTCACCCAGCGCCCGTGGCGCTGGTGGTAGAAGGTCGAGGGCGGCATGCTCTCCAGCATCCAGGCGCGCAGCATCGGCTCCGAGGTGATACCGCTCTCCACGCCCTTCAGCCACCGGTCCCACCAGCGCAGGCACTCCTGCAGGAAGCCAATCGCCGGGCCCGGCGCGCCGATGTGCGGGTACCGGTGGCTCCAGGGCCCGACCAGACCCATGCGCGGCCCGGGCAGGTCGCGCAGCAGGCGGAAGACCGCGTTCGAGTAGCCGTCGGCCCAGCCGCTGACCGCCATGACCGGCACCTGCACGCGGGAGAAGTCCTCGCAGATCGAGCCGTGGCGCCAGTAGTCGTCGCGGTGCTGATGCGTGAGCCACTGCTCCAGCCAGTGGCCGCTGCCTTCGAGGCGCTGGCGCCACATGTCGCGCCAGCGCTCGCCGACGATCTGCGGATCCGGCGGCAGCGAGTTGTAGGAGAACATCGTCGAGGCCCAGGACAGGTTGTCACCGAGCAGGCACCCGCCCATGTAGTGCACGTCGTCGGCGTAGCGGTCGTCGGTGGAGCACACGCTGATCACGGCGCCCAGCGGTTCGGGTTGCAGCGCGGCGATCTGCAGCCCGTTGAAGCCGCCCCACGAGATCCCGATCATGCCGACGCGCCCGGTGCACCATTGCTGTGACGCGATCCAGCGGATTGCCTGCACGCCGTCGTCGAGTTCCTGCGGCAGGTACTCGTCGCGGAGCACGCCGTCGGAATCGCCGCTTCCGCGCAGATCCAGTCTCACGCAGGCGTAGCCGTGGCCCGCGAAGTAGCGGTGCATCGCCTCGTCGCGCAGCCTGACACCGTCGCGCTTGCGGTACGGGATGTACTCGAGGATCGCGGGCACCGGGCGCGCGGGGGCGTCCTCGGGCATCCAGATGCGCGCCGCCAGCCGTGCCCCGTCAGGCATCGGGATCCACGCATTCTCGATCTCGCGGATGCGGTGAGGGGGGTCGGTTCTGATCTTCATCGCCGTCGGCCTCCTAGACGGGCTCGATGCGGATGTCCATCGCGGCCTGGCAGCGGGCATACCCGCGCAGCAGGTCTGCCTCGCTGTCGCCGCCGAGGAACACCACCGCCAGCTCGTAGCTGTAGCTGTCCTGGTACGCGAGGTCGGATAGCCGCATCCCTTCGTGCACGTGCAGCTCCACATCGAGATCCGGAAGCGCGCGGCGCAGCGCGGCAAGATCGTCCTCGCCCGGCACCCGCCGGACGATGCCGTCCTCGTGGCGCCGCCACATGAACTTCGCGGCGAGGCGGTGCCTGCCCTCGCGAAACGGGAACTCCGGCCGTCGTCCCATGGCCACGTCGAGCATGATCTGGTGGTGGAACTCGCCGTCCACCATCTTCAGCATGGGCCCGTGCGACTTCGAGATGCGCACGTTGACCTCGAGCAGCGAGATGCGGCCGCTGGGCTCGTCCCAGTAGAACTCGACGTTGAACGGGGTGTCGTCGAGGCCGGCGTGCGCGAGGAAGCGCTTCGCGATCGTGGTCATGCGCGCGAGCACCGGCTCGGGCAGGCTGGACGGGTACTGGTAGCGCGCGAACGACGAGGCGTGCGGGCCCTCGCGGATCGAGTCGATGGCGCCGTAGACGACGATCTCGCCGCCGAGCACATAGCCTTCCAGGGTGCACTGCCGCCCGTCGGAGATGAGCGACTCGACGATGCAGTGCCGCCCGTCGACGGCCGCCACCTCGTCCGGCAGCTCCGCGTGGCTCAACAAGTGGTTGAACGGCGTCGCGATGGTCGCGATGTGGGCGCGGATCTCCGCGATCGCCCGGGCGAGGTCGGCGTCATCCTCTACGCGGAAGCCGAGGAACGACAGCACCGAGCGCACCGGCTTGATCCAGAACGGGTAGGGGACGCTGATCTGCCCCGCGACGTCGTCGCGGAACGGGTCGACGGCGCAGAATGCCGGGATGTGCTCCGGAATCACCGCGGCCTGCTCGAGCCGGCTCCAGTACTTGTGCTCGCACTTGAGCACCGACTCGAAGCTCGGCGTCGGCAGTCCGCGCTCGCGGCGCAGCAGCGGCAGCATGGTGCTGACCGGAAAGTCCCAGTAGCCGACGATGGCGTCGACCGGCCCGGGCCAGCGCGCGAGCCGCTCCCGGGCGCCGGCGAGCACCCGCTCCGCGACGTCCTCGCGACCCGACTTCACGTCCTCTCGCCGGTACAGCTCGTGGAAGCGGTACTCGTCCGTGCGGCGCAGCGACTCGAGCTGGCGCAGGTGGAAGTCGTCGAGACCGAGCACGAACACGTGCTTCACGGGCTCGTCGGTGTGCGTGGCGAGGGACGACGGCCCCGTCGCGCCCGGCGACGTGGCCACGCTGCCGGCTCCTGCAGCCATGGCGCGACCCCCGATAATCCCTGCAACAGGCCCAAGGGGCACTTTCCCATCTCACCGCGCGGCCGCTGTTGACCGCGATCAACGAGCACCCAGGCCGCCGGGCGTGACGCGCGCGGCGACGCTGCGCGCCATGCGATGGGCTTCTCGCGATACCCGACGCAGCCACGGATCCGGTCCGGGCGGCAAGGCGCCTGCCCCGATGCGGCGGCGCGGCAGTGACGATGACGATCCTGACGATAGGCACGACTGGCGGACGATCGGCGGACGATCGGGGTCGGACCAACTTATCCGCCTGAGAGTATTAAAGAAAACTGACTGGATCGGCCTTGGACGACCCTTAGGGCGCGAAATGGCGCGCTGTTTCGCCGCTGGATGGTTTGCGAGAGCCGCGTTTGGACGGACCGGGCCGGCGTTAGCAGGCAAGTTGAAGGGGCAGAAGTTGGTTCTAAGCCCATATAACGAGAATTTCAGCACAGGATTGTCAGAAGAATCCGTCAGATAGGTTGGTCCGACCCCGTCCTCTTCTCCCGATGACGCGTCGCCACGCTTGACGCAGGTCAATCGAGGCGCCATTGACGCCTGCGCATCGTCTGCGCGCGACGGCATCCTTTGAGTGGATCAACGCTCCGCTCCGTGCAACAGGATGCTCGATGAGTTCTTCGTAGTCGTCGCGGTCGTGGCCACGCTGCTGGTGCCGATCGTGCTGATCGGCGCGCCGATTCACTGGGTGAGGCACAACCGCCGGGAACGCCGTCTGCAGGCCAGGCTGGAGCGGTTGGAGCGCGTGGCCCATGAACTCCCGGAGCGGGCGGATGGTCGCCTGGCCGCCCTCGAGGCGCGCATCGGGTGGCTGGAGGAGCGACTCGCCGCTGCGACGCCGGAGGCGGGCGCCGGGCCGGCAGCCGAGGGCAGCGCTGCGCCCGGGGCGGTGCCCGACGCCGGACCCGCGTCCGAGGCCGCCGCGCGGCGCCCCGCCGCAGCGGGGTTGGACGTGCCGCAGCCGGCTGCGCCCGCGCCCCCGGCGGGCGCACGGGTGGATGCCGGCGGTGTGGCGCCGCCCGGGCCGGCCCCTGCGGTTCCCGCGGCGGCGCGCGCGCTGCCGTCGCCCGCAGGCGACGCGCGGGCCGCGCCGGCACCGAAGCCGCCGGCCGGGGCGCCTCCGATGCCGGAAGCGATCGATGGCGCGCCCGAGCCCGCGCCCGGGCGCACGTCGGAATCTGCGCCGGCCGTGGAGCCGGAGCCCGTTCCCGGATGGGGGCCGCCGTCCGGCGGGGTGGAGTGGGACTGGCCGACCGCGCCGTGGCGGCGCAAGGCCGTCGCGCCCTCGTCCGCTGCCGGGAGCCGGAAGGCTCCGACACCACCGGCGACCGCCGGACCGGAGCCCGTGTCCGGGCGAGCGGGCGCGCAGGCGCGGGACGCAGCGCGCGCGCAGCAGCTCTCGGACTGGGAAGGCCGGATCGGGCGTCAGTGGCTGAACGTCGTCGGCATCGTGGTCCTGGTGATCGGCGTCGTGCTGCTCATCGGCTACTCGCTGCGTTACCTGGGCCCGATCGGCAGGATCGGCACCGGCGTGCTCACCGCGCTCACGCTGCTCGGCTCCGGTCGCGCGCTGGAGCCGCGCGACGCCTACCGCGCGCTCGGGCGATCCCTGCTCGGCGGCGGCTGGGCGCTGCTCTACTTCACGGCCTACGCGGCGCACAACGTGGACGCGGCGCGAATCATCGACGACCCGCGGTGGGCGATGGCGGCGCCGCTCGCGGTCGCCGCCGGCATGGTCGTGCACTCCTTGCGCTACCGCTCGCAGTCGGTGACGGGCCTGGCCTACGGACTCGCCTTCCTGGGTATCGCGATCAGCCCGGTGAGCGCCTTCAGCCTGCTCGCGGTCGCGCTGCTGGCCGGCTCAATGATGACGGTTCTGCGCACGCAACCCTGGTACCACCTGGGGCT
Organism: uncultured Gammaproteobacteria bacterium; assembly: GCA_965365655.1. Lineage (GTDB taxonomy): Bacteria > Pseudomonadota > Gammaproteobacteria > HK1 > HK1 > JBFHNV01. The sequence continues at coordinate 6,290 of CBDUCN010000121.1, read as the reverse complement.
GGGCGGAGTGATCGGCAGCCACATCTGTCACGCACTGTGGCGCGAGGCCGTGTCCGGAACGGACGGCACGCTGGACGAATCCAACGTGCTGCTGGGGCTCGCGCTGCTTGCCGTGTACTGGCTGGTGTTCAGCACCGCAGCGTTCGTGCGCAGGCCGGTGTCCCGCGAGGATCGCCAGGCCGTGGGCGTGCTCGGGATCGTGAACGGCGTGGGCTTCCTCGGCTTCGGTCTCGTGCTCGTGCGCGTGCCGGGAGACGCGGCGACGTTGCACGCCTTCCTGCTGCTCTCGGCGCTCGCGTTCGGCGGCCTCGCCTGGCTGCTCAGGCGGGTGGGCCTGCACTTCGCCTTCCTGCTGCACGCGCTGGCCGCGGTGGTGCTGGCAGCGTCGAGCGTGCCGTCGCTGCTTCGCGCACGCGACATCGACTACGACTGGCTTGCGCTGCCGTGGGCACTCGAGTCTGCGCTCGTGCTGGCCATCGGTCTCGCGGCGCGCGAGCTGCTGCTTCGCGTCGCGAGCTACGCGCTCGCGGGTCTCGCGGCGGCCGCGCTGTTCGCGGTGACGCTGCAGGGCGACGCGGCCGGCCGGCAGCCGGTGATCTGGCTCAGCGTGCCGCTCGTCATCGCTTACTTCTTCTACGCCTTCGAGCTGCTCAAGGCCCGCGCGGGCACCGGCGACGTGCTGCTCCAGGCGCGCGCCGTGGGGCTCGTGCTCGGCTACGTCGCCACCGCGCTGCTCGCGGCCCTCGCGTGGGTGGAGACGCCGAGAGCATGGGTGGCCGTGGCCTGGATTGCGGCGGCGGTCGTGATGTTCGAGATCGGGGTGCGTGCCGAGCGCCCGCACGTCCGGATACAGGGTGCGGCGCTGGCGGCGGCCGCGGCCGCGGCGGTCCTGCTCCTGGACATCGCGGGACACGGCGTCGTCGTGCCGCCGCGCGGCGCATCGCTGTGGCTGCTGGTCGTCGTCTGCGCGCTGGGTCAGCACCTGATCCCCGAGCGGGCCCGGCACGCGAGGGGCTCCCTTCCCGGCCGTGCCGGCAGTCTGGACTGGCTGCTTGCCGTTGCCAGCGGGTATCTCGGCAGCGCGCTGCTCGCCGCGCTGCTGTGGCGCGAGGTCGAGGCGCAGTGGGTGGGCGCGGCGTGGATCGTGCTCGCCGTGGTGCTCGTGGAGCTGGGACGCGCGACGGGTCGGCCGCACCTGCGGACGCAGGGGCTGCTCGTCGCCGCCCTCGCGACGGGCGCCCTCGTGCTGGTGAACGTCTACGCGCAGCTCGGGGCCGCACAGAGCGGACTCGTGCGCTGGCTGACCGTAGGCGGCAGTGCGCTCGCGCTGCACTGGCTGTCGGAGCGCGCGGCCGGCCCCGGGCAGGCGGGCGTTGCGGGCCATCGGCTCGTGCGCGGGCTGGCCGACGGTGCGTCCCACGCGGGCACGCTGTTGCTCGCGCTCCTGGCGTGGGTGGAGCTGGACGCGGTGTCCGTCGCGGTCGCGTGGGCGCTGCTCGCGCTCGTTCTGCACGAGATCGCGCACGGCGTGGGCCGCCCGCGGCTGATGACGCAGTCCCGGCTGCTCGCGATCGCGGGCTTCGCGCGGCTGTTCCTCGCCAACTTCACCGCGCTGGGCGCCGTCGGGGGCGTCTCGCACCGGCTGGTGTCGGTGCTGCCGGTGACGGCGATCCTGTACTACCTATGGTGGTGCGCCCGCATGCGGTCCCTCGCGCCCGGCCGCACGCGCTACGACACGCTCGACCGCAGCATGTACGCGTTTTTCGGAGTCGTCTCGCTCGCCGTGCTCGCACGCTTCGAGCTCGGGCGGGCGGACACCGTGATCGCCTGGAGCGTGCTGGGTCTGGCCGTGCTCGTGCTGGCGGTGCGCCTCGCGGAGCGCGACTTCCGGATGCAGAGCTACGGCCTGCTCGCGCTCGCGTTCGCGCGCAGCTGGAGCACGAACCTCACGCTCACGGGCACCGTGTTCGGTGTCTCGCAGCGTTCGCTCACCACCGGGTTCGTGGTCACCGGACTCGTCGCCGCGACCGGCTACTGCATGAAGCACCGTGCAGTCTTCGAATCCTTCGCGAGCCGCGGCGGCTGGCTGGGCACGCTGGATGCGAACGCGCGCGTGGTGTTCTCGGGGATGGCCGCGGTGCTGCTCGCGCTGCTGCTCGCGTACGAGGTCGCGGCGCGCTGGCTGACCGTCGCGTGGACCATCGAGGCCTTCGCGCTGCTGGCGCTCGGCTTCGTGCTGGTCGAGCGCTGCCTGCGACTGTACGGCCTAGGCCTCGCGCTGCTGTGTCTGGTGAAGCTGGTCGTGCTGGACATGTCGGGCGTGGAGACGCTGTACCGCATCCTGTCCTACATCGTGTTGGGCGTGATCCTGCTGCTCGTGAGCCTCGGTTACTCCCGCTACCAGCACGTGCTGAGGCGCTATCTCTGATGGTGCGGCCGGTGATCACGGGCCGGGTTCTCGTGCTCGCGCTGGTGTTCGGCCTCGCAGCCGGGTCGCTCGCGCTGCTCGCGCGGGACGACGTGGAGTACCGCGTGGATCTGCACAGCGTGCTCGAGATCTGGGGCGACCTGCTGCGCGACGCCGAGCACCTTCCGCTCACGGTCACGCGGATGAGTGTCGACGACGAGATCGCGCTGGGCGACCGGCTGCACGACGCGATGTTCGGCGACACGGAGCTCGTAAGCGAGCGCGACCGGCGCTACGTCGCGGCGGTGGGCCGCGCCGTCGCGGCGCACGTGCAGCGCGGCGACGTCCGCTACCGCTTCCACGTGATCCGTGACTCCAGCGTGAATGCCCACGCGCTGCTCGGCGGACACGTGTACGTGACCACCGGAATGCTGGACTTCGTCGAGACCGAGGCGGAGCTCGCCGCGGTGATCGGACACGAGGTCAGCCACGTGGACCTGTACCACTGTGCGCAGAAGTTCCAGTACGAACGCCTCGCGGCGAAGATCGTCGGCGACGACCTGGCCCAGCTGGTGCTGCTCGGGCGCCGTCTCCTGGAACTCGGTTTCAGCGAGCAGCAGGAGGTGGAGTCTGACGCCGGCGGGATGCGCCTTGCGGCCGCTGCCGGCTACGACCCCGGCGCGGCGCTGGACCTGGATCAGCGCATGGCCGAGCGGCGCGCGGCGCGGAGCGCGCCGCGCGAGCGCACCACCACCGTCAGCGGCGAGGTCGGACGTGCGGTCGTGGATGCGCTGGGCGAATACTTCAGCACCCACCCGACCGGTGCGCTGCGCGTGCATGCGCTGCTCGACGAGTATCGCAAGGGCCTGGCCGGCTGGAGCGGGCGCAAGTACTACGCCGGGCGCAACAACCTGCGCGAGCGCATCGTGCGCGGGGCCGAGGCGCCCGCGGACGAGTGGGTCGCGTTGCGGCCGGCGCACGCGTTCGAGAAGGAGCGTCCGGCGCGCGACGACGCGTCGGCGAGCGGGACGGGTGGCGCACCGGAGGCGCCCGTACCCGGGAGCGTGCGGCAACCGGATGCCGCGGGGCCGCACACCGGCGGGCCGCGCCAGCCCGTGCTGCGGTGGGCGAAGCTCGGCATGGTCGGTTTCCTTCGCGAGCGACCGGACGCGGACGCCGCAGCCGTGTTGCGCGTGGAGGCGGACGACCGCGTGTTCGTGGTCGCGCGCGTTGGCAGCGGCCGGTGGCTGCAGGTGGCCGCTCCGTTTCGCGACATCGAGGAGGCCTACCTGACCGAGAGCGTGCTCGCCGAGCGCGTGCCTCACGCGCGGCGCTTCGAGGTCCACGCGGCAATGGATCCGGTCGACGTCCGCCGATGGAATGTTCTCGACATGGGCTCGCGACTCCGCTCCAGACCCGACCTCGCCGCGCCGATCGTGGCGTCGGCGGGTGCGGGCGGCGACGTGTTCGTGATCGAACGCCTGACGGGCTCACCGTGGGTGCGGGCGCGCTTCGCGTCGCCGGGCAGCGGTGGTGCGGCGGGCTTCCTCCCGGCCTGGACGCTTCGCGACCCGGTGCTGGGCGTGGTCGCCCCTGCGCCGCCGTCACCGCCGGTGCACTCCGGTCGCCGCCGTGTGCCGGCTTCCCCGCCGGTGCTGCCCGGTCGCCGCCCCGTGCCGGCTTCGCCACCCGAGCCCGGGCCGGACGAGATCCCGATCCAGCGCTGGAACGCGGTGCGGGCGCTGTCCGCCGTGAGCGCGACCCCGGGCGGCCCGACGCGCTACGTCGGCACCGTGCCCGCGGGCACCCGCGTGTGGGTGATCTCGCTCCCGCCGCAGCCGGAGTGGGTGCGCATCTACGTGGTGCTGCCCTCGGGCGCGCTGGAGGGCTACGTGCGGGAGATCTCGCTCGCGCAGAAGGTACCAAGACCCGAGCTGTCGACGCCGCCCGCGCCGCCGCCGCCGGATGCCGAGCGGGTCGCCGTGGGCGTGTGGACGCGATCGCGCGTTGCCGTGGCCGTGCGCACCGAGCCGCGCCCCGACGCGCCGCAGAGCTCCTACCTGCAGGCGAACCGGCGCGTGCTGGTGATCGAGAGACTGTCCGGCAGCGGCTGGGACCGCATCGAGCACCACGTCCAGGGCACGCGCCACTTCGGCTACGTTCCCACCGCCGCGCTGCGACCGATCACGCGGCGCTGATCGCGCGCAGCGGCGAGCGCGTCGAGGACGTGAACGTCTTGCCGCGCCTGCAGGTGCCCCGCGACGCGGCAGGCGCCTCAGGCGTCCTGCAACCCCGCCGCCAGCTTCGCCGTGAGCAGGCGCGACACGGTGTCGAGCACGGGCGCTTCGCCGCCGCGGGCGGCGGCGCGGCGAAGCACCGCGCCGCAGATCGCGTCCACCTCCGGCTCGCGGCCGCGGTCCACGTCCACCAGCATCGACGTGCGGATCGCCGGGAAGTCGCGGATCAGGTCGAACATCGCCTGCGCGTCCTCCCCGGTCACGGCCACGCCGTCGGCTCGGCCGGCGCGCACGGTCTCGTCCATGATCGCGCGCACCAGCGGAGCGATCACCGGGTCGTGGCTGAGGCGGCGGGTGTCCCACCCGAGCAGCGCCGAGAGCGGGTTCACGCCGGCGTTGAGCACCAGCTTGCGCCACATCTCGCGGCGGATGTCATCGAACACCTCTGTGGCGATGCCCGCGGCGTCGAGTCGGCCAGCCAGCTCGCGCGCGCCGGTCACCGTTGCCGCCGGCGCCGAGGCGGCGTCGGGCCAGGCGCCGATGCAGGTCAGGCACTCGCCCACGCACGCGACGTGGCCCGGCGCCACCACGTGGCCGCCGAGGCGCACCGAGTAGCCGCCCAGCACGCGGCCGCGGCCGAGGGCCGCCTCCAGCACGGCCTCGTTGTCCACCCCGTTCTGCAGGCTCAGCACGGTCGCCGGCGCGCCCGCCAGCCAGCCGGCGAGACGGGTGGCGATGTCCCCGGTGGCGGTCGCCTTGGTCAGCAGGATCACCGCGCCGAAGGCCGCCGGGTCCTGCCCGCAGAGCGTCTCCAGGTCCACGGCGTCCACCGCGCCCCGGAAGGGGCGCGCGGGGTGATCCACCCGCAGGCCGCCCGCGCGCAGCGCGCGCAGGTGCTCGCCGCGCGCGACCGCGAGCACGGGCGCGCCGGCCTCGGCGAGGCGCGCGACGTACCACGCGCCGATGCCGCCGACGCCGATGACCGCAACGCGATCGCCGACGCTCATGCGGGCACGCCCGCGCGGGGCGCGTGACGGCGCCGGCGTGCGCGGCCCATCGTCAGGTTCGCGGCTTCACCCAGGTCTCCGACCAGGCCAGCACCGCGCTCGAGGACGGGCGATCGCCGCGCGTCTCCGGCCAGGGCGCGCCCTCGGCGAAGCGCCCGTTCATCGACAGCTGGGCGCAGCGCGCCGGGAAGAAGGTGGTGAACACGCCGATGGGGCGGCCGTCGAATCCCGGTGGTGCATTGATCACGAAGGGCTCCATGCCGTCGTGCCAGGTCATGCGGATCACGTCGTCGTCGGACTCGATGATCTCGGTGGTGGCCGAGCGCGGATCGCCGATGCGGTCGAACGCGGCCGCGGTGACCGGCAGCGTGCGGTCCGCGAACTCGGGGAACAGCACCGTCTCGATGGTCTCCTGCAGCCAGCGCGCGACGGCCATGTTGTCGGCGTACACGCGCACCTCGCCGCCGGTGAGATCGCTCTTGACGAACAGCGCGTGCCCGGCTCCGGCAGGGCACCACAGCACCCGCCAGTGACTGACGCGGGTCGTCATGGTCTTGCCGCCGTCGGAGCTCAGGCGGATGAAGGAGTTCTCGCCGGTCATCAGCACTTCGTTCGGATCGACGGGGCTGGTCATGGGGT
>CBDUCN010000120.1:0-13386 GCA_965365655.1 uncultured Gammaproteobacteria bacterium | reverse complement strand
GCTTCCGGCGTGCGGCGTCCCTTCACGGTGAGGCTGCCCGCCGGCACCGTCTGCACGCGCTCGCGCACCGCGAGCCAGGTCGCCTCGCCGAGCAGGATCTGGCCGGGGCCCGCGTTCTCCTGCAGCCGCTTCGCGAGGTTCACCGCGTCGCCGATCAGCGTGTACTCCATGCGCTCCAGGCCGCCCACGTTGCCGGCGAGCGCGTTGCCGGTGTTGACGCCGATTCCGAACGCGAGGCCCTGCCCGCGCTCGGCGTTGAAGTGCTGCATCCGCTCGCGGGTCTCCCACGCGGTCTTCACCGCCAGCCACGCGTGCGACTCCTGGGGGAGCAGCGGGGAGTTGAAGTGCGCCATCACCGCGTCGCCCATGTACTTGTCGACGATGCCGCCGTTGGCCTGCACGGACGATGACGCGAAGCCGAAGTAGGTGTTGATCGCCTCGACCACCTCCGCGGGATCGCGGTGCTCGCTGAAGCTGGTGAAGCCGCGGATGTCGGCGAACATCACCGACACGGTGCTGCGCGCGCCGCCCAGGCTCAGCTCCGAGAGCCCGGCGAAGGAGTTCACCAGCGCCTCGGGCAGGTAGCGCTTGACCATGCCGCGCTCGCGCTCGTAGCGCACCCGCTCGGTGCGGTCCTCCACCACCATGACCGCACCGATGGGCTCGCCGGTGGAGTCGGTGAGCGGGGCCGCGCTGGCGCTCAGGTACACCGTGCCGCGCCCCGGCAGCTCGCCCTCGATGTCCTCGCGGCTGACCTCGCGCGACGCGGAGTACATCTCGTCGAACAGGCTCGCGATCTGTCCGCTGAGCAGCGGCCCGAGGCGCGCGTAGCCGTGGCCCATCAGGTCGTGCACGGCACGGCCCAGGATCGCGCCGGCGGCGCGGTTCACGAGGTTGATGCGCCCGCGCTCGTCGGTGGCGATGACGGCGCTGGGCACGGACTCGAAGACGTTGCGCATCATGTTGCGCGCGAGCGTCACGTTCTCGAACAGCCGCGCATTCTCCAGCGCCGCCGCGGCCTGCGACGCGAAGGCCGCGGTGAAGTCGCGGTCGGTGTCGGAGAAGATGTCGGTGGCGACCCGGTTGTCCGCGTACACCACGCCCTCGACGCGCCCCTCGACGCGAATCGGCACGCAGATGATCGAGCGAAGCGAGTGAAGCGCGATGCTCTCCTGGCCGCTGAAGCGCGGGTCGGCCGACGCGTTGGTGGTCACGATCGCCTCGCCGTCGCGCACCACCGCGTCCACCACGGTGCGGCTGACCGCGAACGCCGAGGACTCGAGCTGCTCGGGATCCAGGTTGTGCGACACGCGCACGCGCATCTCGCCGCTGTCCGGGTCGGTGAGCATGAAGAACGCGCGCTCGGCGCCCGTGAGCTCGACGAGCATGCGCATCGCCTGCAGCAGCACGTCGTTGAGGTCGAGGCTGGAGTTGAGCGCCTCGGCGCTGCGCGACAGCGCGGCGAGCTGCTCGCGGTCGCGCAGCTGGGCGGTGACGTCCTCGATGAGCCTGACCAGCGGCTCCTCGAACTCGGTGAACGCGGTGTCGATGCTGCTTCCCAGGGCCTCGAACAGCATCAGGCTCGCGACCATCTGGCGGATCGCCTTCTCCTGCTCGTCCGGCGGCTTGCCGGCGCGGCGCGCCTCGCTCAGGCGCCGCAGCGACACCTGCTGCCCGTCGATGGCGTCGCGGAAGCGTGCGAGCAGGGTGCGCAGCTCCGCGACCTTGCGCTGCGTGTTCTCGACGCGCTCGAGCGGCGTCGAGTCGGTGCGGCTGGCGCTGGGGTCTCCGCTCACGGGGCGTTCCGTGCGCCCGGGGCCGGGCGCGACGCGCCTGGTGCGCACACGCGTCAGTCCTCGCGCCGGCGCAGCGCGAACACGTGCTCGTCGACGCGCTCGGCACGGAAGGGGAACACGTCGGCAATCGCCTCGAGGTGCGCGAATCGCAGCCGCATCGGACCGTTCGCGTAGCACCAGTACATGCCTTCGCGATCCGTGAGCAGCCGCCCGCCGGGCGCCAGCAGGCGCGCGTAGCCGGCCAGCATCTGCTCGAAGTGCGCGACGCAGCAGCCGAAGCTTGCCGGATTGTTGTCGATGATGAACTCGAACGGGCCGCTCAGCGCGTCGAGGTCGCGCGAGTACTTGTTGCCGATGAGCACGCGGTAGCCGGGGATCGCCAGCGCGTCGGCGCACGCCTTCTCGGCGTCGCTCAGGGTGATGCCCGTGATCCCGCCGGCCCGCGCGGCGAAGCGCAGCGCCAGCGACGAGTTGCCGACGCCGACGTGCAGGATCCGGTCGCCGCGCTCGAGCAGGCGATCCAGCGCGGTCTCGATGCGCTGCTGATCCTCGGTGGTGGACCGTGCGGAGAGGTCCATCACGTTGTCGTTGCCGTGGCCGACGCCGGGCGTGTCCTGTCCGCAGTGGCGGGGCACCGCCTGCCAGCCGTCCAGCGTCAGCCGCGTGGGGGCAGGCGCGCTCACGGGCGCAGCATGCTGCGGTAGGCGTTGTACAGGTCGCGGATGTCGCGCACGTAGGTCACGGGCTCGATGCCGCGCACGTAGCCGTGGCGCGCCTTGCGGTAGTAGCGGGGCTCGGAGAGCAGCAGCATCGCCTGTTCCACGTGATCGAACCAGCGGTTCGCGTCCAGCCCCTGCTCGCGTGCCAGCCGGCGCGCGTCCAGCAGGTGGCCCAGCCCGGCATTGTAAGCAGCGAGCGCGAACCAGGTGCGGTCCTTCACCGGCAGGTCCGGCTCGAACTGCTGGAACAGCCAGTCCAGCAGGCGCACGCCGGCGCGGATGGACGCCTCCGGGTCTTCCAGGTCGGTGACGCCGAACCGCTTCGCGGTGACCGGCAGGAGCTGCATCAGCCCGCGCGCCCCGGCCCACGACTCGACCCGGGGATCGAAGCGGCTCTCGCGGTACATCAGCGCGACGATCAGCGGCCAGTCGAACCCGTAGCGGGCCGCGTGGCGGCGCACGATCTCGTCGTACGGGGAGAGCCGGCCGCCGACGAGCTTGTCGTCGGCGCGTTGCTCGACGTGCGCGCGGATCCGGCGCGGATTCTCGAAGTAACGCCTGTACACGATGTTGTAGAAGGTCTGGCGGTACTCGCGCTCGATGAACGCGTTCAGCGCCTCGAGGAGGCGCGGGTTGTCGCCGCGCACCGCCCACGCGATCGGTACCGGCCCGTCCAGCGCGAAGGCCGCGCGCACGTCGTCGCGCCAGGTGAGCGCCACCTTCACGCTGTGCGCGTCGGCCACGGTGAGGTCGTAGAGGCCGTTGGCGACCCGCTCGATGATGGCCTCGCTCTCCAGGTCCTCCGGGGCCGCCTCGAGCTCGACGGCGAGGCCGTCGGCGCGCAGGCGCTCGAGCAGCGGCCACACCGGGCTCGAGCGGCGCACCGTCACGCGCCGTCCGGCCAGGTCGGCCGCGGTGCGCAGCGGATCGTCCGCGCGGGTCACCATCAGCTCGAAGCTCTCCTTGTAGGGCCGCGTGAACGCGACCCCGCTGCGCGCACGCTCCGCTGTGACGGCGAGCCCGGCGGCCACCACGTCGCCCTCGCCGCGCGTGAGCGACGGGATCAGCTCGGCCCGGCTCTCGGCGACGATCATCTCCAGCGACAGGCCCTGCTCGTCGGCGAACTTGCCCATCAGCTCGTACTCGAAGCCGAGCGGCCGCCCGCGCCAGATGAAGTAGCCCGCGGCGTTGTTGCGGGTCAGGACGCGCAGCACGCCGCTGCGCACGATGCCGTCCAGATCCTCGGTGCGGCGCACCGGCTCGCGCCGGGCGAGCTGCTCGCGGGTCAGGAAGTCGTCGAGCGCCGCCTTCAGCTCCTTCGCCTGCGGGCGCAGGCCCAACGCGACGTGGGCGGCGCCCGAGAAGCGCGGATGCGCGCGCAGGTCCGCCCAGTTGCCGGCGCCCAGCTCGATGGGGCCGGTGTCGACCGCGGCCAGGTCCAGGGCCATGGACTGCACCCGCTGCAGCACCGCTTCGCGCGGCAGGTCGTCGGGGAGGATGCGGGCCCGCACGTCCGGCACCTCGCGGCGCAGGCGATGCAGCACGGGCCAGAACGGCGAGCGCGCGCGCAGCGCGATCTCGCGGCCCGCGAGCGCGCGGCCGTCCGGGATCTCGTCCGCCGCACGGCTCACCAGCACCGCGCGCTGGGTGCCCAGCGGCACCGTGAACTCCGCACCGGCGGTCCGGAACTCGCGGATGCGCAGATCCGCGCCGACCAGATCGCCCTCGCCGCGCATCAGCGCCGGAAGCAGATCCTCGCGCCGCGGCACCGTGATCCAGCGCGGCAGCAGGAACTGCTCCTCGGCGAACTTCTCGACCAGCGCGCGGTGGCGCGCAGGCGTGCCGACGTCACCGGGCACCCGGTCGCGGCTCACCGGACGGGGCAGCGTGAGCACCCGGAACTCGCGGCGGAAACGGATCTCGGACAGGTCCTCCGCGGCCGTCCCGGTCGCCGGCTGCGCGAGCGGCCCGGGGGCGGGCGCCGCCGCGGGCGTCGCGGGGGGCGCGTCCGCGGGCCCGGGAAGGCGGGCCAGCCCGGCCAGCGCGCCCAGCAACACGGCGGCAAGGGCCCCCGTGGCGCCCAGGTGACGGAGTCGCAGCCTCATGACAGCGGTGTTCGGTTGCCCTGTGAAGCGTCACCCGGGTATGGATTGCCATGGGGCACGGCGCGGCCCGGGGGGCGCCGCCGCGACCCGAAAGGTAGCCCAGGGCGCGGCGATTGCCCATGCCGCCCGTCGCCGCAGCGCGCGCGCCGGCCCCGGGCGCGTTATCGTTCCCGCCCGCTCCAGTGCGCCGCCGCGTGTCGTCATGGCCACCTCGCCCACTGCCCCACCCGCGGACTCGTCCCCGGACTCGCTGTGCGAGCGCCTCGCGGCGATCGTCGGGCCCGCGGGGCTGCTGACAGGCGACGACGCGGCGCCGTTCGCGGTCGACGCTCGCGAGATGTTCCACGGCCGGCCGCTCGCCGTGGTGCGTCCCGCGGACACCGCGCAGGTGGCGGCCGTGGTGCGCGCCTGTGCCGACGCGGGCGTGGCCGTGGTGCCGCAGGGGGGCAACACGGGGCTGTGCGGCGGCTCGGTGCCGGACGCCAGCGGGCGCCAGGTGGTGCTCTCGCTCGCGCGCATGAACCGGGTGCGCGAGGTCGACGCGCGCGACGCCAGCATCACCGTCGAGGCGGGCTGCGTGCTGGCCGACGTGCAGGCCGCCGCGCACGACGCGGGCATGCTGTTCCCGCTCAGCCTCGCGGCCGAGGGGACCTGTCAGATCGGCGGCAATCTCGCGACCAACGCCGGCGGCACCGCGGTGCTTCGCTACGGCAACGCCCGCGACCTGGTGCTGGGCCTCGAGGTGGTGCTGGCCGATGGCCGGGTATGGAATGGCCTGCGGCGCCTTCGCAAGGACAACACCGGCTACAAGCTCTCCCAGCTCTTCGTGGGCTCGGAGGGCACGCTGGGCATCATCACCGCCGCGGTGCTGAAGCTGTTCCCGAAGCCCCGCGAGGTGCACACGGCGATGGTCGCGGTGCGCGACCCGGCGGCCGGCCTGACGCTGCTGGAGCGCCTGCGCGCGGCCAGCGGCGACGCCGTCACCACCTTCGAGTACGTGAACCGCCCGAGCCTCGCGCTCGCGGTGGACTGGGTGGAGGGCAATCGCGACCCGTTCGACGCCGTCCACGACCACTACCTGCTGGTCGAGATCTCCGGTGGCGGCGAGGACGGCGGGCTGCGCGGCGCGCTGGAGGCGACGCTGGCCGAGGCGTTCGAGGACGGCGGCGTGCTGGACGCGGTGATCGCCGAGAGCAGCGCGCAGGCGCAGGCGCTGTGGCGCCTGCGCGAGACGGTCCCGGAGGCGCAGAAGCGCGCGAGCGCGAGCATCAAGCACGACATCTCGGTGCCGGTGTCGCGGGTGCCGGAGCTGCTCGAGCGCGGCAGCGCGCTGATGCGCGAGGAGGTGCCGGACGTGGTGGTGGTGGCGTTCGGCCACGTCGGCGACGGCAACATCCACTTCAACGCCAATGGCCGTCCGGGCGCCGACCCGGCGTCCTTCCTCGCCGCGCGCGAGGCCATCCATCGCCGCATGTACGCGCTGGTGCACGAGCTCGACGGAAGCTTCAGCGCCGAGCACGGCGTGGGTCAGCTCAAGCGTGGGCAGATGCTCGAGTTCCGCCCCGAGGAGGAGCTGGACCTGATGCGCCGCATCAAGGCGGCGCTGGACCCCGACGGGATCCTGAATCCGGGCAAGGTGGTGTGAGCCGCCGCGCGGGCTGCGCCCGCGCGCGGCACGGTGCCGCCGGCCGGCAGGGGCCTGCCGCACGGGCGCGGAGGATGCGCGGCGTTGCGCGCGACGACCGTCACGCGCGCCGGCGCGACGCTCCCCCGTCGTGTGCTGCGCGACCTCGGCGCTCGCCGGGCGCGTGCGGTGAAGGCCCGCGCGTCGCTCAGCGCCGGATCACCGGCGCCGGCTGACCGTCCAGCTTGACGTTCACGCACGCCGGCTTGTTGCTGGCCGCGGCGCGCGCGAGCGCGGGGGCGAGCTGGTCGGCGGTCTCCACGTACTCGCCGTGGCCGCCGAGGGCCTCCACGACGCGGTCGTAGCGCGTGGGCAGCAGCGCACAGCCGATGGTCCGCTCGGGGCCGTAGTCGCGCAGCTGGATCTGGTGCTCGGCGTTCCAGCGCGCGTCGTTGCCGATCACCGCGACGAACGGCGCGCCGGCGCGCAGCGCGGTGTCGAACTCGGCCAGGTGAAAGCCCGCGGTGCCGTCGCCCAGAATCGCGACCACGGTGGCCTGCGGCGCCGCGAGGCGCGCGCCCGCGGCGAACGGCAGGGACGCGCCGATGGCGCCCGACAGGCCGTTGATGATGCGCTGCGGCGCGTGCACGCACGCCTGCGCCCACTGCCCGACCTCGCCGCCGTCGGCCACCAGGATGGCCTGCGGCTGGCGGTCGATCAGCGCCTGCACCTCGCGGCACAGCTCGACCGGGTGCAGCCCGCGGCCGTCCCCGCCCACCGCGTCCTGCCATGCGGCGGGGCGATGGTGAATGGCCTCGCGCACCTCCTCCGCCCAGGCGGTCGCGCCCGGCTCGGCGCGCAGCGCCTCGGCGAGCGCGAACGCGGTGAGCGCGGGATCGTCCTCGAGGCTGCGGCGCAGTCGCTTGCCGAGCTGCGCGCGGGTGCGCTTCAGCGCCGCGGCGTCGCTGTCCACGTGCGCGAAGCGGCAGTGCGCGTCCACGAACGGCGGCTCGGCGAAGCGCAGCACGAAGTCCACGCCGCGGCCCAGCAGCGCGATGCGATCGGCGCGCGCGAGCACCTCGGCGAACGCGCCCAGCGCCGGGTCGTTGATGCCGCGCGGGCTCTCCAGCACCAGCGCCGGCACTCCGCCGGCACCGTCCAGCCCGTCGGCCAGGGCGCGCCGCGTGCCGTGCGAGAACGCGGCGCCCATCAGCACCAGCGGTCGCTCGCCCTTGCGCAGCCAGCGCGCGAGCTTGCGCACGTCGCGGGGCTCCGGCGGCGCCGTCGCGCGGCGCACCTCGCGCACCGACGGGCGCTCGACCTCGCGCTGCAGCACGTCGGCGGGCAGGCTCATGTGCACCGGACCCGGCCGCCCGTTGCGGGCCACGCTCATCGCCTCGCGCATCAGGCCGCCCAGGTCCGGCGCCGACGGCGCCACCCAGGCCGCCTTGCACACCGGCGCCGCCATCGCGGCCTGGTCCATCTCCTGGAACGCGCCCTGGCCGGCGCGCGCGAGCGGCGCGTGACCGCTCAGCGCGACCACCGGGGATTCCGACATCCGCGCGCTGTACAGCGCCGACACGCCGTTCGCGTGGCCCGGCCCCGCGGTGAGCAGCGCGACGCCCACGTTCCCGCTGATGCGCGCCCAGGCGTCGGCCATGTGCACCGCGGCGGCCTCGTGGCGCGTGTGCACGACCTCGACGCCGGCGTCGATGAACGCGTCGTACAGCGGCATGATCTGGTTGCCGGACAGGGAGAAGACCCGGTGCACGCCGGATTCGGCGAGCGACCGGGCCAGGACGTCTGCTCCGCGCATGGGTGTCTCCTCGTGTCGCGTGCGCGGGCGCGCCCGCCGCCGGCGGGCGTGCTCGCGCGAAGCTCGCCGGACCGGCGTCAGCGGGTCTGGGGAATGATGAACTCCGCACCCTCGCGGATGCCGGAGGGCCAGCGGCTGGTGATGGTCTTCAGCCGGGTGTAGAAGCGCACGCCCTCGGGCCCGTGCATGTGGTGGTCGCCGAACAGCGAACGCTTCCAGCCGCCGAAGCTGTGGTACGCGGCCGGCACCGGGATCGGCACGTTCACCCCGATCATCCCGATCTTCGCGCGGTGGGTGAAGTCGCGGGCCGCATCGCCGTCGCGGGTGAAGATCGCGGCGCCGTTGCCGTACTCGTGGGTGTTGACCAGCTCGAGCGCGTCCTCGTAGCTCTGCGCGCGCACCACGCCCAGCACCGGGCCGAAGATCTCCTCGCGGTACACGTCCATGTCCGGGGTCACGCGGTCGAACAGGCAGCCGCCGACGAAGAAGCCGTCCTCCTTGCCGGGTACGGCGTGGCCGCGGCCGTCCACCACCAGCTCCGCGCCTTCCTCGACGCCGCGGCCCACCAGACCCTCGATGCGCTCCTTCGCGGCGGCGGTGACCACCGGGCCCATCTCCGAGTCGGGGTTGTCCCAGCCGTCCACCCTGAGCCCGGCGACCCGCGGCTTCAGCGCCTCGACCAGGCGGTCCGCGGTGTCGTCGCCGACCGCGACCGCGACCGACACCGCCATGCAGCGCTCGCCGGCGGAGCCGTACGCGGAGCCGATCAGCGCGTCCACGGTCTGATCGAGGTCCGCGTCCGGCATCACGACGAGATGATTCTTGGCGCCGCCCAGCGCCTGCACCCGCTTCCCGTGGCCGGTGCCGGTGCGATACACGTACTCGGCGATCGGCGTCGAGCCGACGAAGCTCACCGCCTCCACGTCGGGGTGGGTGAGCAGCGCGTCCACCGCCTCCTTGTCGCCGTTCACGACGTTGAACACGCCGGCCGGCAGCCCCGACTCGGTCAGCAGCTCGGCGAGCCGCAGCCCGGCGGACGGATCGCGCTCGGACGGCTTGAGCACGAACGTGTTGCCGCACGCGAGCGCCACCGGGAACATCCACATGGGCACCATCGCCGGGAAGTTGAACGGCGTGATGCCGGCCACCACGCCGAGCGGCTGGCGCAGCGCGTGGCTGTCGACGTTGCTCGCGACGTTCTCGTTCATCTCGCCCTTCAGGAGCTGCGGGATGCCGCACGCGAACTCCACGACCTCGGCGCCGCGCTGCACCTCGCCGCGGGCGTCGTCCAGCGTCTTGCCGTGCTCGCGCGAGATCAGCTCCGCGACCTCGCCGGTGTGCTGCTCGAGCAGGTCCCGGAAGCGGAACAGGATGCGCGCGCGCCGCGCCGGCGGGGTCTCGGACCAGGCGCCGAACGCGCTCTTCGCGGCCTGCACCGCGCGGTCCACCTCGGCCGCCGTCGCGAACGGCACCCGTGCCTGCACCCGGCCGCTGGCCGGGTCGTACACGTCGCCGAAGCGGTTGCTGCCGCCGGGCGCGCTCGCACCGTCGATGTAGTGGGACAGGGTCGGGGCGGGAGCGGACATGCAGCACCTCCAGGGACGGGCGCGGGCGGCGGGGGGCAGGAGAATACCGCAGCGGCAGCCGGGTCGCGCGCGCCCGCAGGCCGCGGCGGCGCTGTGGCACACTGCGCCGCCATCCGGACCGGCCGCGACGAGGCGAGCATGTCGACGATCTTCTCGAAAATCATTGCCGGCGAGGCGTCCGCGGACATCGTGTACCGCGACGAGCAGGTCACGTGCTTCCGCGACATCGCGCCGAAGGCGCCCACGCACATCCTGATCGTCCCGAACAGGGAGATCCCCACCGTCAACGACCTCACCGACGACGACGCGTCGCTGGTCGGTCACATGGTGCTGGTCGCGAAGCGCCTGGCCGCCGAGGAAGGGATCGCCGAGCGGGGCTACCGGCTGGTCGTGAACGTGAACCCGGAGGGCGGGCAGGTCGTGTACCACCTGCACATGCACCTGATAGGAGGCCGCCCGCTGGGCGGCGTCACCCGCCCGGTGGGCTGACGGCGCGCGCCGGCGGGCGCTGCGGCGGCGGTCACGGATCCGCCGTCCCGCGGGCGTCGCCCGGTCCGGGACGGCTACCATCGGACGATCATGTCCGGTCGAGGCACACGCTCGCGGCGCGCGCGCCGCTCCCGGGTCGTCGAGGAGACGCCGCCCCGGCACGGTGTGCGGTCGCGCGGGCGGCGCCGGCGCCGGCGCGGCGCGCGGCGGCGGCTGCTCGTCGGCCTCGCGGCGTGCGTCATTCTCGCGGCGGGCGGCGCGGGTCTGTGGCTCGCGCAGTCGGCGCTCGATTCGCGCGCCGCGCAGCGCTACGAGGCCGCGCTGTCGCTGTTCGACGCCGGGAAGTACGAGGAGGCTGTGGTCGCGCTGGACCGCGTGCTCGACCGCGATCGCAGCGACCTGCCGTCGCTGGTGCTGATCGGACGCGCGTACCTGCGCCTCGGCTACGCGGCGAAGGCCGAGACCTCCCTGCGCCAGGCGCTGGGCCTCGGCGCCCACCCGAGCCTGGTCACCGTGCCGCTGGCGAAGGCCTACCTCGGCCAGGGCAAGTACGAGGCCATCTTCGACGAGCTTCCGGCCACCATGCGCGACACCGGCGTGCGCGCCGAGCTGCTGCTGGTGCACGGCAGGGCGCGCCTGGAGCTGCGCCAGTTCGAGCGCGCGCAGCGCGACTTCGAGCAGGCGGCGTCGCTGCTCGCGGACCATCCCGGGCCGGCGGTCGGGCTCGCGGTGGTCGCGTTGCGGCGCGGCCGGCTGGACGACGCCGAGCGCCACGCCGCGCAGGCCGAGGCGGTCGCGCCGCAGGACGCGCAGGTGTGGTTCGTCAAGGCGGAGATCGGCCGCGCCCGGCGCACGCCCGAGGAGGCCGTCGCGGCCTACGGCGAGGCCCTCGCGCGCGACCCCGGACATATCGAGGCGCGGCTCGGGCGCGCCGCGACGCTGGTCGCGCTGGACCGCGACCAGGAGGCGATGCGCGACCTGAAGGCGGTGTGGGCGTCGCGTCCCGACGATCCCCAGGCCAACTACCAGTACGCGCTGATCCTCGCGAAGCTCGACCAGATGGACGAGGCGCGCAAGGTCATCGAACGCGCGGCGCTGGGCCTGATGGGCTATCGCACGGACTACGTGATGCGCCATCCGCCCAGCCTGCTGCTGATGGGGATGCTGCACTTCCGCAACGGCGACTACGAGCGCGCGTTCCCGCTGCTCGACCGCTACGTGCAGCTCGAGCCGCGCAACGCCGGTGCGCGCAAGCTGCTCGGCACGATCCTGCTGATGCGCGACCTCCCCGGGGCGGCGCTCGCCGCGCTCGCGCCGGCGCAGCGTGAGGACGGCGAGGACCCGGAGCTGCTGATCCTGCTGGCGCAGGCGCACACGCAGGCCGGGCGCCACGGCGAGGCGGCGTCGCTGCTGCGGCGAGCCGTCGCGGTGGAGCCCGGGAGCCCGGCACTGCGCGGGCAGCTCGCGCTGAGCCGCCTCGCGGCGGCGCGCGGCGGTGACGAGGACGGCCCGCTGGACGCGGCCCTGGATCTCGGCACCACCGCGCGCGGCGCGGGGCTGCTGATCGAGGTGCTGCGCAGCCGCGGCGGCGACCTCGCGGACAGCCTCGAGACGGCGCGGGTGCTGTCGCGGGATCAGCCCGACAGCGCCGAGGCGGCGAACCTGCACGGCGCGGTCGCGCTCGCGGCGGGAGCCCTGGACGAGGCGGAGCCGGCGCTGCGGCGCGCGCTGGCGCTGGCGCCCGGCTTTCGCCCCGCGCGCCGCAACCTCGCGCGCCTCGACGCACGACGCGGCGACTTCGAGGCCGCGCGGCAGCGGCTGGAGGCGCTGGTCGAAGAGGACCGGGACGACACGCGGGCGATGCTCGCGCTCGCCGACATCGCGCTGCGCAGGGAGCGTCCGGGCGCGGCGATCGGCTGGCTGGAGCGCGTGCACGCGCAGGACCCGGACGCGGTGGGCGCGGCGCTGCAGCTCGTCGATCTGTACCTGCAGGCGAAGCGCCTGGATGCTGCCCGCGAGCGCGTCGCGGCGCTGGCCGGGCGCCACCCCGACAGCGTCGCGGTGCGCATCGCGCAGGGCCGCGTGGAGCTCGCCGCGGGCCGCCAGGAGCGGGCGTCGGCGCTGTTCCGCGAGGCGACGCAGCAGGAGACGGGCTCCGAGCGCCTGTTCCGGCTGGTGCGCTACCAGCTCGCCGGCGGCGACGTGGACGGCGCGCGGGCGTCGGTCGAGAAGATCCTGGACGCAGACCCCGGCTACCTGCCGGCGTGGGAGGTCGCGGTGGAGCTGGATCTGCGCGACGGCCGCGCGGACGCGGCGCTCGCCACCGCGACGCGGCTGCGCGAGCTGCGCCCGGACGCTGCGCTGGGCGACCGGCTGTACGGCGACGCCGTGGCGTTCTCCGGGCGCCACGCCGACGCGGTGCGCGCCTATCGGGCCGGACTCGCGAAGGCGGACGACCCGGCGCTGGCCGTGCGCCTGTATCGCGCACGGGTCGCGCAGGGCGACGTGCGCGAGGCGGTCGCGGAGCTCGAGCAGTGGCTGTCGCAGCGTGCGCCTGCGGTGGACGCGCTGCGTGCGCTCGCCGACGGCTACCTGCGCCTGGACCGCGTCGCGCCGGCGCTCGACGCATACCAGACGCTGGCCCGCGAGCTGCCGGAGGATGCCGGCGTGCTGGGGGCGCTCGCGAGGCTGCACCTGCGCCTGGGCCGTGCGGACGCGCTCGCGCTCGCCGAGCGCGCGCACGCGCTGGACGGGCGAAACGCGGACACGCTGGACGCGCTTGGCTGGGTGCTGGTGCACGAGGGCCGGGCCGAGCAGGGGCTTCGCTATCTTCGCGACGCGCAGAACCGGGCGGCGCGCGAGCCGCGCATCCGCTACCACGTGGCCGCGGCGCTCGCGCGCCTCGGGCGCGAGGACGAGGCGCGCCGGGAGCTGCGCCGGCTGCTGGACGGCGAGCCGCATTTCGAGGGCGTGGAGGACGCGCGCAGCCTGCTCGCCGAGCTCGAGAGCTGAGCGGCCGCTCGTGGCGGCGCGGTGGACGGGGCGTCGTGCGCGCCCCCGGCGCGCGCCGCGGCGCGCTATTGCAGACGTGCGAGCAGCGCCCGTGCGTCGTCCTGCGCGTCGAACGGGCGTCCGGCGGCGAGCAGTGCCTCGAGCTCGTCGCGCGCCCGGCGGCGCTGGCCGCTGGCCGCGAGGGCCGCGGCGCGGTGATAGCGGATCGACGGATCGGCGGGCAGCATCGAGTGGGCCCG
>CBDUCN010000119.1:0-13398 GCA_965365655.1 uncultured Gammaproteobacteria bacterium | reverse complement strand
GCCAGGTGTCTGGTGGGCCCCGAGTATGAACGCATCGCGCGCGCAGCGCAGCCGGGCGTGCCGCGAAGCGGGCGCCGCATCGACACCGGCGACGCCGCTCGAACGCGCGGTGCGCCGTTGCCGTCGCGCGTTGCCGGCACGGCACCATGCTCGTCGGCGCACACGTGCTCGCGCCCGCGCGCATCACGAACGCGCTACGCGTCCGGCGTGCGCGCATTTCGAATCAGCCGATCAGCGCGCGTCCCACAGCAGCGGAAACTCGGGTCCTTCCACCGCATCGCCCGGCTTCAGGCGCCGGTGCGCTTCCGGGAACGGCGGCGACACCATGCCGCCGCGCACCGCCCAGCGTGCGTCGTCGCCCAGCCAGCGCGTCGAGAACGCGCGCCGGCGGTGCACCGGCGACGCGTTGGCCGGCGCGCCGTGCAGCGTCAGGAAGTGAAACGCGACCACGTCGCCGGGCGCGAGCTCGTAGCCGACGAGGTCGAACTCGCCGCGCCGCGCGTCCACGTCCGGCACCTGCTCGACGTCCTCGTCCTCGCGCGCCCAGTCCTCGCCGGTGAAACGCCGCGGCTGGAACCAGCGCCCCCAGCGGTGGGAGCCGGCGACGAACTCGACGCTGGTCTCGCGCGGCACGGGATCGAGCGCGAGCCACAGGCTCACGTTCTGCTCGCCGTCGACGCTGTAGTACGGCTGGTCGTGGTGCCACGGCGTGCGCTCGGCGGTGCCCGGCTCCTTCACCAGCACGTGCTCGTGGAACAGGCGCGCAGTGCGGCTGCCCATCAGCGCGGCGGCGATGCGCGCCGCCGGCGACTCCTCGACGAACGCGCGGTACTCGGGGATACGCTGCCAGTTGCAGTAATCGCCGACGAACAGCCCCGCCGCACCGTGCGGCGTGTAGCGCCGGAAGTACGGGCCTGGCTCGCGCAGGTTGCGCTCGACGCCGGCGCGAAGCCGATCCACCCACTCCGCGAACACGCCGCGCAGGCACGTGACGCCGCGCTCGCGGAGCGCTGCGTGGGCCTGTTCGAGTTCCGCCGGTGCGGGCATCGCCCGATGCTACACCGCGCCCCGCCGCCGGCGTCACCGCCCGCGTCGCCGCGCAGGCTCCAGCGCGCCCGCGAGCCGACAGGTCAGTCCGCCGGTCGCGTCCCGATGTCCGCGGCGTCCCACCCGGGCGTGTACGCGAGCGCGCGGTGCACCCTCCGCTCGCGGCCGGTCTCCACGATGCGGCAGCCGTACAGCGACTCGACGCGGCCCGCGTGCGCGAGGCTCGTGAACGCGGCACCGCTCTCGAAACGCGCGCGGGCCGCCGCCGACACGGCCGCGTCGATGCGACGCACCGCCTCCGGCAGGTGATCCGCGGCGCGCGCGGGCGCGGACCCGCGCCCGGCGCGCAGGCAGACCCGGATCCCGTTCGCGAGGACGACGCGCGGCTCCGGCGGCGGCGCGGCGGCGCGCACGCGCAGCGCGCCCGGCAGCCGGCCGATCGGGCGCCACAGCCGCCGCGGCAGCGCCGCGGACCAGCGCGCGACCGCGCGCAGCCAGCGCGCGGCGCCCGCCGTCACGCCGCCCCCCCGTACGGCCGCACGCGAACGCTCGCCGTCACGCCGCCACCGTCGACGCCCAGTCCTTCAGCGCCGCGGCGACGCGCACGCAGTGGCGCACGGTGCGCGGCGTCAGGCGCCGCTCGCCGGAGTCCGGGTGCCCCCAGAACAGCACCTCCAGCGAGCGCGTGTCGAGGGTGACCGGCGTCGCGGCGTGCGGTACCACCGAGAACCAGCCGCTCACGACGAGCGCGCGCGGGCGCCCGGCGTGCTCGCCGCTCAGGATCACGACGTCGAGGTCGCGCTGCCGGCGCAGGTCGCGGCGCGTGCGGAACACCATCGCCCGCGCGCCCCCGGCGGCGGCGAACGCGGCGGCGTCCATCGGTGCCGAGAAGCCCTGCGCGCCCGCGTGCCCGGCGATCCGATCGCGCGCCTCGCGGCTCGCGATCGCGTCCACGAACGCGCGGTGCAGATCGCCGCCGACCAGGAAGTCCGGGGGCTTCAGCGCGACCCGCAGGTCGCCGTCCGCGCCGTCGATGGCGACGTCCATCGCGATCTGCAGGGTGTCGTCCCCGGCGTCCTCGGCGAGCGTCCCGTCGGGCCTCAGCCGCAGCGTCACCTGCGCGTCGAAGGCGCCGATCCCGTAGTCGGTGCGCACGCTGGCGAGCGGGTCGGGCGCGCGACGCCGCGGCGCGGCCACCGCGTCCCGGGCGGCCCGCCACGCGTCGGCGAGCGCGCACAGGATGCGGCGCGCCTCCGACGCGTCGTCCGGCTCCGGCACGCGCATCGGAAGCTCCCGCATCGCGCCGTGACCGCCGGCCCACTCGCCCATCGCGCGCACGAACGCGGCGAACGGCGCGACCGGCCAGCGCCGGTCGTGCGGGCGCACGTCGACGCCGGCGCCCGCGTTCCAGTAGCGCACGCGCACGTCGCCGAGGTCGCCCAGGTCGCCGCGCGGGCCGGCGAAGGCGAGCAGGTCCCGGCCGCCGGGCCCGACCCGGAACAGCACCGCGTCGCGCGGCCGCGCACCGGCCGGCAACGCGCGGGCCAGCTCCTCGCGGGTCGGGCGCACGACCAGGAACGACGGCAACGACAGCGTGCAGTGCTGCGGCGCCGACGCAGGCCGGGGCTGCGGGTCCTCGTCGCGCAGCGGCTCGATGCGCAGGCTCAGGCCCGCGTCCAGCACCATCTGCGGCGCCTCGTCGCGCCTGCGGAACAGCCGGATGCGCGTGCGCTGCTTCGACAGGTAGAAGCGCAGCCCGAAGCGTCCCGACCGCAGCAGCAGCAGGTCTCGCGACGCGGTCCCGGAGACGAGCAGCCGTCGCGTCGACGCCTCCAGCAGCGCGTCGGCGAGCAGCGGGATCCCGGCCGCCCACTGCCGCGCGTCCTCGCGCAGCGCGTCGAGATCGAGGCCTTCCGTCACCGGCTCGGCGGCTCAGAGCGCGCGGGCGGGCGCGGCGCGGGTCACCGGCTCAGCGCACGCCGGCCAGCAGCGCGGCCTGCCGCTCGCCCAGCGTCTGCACCAGCGCCTTCAGCGCGGCCGTGTCCTCGTTGCGGCGCGGTGCGAGGTCGTACTTGTACGCGGCGGACAGCCGCGCCGCGCCGTCGTCCGCGATCGCGAGGTTCCATACGCCGAGATGCTTGTCCTGATCGTCGCCGGCATACGCCAGCAGGTAGCCGCGGCCCCCGTCGTCGAGCGGAAACACCAGCACGCGGTCCGGCCGCTCCAGCAGCGGCTCCCGCTTCACGGTCGGCGCGAGCTCGGCGTCGCGCACGCGCGCGAACAGCCGCTCGCGCGCCTGCGGGTCCAGCAGCAGCGCCGCGCGCGGCGACGCGGACGCGACCTGCGCGGCGACCTCCGGCGTCGGCGGCACGGCGACGACCTCGAGCTGCATCGACTGCTGGTGCAGGGTCTTCGCGAGATCGCTGCGCGAGAAGAACACCAGCCCCACACGATCGGACTTCTGCGTCTCCATCGCGAACTTCAGGTCCGCCGTCACCTTCGGAATGCGGAACACGCTGGGCGGCGGGCGAAAGCCGTCGAGCTCCGCTGCGCGACGCTGCTCCTCCAGGTACTCGCGCGACTTCGCGTCGAGCTGGCGCTGCGCGTCCACCAGGGAGTCGGCGACGGAGGAGAAGAAGCCGGCAAGGTCGAACTCGCGACGCTCGCCGGCGCGCGGTGGCGCGTCGTCGGCATCGCGCGCCGCGACGTCGCGCGCCGCGGCGGCACGCGCGGCGGGCGGCGCCGCCGCGGCAGCGGCCGGCGCGGACAGGTCGAGCAGCGCCCGCAGTGCCGCCATCGCCGACTCGAGCCCGTCGAGCTGCGCGCGCACGTCGGACGCGTCGATGCGGTCGCCGCCCGCGTCGGCGGCGGCCTTCAGGGCCTGCGCCGCCGCCGCGATGCGCTCGGCCGCGTCGGCCACCTCGAAGTTACGAACCGGCATCGGCCCCCGCCTCCCGAACCCGGTGCGCGGCGGCGATCACGAACCGCTCTTCGCCTTCGGCGCCTTCACCCCGAGCAGGCCCTCGAACACCTTGCCCGACTGCTCGATCACCTTCTGGTCGACCACCGAGCGGGCCGGCAGCTCCAGCACCCTGTCGTTGATCTCCTTCGCGCGCTCCATCAGCGCATTGAACACCGTGGGGTCGGCCGGGATCGCGTGGATCACCGTCTTGCACGCGGCAGCGGCGCGGTAGTCCGAGCCGTAGCCCATGCTGAACGCCGCGTTCACCGAGATCGCGCCCAGCCCGACACCGAGGCCCACGCTGCCGGCGACGTCGGTGGTCTGCGCGAGGTCCAGGCGCACGTCGAAGGTCGTCTCCGTGTACTGGTAGCGGGGCGGCGCGAGGGCCGCGAGCAGGTCCTTGATCACCGGCAGCTCCGCGTCCAGGCGCGCCTTCTCGGCGTCGGTCATGTCCTCCACCGTCGAGCCGTCGGCGGCGAGCTTCTTGCCGCCCAGCAGGTTCTTGATCAGCACGAGCAGGTGCTCGACGTTATGCAGGTAGTCGAGGTTGAACGCCTTCTGCGCGGCCGCGATGCTCAGGCCCAGCGCACCCACGATCTGCGGCACGGTCGCGAGGTCCCTGACCAGCTCGCTCGCGCCGCGCGTTTCGATTTCTTCTGCCATGTTCAGTCTCCCCCGGGTTGCACGTGGACGTAGGACGGACCGCCGAGCGGCACCTGCTCGACGGTGATCGTGATGCGGCTCTCGCGCTCACGGGTGGTGCCGTAGCGCGCAGCGTAGCCCGCTTCGAGGACGCGTGCGCCGATCTCCACGCCGTGCGTGCGCCGCACCACCAGCGCCACCGAGAGGTCCAGGGTCTGCTCGGTGACCTGCTGACGGGGCGGCGCGAGGGCGTCGGCGATGCACGGCGCGAGGCGCTCGCGATCCCGGAGGTGGCCGCGCAGGTCGTGCGTGAAGCGCCGGTCCAGGATGCGCTGCGTCTCCACCGCGCTGCCGGCCGCGAGGCCCAGCAGCGCCGGCAACGCGCCCGCACGATCACCCATGCGCCCGCTCCTCGAGCCGCGGTGCCGCCCGCGCGCGCAGGGCCCGGCGTGCCCCCACCGTCACGGGTGGCGCCACATCCCGAAGGCCTGGAAGCGCGACGCCGCCCACCAGCGCGACGGCTTCACGACGCGGCGGTGGTTGCGGCTGCCCGCCTGCGACTCCACCGGGCGCGCGACGGCGCCGGCGCTGCGCGCGGCGGAAAAGCCCTCGCTCTCCGGCACCACGGCGACGACGTGGCCGGAGCGGTTCAGGTCCGCGCGCTGCGCCACCAGCACGCACACCTCGCCGCGGTTGGCGCCCGCCTGCAGCACGTCGAGCTGCATCGCGCGCACCCAGCCGAACGCGGGACCGAACTCCTCCAGCCAGTCCAGCAGCATGTTCGCGTTCAGCTCGCGCACCGTCTCCGCGTAGCGCGGCTCGACGTCGCGCCCGGCACGGATCGCGGCGAGCGCCGACGCGGTCCACCACACCCGCGGCAGGTAGGCGCCGGCGAGATAGCAGTAGTCGTGCGCGTAGATGTTGCAGTAGGTCGTGCCCGGGCGCGGGCGGTAGCGCCGGTGCGCGGCGTTCTCGCTGTCCAGCCAGTCGACGATCGCGTTCAGCGCGCGCACCTTCGCGGCGTCCGTGCTGCCGGTACGCCGCGGCATGCCGGCCTCGCCCAGGGGATAGGCTCGCCCGCCGTCGCGCGCGCGGGTGATGTCGCGCCGGTTCTCGCGCAGGTGCGCCGCCGGCAGCGCCGGCGCGGCGGGGGTCGCGGGCGCCGGCGTCGGCGGCGGCGGGGGTGGCGGTGCCGCCGCGGGGATCGGTGCGAGGTGCTTGCTCGCGACCACGCCCTCGACCACCTGCCCGTTCAGGCGGGTGCGCACCCGCGACCAGCCGGGGGCCCCGCCGTCGCCGAGGCGCGTCACCGGCGTGCCCTGCGCCAACGCGCCGATGCGGGTGGCCGCGGTGACCTTCGGGCGGCTGCGGAGGTTGAGCCGGCTCGCGGAGACGGTGTGCGTGGGCTCTTCGGGGAGCGGCGCCACGGCCTCGATCGCGAGTACGGACTTCGCGCGCTGCAGCAGCGCGATGCGATCGTCGAGCCCGTTCAGGCCGCCGTTGACGGCGCGCGTCACCGCGCGCACGTCGTCCGCGTCGGCCAGCGCGTTGATGTTGCGGCTGTCCCAGTAGAACACCGCGGAGTCCACCGCGTACCGCGTTGCGACGCGATCGGGCTCCGCGACCACGTCGTCGCCGATCCACGCGGAGAACTCGCGGTAGTTGCTCTTGCCGGTGAGCTGGATGAGCCCGCGGCCGCGGTAGCGGTAGCCGTCGCCGCTCGCCTCGTCGCCATTGCCCATCCGGCTCGCGTACACCCGCGCGCCGATGCGCGCCGGCTTGCGCGCGTACTCAGCGGCGCGTGCCGGCGTGAAGTACTTGCGGAACACCTTGAGCAGGCCTTCCGCGGAGTAGTTCAGGTTCTCCTCGACGTGGCGCAGCATTCCCGACTCGTGCAGCACCTGCGCGAGGAAGTGCGCGACGCGAAGCGGACCGTCGATCCCGTGCGCGGGCAGCGCCCGGTTGAGGTTCGCAAGATGCGCGCGGGCGCGATCCTCGCGCACCCCCATCCGGACCAGCATTTCCGACGTGAGCCGCATGGCACTGCCTCCCCGTGACCTGATGGTGGACGAGCACGTCGCGTGCGGCGCGCCCCCGCTGCGCCGGAGACGCGGTCTCCGGCCTGGCCGCCATCCCCGCGGCGCGTGCGCGCCCTGGGAACGACGGTGCATGCGTTCGCCGGAGTCCAGTCTGGGGGACGGCGACCCGCTCCGCCAGCCTGACCGGTGCACACCCCGAAGTGTAGTCGACGTGGCGACGGGCTCCGTGCGATCGCGCACGCTCGCCGCACGCGAATCGACGGGCGCGCGCGAGCCGTGCAGGAAATTTTCCGACGCTGCCGGGGGCGCCGCCGCGGCGCCGCGCCTACCGGATGCCGGTGATGCTCTCGCTCACCGCGCGCGGATCGCGCCGCGGCCAGCGTCCGGCCTCGACCTGCGCGACGAAGTCCGCGAGCGCGCGGTTGAAGACCTCGCTCTCCTCCAGGTTCACGGTGTGTCCGGTGTTCGGCACCACCAGCAGCCCGGCGCCCGGGATCAGCTTCTTCATGAACACGCCCGGAGCGAGGCACGGCCAGTCCTCGTCTCCGGTGACGATCAGGGTGGGCACCTCGAGCGCACGAAGCTGCGCCTCGAGGTCGTAGACGGACGGGCGCTCGCGCTGGAAGCCGAGCTGGGTCAGCGCGGACCCTTCGGCCGAGTGCTCCGCGAGCAGCGCCGCGAACTCGGCGAAGCCGCGCGGATCCTTGTTCTGGAACTGCACCCGCGTCGGGCCCACCGAGTACGCGTCGGCGAAGGCCTGCATGCCCCGCTCGCGCAGCGTGCGCGCGATGGTGTCGGCCTCGGTGCGGAAGCGCTCGCGCTGATCCGGCTCGGCGCCGTAGCCGACCCCCGCGACGAGCAGCGACAGCGCGCGCCCGGGGTGGCTGAAGCCGAACTGCAGCGTCGCGTAGCCGCCCATGGACAGGCCGACCACGTGCGCGCGCTCGATGCCGAGGCCGTCGAGCACCGCGCGCACGTCGTCCGCCGCGCGCTGCATGGAGTAGCGCCCGGGTTCCGCGGGCACGTCGGACGGCGGGTAGCCGCGGGCGTCGTAGGTGACGCAGCGGTGGCGCCGCGCGAGGACGCGCACCTGCGGCTCCCAGCTGCGGCGATCGCCCGCGAACTCGTGCACGAAGACCACCGGCGAGCCGGCGCCGGTCTCCTCGACGTGCAGCGTCACCCCGTCGTCGGTCCTGATCGCGTGAGTCGTCACCGCCGTCTCTCCGGATCCGTCCCGTGAGCGCGGACCGTCACGTTCCGCGCAGCCCCTGCATCGCGACGCCGCGCGCACGCGGGTGCGCAGGCGAGGCCCGGTGCGCGCGTCCTCATCCGCACTCGACGCCGAACTCGGCGCCGGCCTCCAGCAGCCACTCGGCGAACGCGGCGGCGAAGCTGCGCGTGACGTAGAGATCGAACCCGTCGGGCCCCGTGCAGTGCACCAGCACGCTGAAGTGGCTGACCACGGTGGGCGTCGCGTGACCGGGCGCGAGCGCGTCCACGTCCAGCGGGCACCCCTTCGCGAGCAGCTCCCGGGCAGCCGGGCCGAGCACGCGCAGCACCGTGCGCGCGTGGCTCGCGTCAACGGCCACCGCGCCCGCGTCGCCGAAGGCCTCCGCCAGCGCCGCGGCCAGCGCCGCATCCGCGTGCGCGTCGGACACCGCGAGGAACTTTCCGGGTCCGTTCCGGAGCAGGCACGCACGCGCGTCGGCGGCGTCACGTTGCGGCGACGCACCGTCGTCCAGCCCGAGCACCGCGCGCGCCGGCGCGAGCAGCGACGCGTCGTGCGCGCCGTGGATCTGGGCCATCGCGCTCGGCGTGGCCTCGGCGATACGCACGCCGGCGTCTCCCGCCGCCGCGCCGTGCCGACCTGCCGGCAGGACACCCTCCAGCGGTGAACGGCGCGGCGGCTCAGCCACGGGCACGAGCCCCCTTCGGATCGATCATCGCCGGCTCCGTGATGAGCACCTCGGCCGACGTGCGCGCGAGCGGCGACACCGCGTACAGCGTGCGCCCCGTCCACAGCTCCGCGTCCTCGACGAGGGCGAGGCCCACGTGACACGCGAGGTTCGGGCTCCAGCAGGTGGAGGTGACGTGTCCGTACACGTGCACCGGCGGCGGCGTGGTGGGGTTCCACACCAGGTGCGCGCCCGCCGGGATCGGCTTGCCGGCGGTCGAGCGCAGCCCCACGAAGCGCCGGCGCCGCGCCGGGTCGAAGGCCTCTCGCTCCAGCGCCCGGCGGCCGATGAAGTCACCGTCCTTTCGCATCATGCGCTCGAATCCGAAGTCCGCGGCGAGGGTGCGCCCGTCGAGCTCCGCGTGCACCACGTGGCCCTTCTCGATGCGCAGCACCGCCATCGCCTCGGTGCCGTAGAGGCCGAGGCCGAACGCGCGGCCCGCGTCGCGCACGCGTTCCCACACCGTGACGGCGTGGCCGGCCGGCATGTGCACCTCGAACCCGAGCTCGCCCGAGAACGTGATGCGAAAGACGCGCACCTCCACGCCTGCGATGCGCGCCTGCATGCTGCCCATGAACGGCAGCGCGTCGTTGCTCACGTCGGCGCCGTCCACCGCCGCTGCGAGCACCTCGCGCGAGCGCGGCCCGGCCAGCGCGAGGCCGCCCCACTGGTCGCTGACGGAGGTCAGGTGCACGTGCAGCTCGGGCCACAGCGCCTGCGCGCAGAACTCGAGGTGCGACATCACCGCGCCGGCGGCCGCGGTGGTGGTCGTCATGTAGAACGCATGCTCGTCGACGCGGGTCGTCGTGCCGTCGTCCATGACGAAGCCGTCCTCGCGCAGCATCACGTGGTAGCGGCAGCGATTCACGCGCAGATTTTTGAAGCGGTTGATCGTGACCCGCTCCAGGAACTCGGCCGCGTCGCGTCCGCGCACGTCCACCTTGCCGAAGGTGGACACGTCGGTGATGCCGACGGCCTCGCGCACGTGACGGGCCTCGCGCGCGACCGCCTCGCGCATCGACTCGCCGTCGCGCGGGAAGTAGCGCGCGCGCTGCCACGGCCCGACGTTGTGCATCACCGCGCCGGCGCGAAGCTGCCACCGGTGCAGCGGCCCCCGGCGCACGGGCTCGATGTGGGCGCCGGTCTCGAGGCCCGCGAGCGCGCCCAGCGTCACCGGCGCGTACGGCGGGCGGAACGTGGTCGTGCCGACGTCCGGGATCGGGCGCCCGAGCGTCTGCGCGAGGATCGCCAGCCCGTTGACGTTGCTGGTGCGGCCCTGATCGGTGCCCATGCCGAGAGTGGTGTAGCGCTTGAGGTGCTCGACCGAGCGGTAGTTCTCCCGCGCGGCCAGGCGCACGTCATCGGCGGTCACGTCGTTCTGCAGGTCCACGAAGCTCTTCGCGCGCGTGCCGCGCGGCCGCGGCACCTCCCACAGCGCGAGCGGCGGCGCGTGCTCCGGCGCGGCCGCGACCGCCGGCGGCTCGGGCGCGCGCGCCGCGAAGCCCGCGCAGGCCGCCGCGTCGGCGCCCGCCCGCGCGCCGTCGAGCAGGCACGCGTCGAGGGCCGTCAGCCCGCGTGCGGCGCCGCAGGAACGCTCGGCGCGGAAGGACTCGCCGGGCACGAAGCACGCCTCGGTCTCGTCGAAACGCAGGCGACCCAGGGACTGCGAGAACAGATGCACCGTCGGGTTGTGACCGCCCGACACGCACAGCAGATCGCAGTCGAGGAGCCGCCCCGCCGGGTCCAGGCGGCCGTCGGCGAAGCGGTGCACGCTCACCGCCTCGAGCCGCCGCCCGCCGCGCGCGGCCGCCACCACGGCGCCGTTCGCGATCTCGGCGCCCGCGGCCACCGCGAGCGCGCGCGCGGGCGCGGCGGCGCCGTCGCGGCGCGGGTCGACGACCGCGCGCACGTCGACGCCGGCGCCGGCCAGCGCCGCCACGGCGTCGTATGCCGCGTCGTTGTTCGCGAACAGCACCGCGCGGCGCCCCGGCGCGACCGCGTGCTCGCGCGCATAGCCGGTCGCCGCCGACGCCAGCATCACGCCCGGCAGGTCGTTGCCGGCGAACACCAGCGGGCGCTCGATGGCGCCCGTCGCGAGCACCACCTGGCGCGCGCGCACCCACCACACGCGCTGGCGCGGCTGGTGCGCGGCGGGTGCAGGCACGTGATCCGCGACCCGCTCGCACACCGCGACGAGGTCGTCGTCGTAGTAGCCGAACGCCGTCGCGCGGGACACCGCGCGCACGTTCGGCATCGCGGCCAGCTCGTCCCACGCGCGGCGCGCCCACGCGTGCCCCGGCCCGCCGTCGATCGCGTCGGCCGAACGCCTCAGCCAGCCGCCCGGGTGCGGCTGCTCGTCGACCAGCATCACCCGCGCGCCGGCGCGCGCCGCGGCGAATGCCGCCATCAGCCCCGCGCCGCCCGCGCCCGCCACGAGCACGTCGCAGTGCGCGTAACGCTTCGCGTAGCCGTCGGGGTCCGGCTCCGCCGGCGCCCGGCCCAGCCCGGCGGCCGCGCGGATCACCGCCTCGTAGCGCATCCACGCCCAGCGCGGCCACATGAAGGTCTTGTAGTAGAAGCCTGCCGGCAGGAAGCGCGACAGCAGGTCGTTGACGCCGCCCACGTCGAAGTGCAGCGACGGCCAGCGGTTCTGGCTCTGCGCGTGCAGGCCGTCGTACAGCTCGACCTGCGGCGCGCGCAGGTTCGGCTCCGCCCGCGCGCCGCGCCCGACCCGCACCAGCGCGCCCGGCTCCTCGTGGCCCAGCCCGACGATCCCGCGGCGGCGGTGGTACTTGAAGCTGCGCCCGACGACGCGCACGCCGTTCGCGAGCAGCGCCGATGCGAGGCTGTCGCCGGCGAAGCCCTCGTAGCCGACGCCGTCGAAGCGAAAGCGCAGCGCCCGTGATCGATCGATCAGGCCGCCGTTCGCCGCGCGGTACGGCTGGCTCACGCACCCCCCTCCGCATCCACGTCGCCGGTCGCGGGCCACGCGCCGAGCACGCGGTGCGTTGCGGTGTCGCGCCGCACCCGTATCCACGCCCGGCAGCCGCCCACGTGCTGCCACCACTCGAGGTGCGGGCCGCGCGGGTTGTCGCGCAGGTACACGTGATCCAGCCACGCCCGGGTGTCGGTGGTGAGCGGATCCGGGCGCGTCACGGTCGCGTCGCCGCCGTAGCTGAACTCGATCTGCGCGCGCGGGCCGCAGTGCGGACAGGGGATCAGGATCATCGTGCGGTGCCGCCGGTGTGGTTCGCGCGGGCGTTCGAAGCTCGACGATCGCCGCGCAGTGGCGCAGGCGCAAGCGCGGTGCCGGATGCGCCCATGCGGCTCAATGCGACCTCGGGCTCGCACCCGCGCCGCGCTCGTCGAGCAGCCAGCCGCGGTGGAAGCGATCCAGCGTGAA
The DNA here is from genome assembly GCA_965365655.1 of uncultured Gammaproteobacteria bacterium. GTDB lineage: Bacteria > Pseudomonadota > Gammaproteobacteria > HK1 > HK1 > JBFHNV01. Next base: position 1,350 of record CBDUCN010000119.1, on the reverse strand, counting down.
CGCGGCGTTCAGCGCGTGCGGCTCGTCGTTCGCGATGGTCCACGCGTTGACCCAGCCGGAGCCCGGCGTGGCCTTGAAGCCGCCGTAGCACCAGCCGCCGTCCAGGTACAGGTGCTTCACCGGCAGCTTGCCGATGATCGGGCTGCCGTCCATCGTCATGTCCATGATGCCGCCCCAGGTGCGCATCAGGCGCAGCCGGCCGAGGAACGGGTACATCGCGAGCGCGGCCTGCACCACCTGCTCGATGCGCGGCAGGTTGCCGCGCTGCGCGTAGGAGTTGTGGAAGTCGAGATCGCCGCCCATCAGCACCTCGCCCTTGTCGGTCTGGCTGATGTAGAGGTGCGTGGCGCCGGAGGTCACCACGCTGTGCAGGCACGGCTTCACGGGCTCGGTGACCATCGCCTGCAGCACGTGCGACTCCACCGGCAGGCGCACGCCGGCCATCGCCGCGAGACGGCTCGAGTTGCCGGCCACCACGATGCCCACCTTGTCGGCGCCGATGAAGCCGCGGGTGGTCTCGACGCCGCGCACCGCGCCCTGCTCCACGCGGATGCCGGTGACCTCGCAGTTCTGGATGATGTCCACGCCGCGCGCGTCGGCGGCGCGGGCGTAGCCCCATGCCACCGCGTCGTGGCGCGCGGTCCCGCCGCGCGGCTGCAGCAGGCCGCCCACCACCGGGAAGCGCGCGCGCGGCGACATGTCGAGCAACGGCTCGCGGGCGCGCACCTGCTCGCGGTCGAGCAGCACCGCGTCGATGCCGTTCAGGCGCATCGCGTTGCCGCGCCGCGCGTAGGCCTCGAGCTGGCCGTCGGTGTGCGCGAGGTTCAGCACGCCGCGCTGGCTGAACATCACGTTGTAGTTGAGATCCCGGCTGAGGCCCTCCCAGAGCTTCAGCGAGTGCTCGTAGAAATGCGCGTTGGCGTCGAGCAGGTAGTTCGAGCGCACGATGGTGGTGTTGCGCCCGGTGTTGCCGCCGCCCAGCCAGCCCTTCTCGAGCACCGCGACGTCGCTGATGCCGTGATTCCTCGCGAGGTAGTACGCGGTCGCGAGCCCGTGCCCGCCGCCGCCCACCACGACCACCCGGTAGTGGCGCCGCGGCTCGGGGCTGCGCCACGCCTGCGGCCAGCCCGCGTGGTGCGAGGCCGCGTTGCGGAGCAGGCTGAACACCGAGTAGCGCATGGAGCGCAGTGTGCCGACCGCGCGGGGCGCGGGTCCAGCGCCACCCGCGACCGCGTGATCAGGGCGCCCCTCCGGCACACGGACGTGCCGGCGTGCGGTGCGCACGCAGTGCGCGACGCACGGAGCAAGCCGGAGACCGCGTCTTCGGCGCAGCGAGCCCGGATTCGCCAG
>CBDUCN010000118.1:0-13627 GCA_965365655.1 uncultured Gammaproteobacteria bacterium | reverse complement strand
AGGCCTCACACGGCGTCAGGTTGATCTCGGTCAAGCCGCCGCGGCGAGCAGCAGTCGGTGCTCTGGGTCGGACCAAGCTATCTGACTGATTCAGGGCTGTTATCAGCTCCAATGGCACGTGTTCGGAGTCTTAGAGCGCGAAAATACGCCAGAGAAACCTCTTCTAAGGCCAGCATCTCCATCACTCCGCATCACCCCGCTTCGGAGAACAACCTTCGACACGAAATTCACCCGCTCAAATCTCGATTTAAGCCTGCCTGAGACCGGAATTTGGGGAGAAGTATTAGTCTTTTCATAGAGATAGGTTGGTCCGACCCCAGCTCGCTTCCTACAGGGGCACGGAGAACACCGGGACGGGTTCGCGAAACCCCTTGAACGACCGCTCACCGATCGCCTCCGTGGGCACCGTGCCGTCGATGGCGGTGTGGACGCGCTGGCTGATGAGGATCTCGCCGTCTCCGGCCCCGTCGGCAAGGCGGGCGGCCAGGTTCACCGCGCTGCCGTTGGCGGTGTAGTCGTAACGCCCCTCGAAGCCGACCACGCCGACGGTGGCGTAGCCGAGGGAAACGCCTACGCCGAAGCCCAGGCGATGGCCGAGCTTGCGCCACTGGCCGCAGAGATCTCGCATGCGCTCACGCATGGCCACGGCCATGCGCACCGCGTCGCCGGCCGGATCGTCGCAGGGCAGCGGGTCGTTGAAGATGATCATGATGCCGTCGCCGGCGCGGTGGTCGATGGTGCCGCCGTGGGCATGGATCAGCTCGCCCATGGCCTGGTGGTAGGTCTGCAGCACGTCCATCGCTTCCTCGGGCTCGGCGGTCTCGGAGAAGCCGGTGAAGCCGCGCAGATCGCAGAACACCGTGGCGATGACGGCCCGGTGACTGGCCAGCACCTGCTCGTCGCCGCTGGAGATCACCGCGTCCGCGACCTGCGGGGACAGGAAGCGGCGCAGTCGTGCGAGGCGCTCCATCTCGGCCACCTGCTCCTCGACGCGCTGCTCGAGGGCGGCGTTCCATCTCGCCAGCTCCGCGGCCTGGTCCTGCACCCGGTCGTGCAGGCTCTTGATGCGCAGCAGGGAACGCACCCGTGCCATGAGCTCGGCGCGGTTCACGGGCTTCGAGAGGAAGTCGTCAGCGCCGGCCTCGAGGCCCTTCACGCGCTCCTCCTCCGGGTCCAGCGCGGTGACCAGCACCACGGGCAGCGCCTCGGTACGGGGGTCGGCGCGCAACCGCTCGCACACCTCGTATCCGCTCATGCCGGGCATGACCACGTCCAGCAGCACCAGGTCGGGCTCGAAGTCGGTCACCCTCGCGAGCCCTTCGCTGCCGGAAGCGGCGGTCGCGACGGCATAGCCCGCGACCTCGAGCAGGTCCGCCAGCAGCTTCACGTTCAGCGGCGTGTCGTCCACCACCAGGATGCGGTGGGGCGTGGTCATGCTTCGGGTGCGCCCCCGCGCCGACTTTCCAGGAGGGCCTTCACCGCTTCCACGAACTCCATCACGCGCAGCGGCTTGGGCTGGTAGCCGGCGAAGCCCACGGTCTCTATCTTCGCGCGCTCCTCCTGCATGGCCGATGCCGTGACCGCCACCACCGGGATGCCCCGGGTCGCGGGGTCCGCCTGCAGCTGCTCGAAGGCCTCGATGCCGTCGATGCCCGGGAGCTGGATGTCCATCAGGATCAGGGCCGGCACGTGCTCGCGGGCCAGCGCGACCCCGTCCTCGCCGGTGCCGGCCACCAGCACGCCGTAACCGTGGTGCTCCAGCACGTCGCGCAGCAGCTTCGCGTTGCGCTCGTTGTCCTCCACCACCAGGACCAGCTCACCGCTCATTGCACCTGCTCCGGGGATTCCGGCGGGCGCCGGGGCAACGTCACGCGAAACACGGAGCCCACCCCGGGCTCGCTCTCCACCGACAGGCTTCCGCCGTGCATCTCCACGAATCGCCGGGTCAGGGTGAGCCCCAGCCCGGTGCCTTCCACCTTGCGCGCGTAGTCGGCGCCCACCTGCTTGAACTCGTCGAAGATCACGGCCTGATCCTCCACGGAGATTCCGACGCCGGTGTCGCGCACGGCAATGTGAACGCTCGTTGCGTCACCCATGGCCTCCAGCGTGACCGTGCCGCCCGCGTCGGTGAACTTGATCGCGTTGGACAGGAGGTTCAGCAGGATCTGCTTCAGCTTGCGCTCGTCGCCCTCCATCTCGCCCAGCTCTCCCGCGACCTGCGCCGCGAGCGAGATGCCCCGGCGCCCGGCACGCTCCTTCACCAGGGTGAGCGCGTTGTCCAGGGCTGGTCCCAGCGCGAAGCGCCCGAGGTCCAGCTCCATCGCGCCGGCCTCGATCTTGGACAGATCCAGGATGTCGTTGATGAGGGACAGCAGGTGGCGACCCGAGTCGTGGATGTCCTTCACGTACTCCGCCTGCTTGTCGTTCAGCTCGCCGAACATGCGTTCGCCCAGCACCTCGGAGAAGCCGATGACGGCATTGAGCGGCGTGCGCAGCTCGTGGGACATGTTCGCCAGGAACTCGGACTTGTGCCGGTTGGCCGCCTCCAGCTCGTGGCTCTGCTCCTCGATCTCGCGGAACAGGCGGGCGTTGCGGATGGCGATGGCGGACTGGGTCCCCAGGGCCTGCAGTACGCGCACCGTCTCCGCGGGGAACTCCCCGGGGGTGCGCCGCGCAACCAACAGGGTGCCCACGACGCCGTCGTCCTGGACCATGGGCACGGCCAGCAGGGCGCGGATGCGCAGGCCCGACAGCGCGTCCAGCAGGCGTCCCGTGTACGCGCCCGGTACGGTGATGTCCGGAATCTGCACCGGCGTGCGGGTGGCCGCGGCGCGGCCCACGGCGCCTTCGCCCAGGCGCGGCGCGGGCAGCTCGAGCATCTCCTCCGCGCCCGGGGCCGCCCGTGGCGGCAGGGTGCCGGTGGCCTCGTCCAGCTCGCTGATGACCCCGAGGCTCGCGCCGGAGAGCTGCACGGCCCGCTCGACGATGGTGTTCAGCACCGTATCGATATCGAGGCTGGAGCTCACCGCCCGGGAGACCTCGGCCAGCGCCTCCAGCTCCTCCACCGAGCGCGCGAGCTCCGCGCCCCGGGCCTGCACGGTCTGGAAGAGGCGAACGTTCTCGATGGCGATGACCGCCTGGTCGGCGAAGGTGGCGACGAGCTCGATGTCGTCATCCGCGAAGGGCTTCACCTCCTGGCGATACAGGCAGATCACGCCCACGGTCTCGTTGCCCTTGAGCATGGGCACGCCGAGCAGGGTGCGAACGTTGCCGATGTTCGTCGACGTGATACGGCGCGGATTGCCGGAACGATAGGCGTCCTCCCTGAGGTCCGTGAGCTGCACGGGCGTGCGTTCCATGGCGGCGATTCCCAGCCTGGAGGTGCCATCCATCGGTATCGGGTTGGCCCGCAGGAACTCGACGAACTCGCCCTCGCCGCCGAGGTTCGCGACCATGTGCAGGTGACCGTCCCGGATCAGGAACAGCGTGGCGAAAGGCGCCCCGCACAGGCGCACGGCATTCTCCAGGATGGTCTCGAACACCGGCTGGTAGTCGGTGGGGGAGCGGCTGATGCTGCGCAGGATCTCGCTGGTAGCGGTCTGGCGCTCCAGGGTGCGGGTGAGGGCCTCGGTGCGCGCCTGTAGCGCCTGGAACAGGCGCACGTTATCGATCGCGATCACGGCCTGGTCCGCGAAGGTGGACACCAGCGACAGGTGGCTGTCGTGGAAGGGGCGCACCTCGCGGCGATACAGCGCGATGATGCCGACGCACTCCCGGCCCTTCATCATCGGCACGAAGAGGCCGGTGCGGATGCCCTCGATGTCGACCGAGGCGACGCGGTGGATGTTGCTGCGGTTACGGTAGCTCTCGCTGTCGGTGAGGTCCGCGAGCTGCTGCGCCACGCCCTCGCGGGCGGCGAGGCCCGCCAGCGTTCCCTCCGAGTCAAGCGGCTGGGGATTGGCGCGCATGAACTCGGCGAACTCAGGCCGCGAGCCGCGGTGGGCGGCGAAGTGGAAGGCATCGCCCTCGCGCATCAGCAGAAAGGCCAGCGGCGCCTCGCACAGCCGCGTCGCGTTGTCGAGGATGGCGTCGAAGACCGGACCGTAGTCGGTGGGTGACTGGCTGATCGCGCGAAGGATCTCGCTGGTGGCGGTCTGGCGCTCCAGGGACTCGTTGAGTGCGAGGTTGCGCTCCTCGAGGGCCTGGAACAGGCGCACGTTCTCGATGGCGATCACCGCCTGGTCGGCAAAGGTGGTGACGAGCTCGATGTCCTCGTCCGCGAACGGCTTCACCTCCTGCCGGTAGAGCGCGACCACGCCCACGGTTTCGTCGCCCTTGAGCATCGGCACCGTGAGCTGGGTGCGCAGGCCGCCGATCTCCACGGCCGTGACGCGGCGCGGATCGCCGGCGTGGTAGACCTCGTCCCTGAGGTCGGCGGCCAGCACCGGCCGCTGTTCCCTCGCGGTCCGAGAGATGTAGGACGTATCGTGCTCGAGGGGAAACGGATTGGCGCGCAGGTACTCGATGAACTCGGGCCGCGACGCCGCGTCCGCGACCGCGTGCAGGTGATTGTCGCGGAGCAGGAACAGGGTGCCGAATGGCGCGCCGCACAGGCGCACGGCGTTGCGCAGGATGGTGTCGAAGACCGGGGCGTAGTCCGTGGGCGAGCGGCTGATGCTGCGCAGGATCTCGCTGGTGGCGGTCTGGCGCTCCAGAGAGCGGGTCAGGTCGGCGGTGCGCGCCTGGACCTGCTGGAACTGGCGAACGTTCTCGATCGCGATGACGGCCTGGTCGGCGAAGGTGGAGAGCAATGCCACCTGCTCGTCCTCGAAGGCGCGCACCTCCCGGCGGAAGACGAGGATCACGCCGATGCACTCGTCGCCCCGGAGCATGGGCACCGTGAGCTGGGTGCGAACGCCCTCCACCTCGACGCCCAGGCGCCGATGGGGCTGCCCGGTCCGGGACAGCGGGTGGGCAGCCAGGTCCGGGATCTGCATGGCGCGTCGCTCGGCCGCCGTTCGCGCCGTGACGCTGTGCTCCGGGTCGAGGGGCAACGGGTTCGCCCGGAAGTACGCCACGGACTCGGGCGTGCAGCCACGCTCGGCGACGAAATGGAATCCGTCCTCCTCGCGGATCAGCAGGAAGCCGAGGGGCGCGTCGCACAGTCGCGCGGCGTTCTCCAGGATGGCTTCGAACACCGGCTGATAATCCGCGGGGGAGCGGTTGATGACGTGCAGGATCTCGCGCGTCGCCGCCTCGCGCTCGAGGGCCGCTTCCAGCTCTGGCGTCCGGTTGCTCACGGCGTTTCCTCGCTGCCGGTGCGTGGAAGTCTATAGGGGTGGTGGCGTTGCGTCCCGAATCCACGACCGGCTGGCGTGCCGGTACGCGACGGTGCGCGGGCCGGGCATGGCTGCACGCGGGTTCGCGGGCGAGCGTCGGGCGGCGCGAGGTCAGTTCGCGCCGAGCACCATGTCGAAGGTCCCGACCTTGTGCTCGCGACCGTCGATGCGCACGGTCTCGAGCGCGATCGCGTGCTCGCGGTCGCGCTCGTCCAGCATCGGGTCGCCCTGGAACACGATCTCGGTCCAGATGGAGCCCTTGTCCGGGTGCGAGGCGCTGATGTGGATGTGGCGCGGGCGGCCGTAGTTGCCGGGCAGCGCGGTGCGCAGCACGTACTCCCCGCGCGCGTTGGTGACGATCACCCCCTGGTAGCCCGGCGAGTACTCGCCGCTGCCGTCGGCCTGGCGCACCCGCACCTCGGCGCCGGGCACCGGCTGGAAGTCGGGGGTCATCACGCGGCCGCGGATCTCGAGGCGCTCGCCGGGGTCGCCGTCGCGCCAGAAGGTCGCGACGTGGCCGGCGGGGTCCTGGGCGGCGGCCGCGGGCGCGCACAGCGCGGCGAAGGCGAGGACGATGACGCGGAAAGCGATGCGCACGTGCGGACTCCTTCGGCGACCGGGGGAGCCAGAGGGTACCGCCGCCGCTGCCGGCGCGCAGCGCCGTGGCGCCCGGCTCAGCCTCCGGTGCGACGCCCCTGCGCCGCCGCGGCGTTCAGCTCCGTCCTGATCTCGTCGAGGATGCGCGCCGCCTCGCTGCCGCGAATGCGCGCGATGTCGTCCTGGTACTTGAGCAGCGCGCCCAGGGTGTCGTTCACCAGCTCCGGGGTCAGCGCGATCGCGTCGAGCTGGGTCAGGGCCTGGTTCCAGTCGATGGTCTCGGCGACGCCGGGCAGCTTGAACAGGTCCATGCGGCGCAGGCGCTGCACGAAGGCCACCACCTGGGCGCTCAGCGCGGCGCTGGCCTCCGGCGCCTTCACCTCCAGGATGCGCAGCTCGCGCTCCGCGCTCGGGTAGTCCACCCAGTAGTAGAAGCAGCGCCGCTTCAGCGCGTCGTGGATCTCGCGGGTGCGGTTCGACGTGATCACGACGATGGGCGGGCGCTCGGCGCGCACCGCCCCGATCTCCGGGATGCTGACCTGGAAGTCCGACAGCACCTCCAGCAGGTACGCCTCGAACGGCTCGTCGGTGCGGTCCAGCTCGTCGATGAGCAGCACCGGCGGCCCCTCGGGCCGCGGCGCCAAGGCCTGCAGGATCGGCCGCTCCACGAGGAAGCGCTCGTCGAACACGTCGCGCCCGAGGCGCTCGCGGTCCACCTCGCCCTGCGCCTCCGCGAGCCGGATCTCGAGCATCTGCCGCGCGTAGTTCCACTCGTACACCGCCGAGGCCACGTCCAGCCCCTCGTAGCACTGCAGGCGGATCAGCTCGCGGCCCAGCGTGGCCGCCAGCACCTTCGCGATCTCGGTCTTGCCGACCCCCGCCTCGCCCTCCAGGAACAGCGGCCGGTTCAGCTTCAGCGACAGGAACACCGCCACCGCGAGGCTGCGATCGGCGACGTAGTCACCGCGCGCGAGCAGCGCGGCGGTCTCGTCCACCGACGGAGGGAGCGGCTGGCTCATGGGCACGTGACCGACGACACGCCGACGCTGGACGCGCAGACGCGGCGATCGCGCGGCACGCGCACGAGACGGCCCGCGCGATGCGGTGCGCGCATCTGCCGGGCCTCGCGAACTCTGCGATCTCTTGCGATCTCTGCGACCTCCGCGTCTGCGCGGCTCACGGGCGCGGAGCCGCCCGATGCCGCGCGGCCCGGCGCGCCTGCGGCCGGCGCGTCAGCCGTTCGCCTTCGCGACGGCGCGCTTCGCCATCACGGTGACCAGGTGCGCGCGGTACTCCGCGCTCGCGTGGATGTCGCTGTTGAGCTCGTCGGCCGGCACGGCGACGTCGGCGATCGCGTCGGGCACGAAGCTGGCCGCCAGCGCCTGCTCCATCTCCGCGACGCGGAACACGCTGCCGCCAGCACCGGTGACGGCGACGCGCACGCCGTCACCGCCCTTCGCGACGAACACGCCGACGATCGCGTAGCGCGAGGCCGGGTTCGGGAACTTCATGTAGGCGGCCTTCTCCGGAACCGGGAAGCTGACCTTCGTGATGATCTCGTCTTCCTCGAGCGCCGTCTCGAACATCCCGGTGAAGAAGTCGTCGGCCGCGATGCTGCGCTTGTTCGTGTGCACCGTCGCGTTCAGGCCCACGACCGCTGCCGGATAGTCCGCTGCCGGGTCGGCGTTCGCGACCGAGCCGCCCAGCGTGCCGCGGTTGCGCACCTGCGGGTCGCCGATGCCTTCCGCGACGGCCGCCAGCGCCGGGATCGCGCTCTTCACCACGTCAGAGCCCGCGACGGCGGCGTGGCGCGTCAGCGCGCCGATGACCAGGGTGTCGCCTTCCTTCGCGATGCCGGCGAGATCCGCGATGCCGTTCAGGTCCACGAGATCGGACGGCGCCGCGAGGCGCTGCTTCATCGTCGGAACCAGGGTCATTCCCCCGGCGAGCAGCTTCGCGTCCTCGGCCGCGCCCAGCGCCTTCACCGCGTCGTCCAGCGAGGACACGCGCTGGTAGTTGAAGTTGTACATCTGCTTGCTCCTTCCTCAGGCGGCGCGGGTGCCAGCGTTCTTGATGGTCTCCCACACGCGGCGCGGCGTCGCGGGCATCTCCACGTGCTTCACGCCCAGCGGCGCGAGCGCGTCGACGACGGCGTTCATGATCGCGGCCGGCGAGCCGATGGCCCCCACCTCGCCGCAGCCCTTCACGCCGAGCTCGTTGTGGGTGCAGTGCGTGACCACCGTGCGCACGTCGATGCTGCGCGAGGTGTCGTCGGCGCGCGGCATGCAGTAGTCCATGTACGAGCCGGTGACGAGCTGGCCCGACTCGTCGTCGTACACGCAGCCCTCGAGCAGCGCCTGCCCGATGCCCTGCGCGAGGCCGCCGTGGATCTGGCCCTCGACGATCATCGGGTTGATGACCCGGCCGATGTCGTCCGCGGCGACGAAGTTCACCATCTCCACGACGCCCGTGTCGGGGTCGATCTCCACCTCGGCGATGTGGCAGCCGGCCGGATAGGTGAAGTTCGCCGGGTCGTAGAACGAGGTCTCGTCGAGGCCCGGCTCCACCTCGTCCAGCGGGTAGTTGTGCGGCACGTAGGCGGCGAGCGCGATGTCTCCGAAGGCCACCTCCCTGTCGGTCCCCTTCACGGTGTACTTGCCGCCGCTGAACTCGATGTCCGCCTCGCTGGCCTCGAGCAGGTGCGCGGCGATCTTCTTGCCCTTGTCGATCACCTTGTGCAGCGACTTCATGATCGCGGACCCGCCCACCGCCAGCGAGCGCGAGCCGTAGGTGCCCATGCCGAAGCTGATCTTGTCGGTGTCGCCGTGCACGATGTCCACCTTGTCGAAGTCGACGCCCAGCGTGTCGGCGACGAGCTGCGCGAAGGTGGTCTCGTGCCCCTGGCCGTGGGAGTGCGAGCCGGTGAACACGGAGACGCTGCCGGTCGGGTGCACCCGCACCTGCGCCGACTCGTACAGGCCGGCGCGTGCGCCCAGCGAGCCCACCACCTGCGACGGCGCGATCCCGCACGCCTCGATGTACGTGGACAGCCCGATGCCACGGTAGCGTCCGCGCGTCGCGGCCTCCTCGCGCCGCGCCTCGAAGCCGTCGTAGTCGATGGCCTTCAGCGCCGCGTCCAGGGTCGCGCCGTAGTCACCGATGTCGTACTGCAGCGCGACCGGCGTCTGGTACGGGAACGCGTCCGGGGGGATGAAGTTGCGGCGCCGGATCTCGGCCGGATCCAGCCCCGTCTCGTCGGCGGCGAGGTCCACCACCCGCTCCAGCAGGTACGTCGCCTCAGGGCGGCCCGCGCCGCGGTACGCGTCGACGGGCGCGGTGTGGGTGAACACCGCCTTCACGTTCGCGAACACCGCCGGGGTCGTGTAGCAGCCGGCGAGCAGGGTCGCGTACAGGTAGGTGGGCACGCACGGCGCGAACGTGGAGAGGTAGGCCCCCATGTTCGCCAGCGTGTCCACCTTCAGCGCGAGGAACCTGCCGTCGGCGTCCAGCGCGAGCTCGACGTGCGTCACGTGGTCGCGCCCGTGGGCGTCGGTGAGGAACGACTCGCCGCGCTCCGCCGTCCACTTGATCGCGCCGCCCAGCTTGCCGGCGGCCCACGTGACGATGGCCTCCTCGGCGTAGTGGTAGATCTTCGAGCCGAAGCCGCCGCCCACGTCGGGACCGACCACGCGCAGCTTGTGCTCGGGCAGGTTCAGCACGTACGCACCCATCAGCAGCCGGATCACGTGCGGGTTCTGGGTCGCGGTGTAGAGCGTGTAGTGGTCGCTCGCATCGTCGTACTCGCCGATGTACGCGCGCGGCTCCATCGCGTTCGGGATGAGGCGGTTGTTCACGAGGTCCAGGCGCGTCACGTGGTGCGCGCTCTCGATGGCCTTGATCACGGCCTCCTCGTCACCCAGCACCCAGTCGTAGCAGATGTTGCCGGGCGCCTCGTCCCATACCTGCGGCGCGCCGTCCTTCACGGCCTCGCTGACCGAGCACACCGCCGGCTGATCCTCGTACGACACGTCGACCAGCGCGCCGGCGTCGCGCGCCTGCGCATAGGTCTCGGCGATCACCACCGCGACCTGGTCGCCGACGTGACGCACCCGGTCCACCGCCATCGGCGGGTGGGCGGGCTCCTTCATCGGCTCGCCGTCGCGGCTGTGCACCCCCCAGCCGCACGGCAGGCCGCCCACGCCGTCGTCGGCCATGTGCCGGCCGGTGAACACCGCGATCACGCCCGGCGCGGCCTCGGCGGCGGCGGTGTCCACCCCCGTGATGCGCGCATTCGCGTACGGCGAACGGACGATGAACGCGTAGCGCTGGCCGGGGCGGTTGATGTCGTCGGTGTAGCGCCCGCGGCCGGTGAGGAAGCGGTGGTCTTCCTTGCGGCGTACCGCGGCGCCGATGCCGTGCTCGCTCATGCCGTCACCCTCCCGCCCGCATGGCCTTCGCGCCGGCCATGATCGACTTCACGATGTTGTGGTACCCGGTGCAGCGGCACAGGTTGCCCTCCAGCCACTCGCGGACCTCCTGCTCGCTGGGGTCGGGGTTGTGCTTCACCAGGTCCAGCGCGCTCATGACCATGCCCGGCGTGCAGAACCCGCACTGCAGGCCGTGGTTCTCGCGGAACGCCTCCTGCATCGGGTGCAGCCTGTCCTTCCCGGCAAGGCCCTCGATGGTGGTGACCTCGGCGCCGTCGGCCTGCACCGCGAGCAGGGTGCACGCCTTGACCGACTCGCCGTTGACGTGCACCACGCAGGCGCCGCACTGGCTGGTGTCGCAGCCGACGTGGGTGCCGGTGAGACGGAAGTCCTCGCGCAGCAGCTGGACCAGCAGGGTGCGTTCCTCGACCTCGGCCGAGCGCACCTTGCCGTTCACCGTCATCGAGACGTTGACGGACATGGCGATCCCCTCTTCTGGTAGTCGTGTTCGTTATGGGCCGTGCACGGGCCTGGAGCCCCCGCCCAGCACTGGCGGCCCATGGTAGTGCATGGCCCCCGACGGTCAACCCGACGCCCGGGCGCCGCGGGCGCGCCGGAGGACGGACGGCGCGGCTCAGCCGCCCCGGGCCTCCTCCACGAAGCGGGTGAAGAAATCGTTCGCGATCTTGCGCGCGGTGCCGCCCACGAGGCGCGAGCCGATCTGGGCGAGCTTGCCGCCGACCTGCAGGTCCGCGTCGTAGCGCAGCACGGTGCCGTCGTCCACCGACTCCAGCCTCACCTTCGCGGAGCCCTTGCCGAATCCGGCGGGTCCGCCCTTGCCCTGGCCGCTGATGGTGTAGCTCTGCGGCGGCGTGACCTCGGACAGCTCGATGGAGGTGTCGAACTTCGCCTTCACCGGGCCGATCTTGGCCAGCATCTTCGCGTCGAACTGGGTGTCGGAGGTCTGCGCGAGCTCCTCGCAGCCGGGGATGCAGCGCTTGAGCACCTCCGGGTCGTTGAGCATCTCCCACACGCGCTCCCGCTCGGCGGGAATGGTGAACTCACCGTTGATGTCCATGCTTGCTGTCTCTGCTGCCTGCGCGCCGAACCCGCGCCGGCGGGCCCGCCCGCGCGGCGCCGGCCGACGCACCGTGAATGCCGTAACATCCGCACGCCAGTATACGCGGCCCCGATGCGCCGCCGGTCGCGAGGGTCTGATGCACCGCAACCGCCACGCCAAGATCATCGCCACGCTGGGCCCGCGCAGCTCGTCGCTCGACATGGTGCGCAAGCTGTTCGCGGCCGGCGCCGACGTGTTCCGCATCAACATGAGCCACGGCACGCACGACGACCACCGCGAGCGGGTGGACGTCATCCGCACGGTGGAGGAAGAGACGGGGCGGCCCGTGGCCGTGCTGCTGGACCTGCAGGGCCCGAAGCTGCGGGTGGGCCGGTTCGCGGGCGGGTCCGTGACCCTCGCGGAGGGCGCGCCGTTCCGGCTCGACCTGGACGAGGCGCAGGGTGACGCCGCCCGGGCGCCGTTGCCGCACCCGGAGATCTTCGCCGCGCTGCGCCCGGGGACCGACCTGCTGCTGGACGACGGCAAGATCCGGCTGCGCGTGGAGAAGTGCAGCGGCCACTTCGCGGAGACCACCGTGATGGCCGGCGGCGCGCTGTCGGACAACAAGGGCGTGAACGTGCCCGGCGCGGTGCTGCCGCTGTCGGCGCTGACGCCGAAGGACCGGCGCGACCTCGCGTTCGGCCTCGATCTGGGGGTGGACTGGGTCGCCCCGTCGTTCGTGCAGCGCGGCGAGGACATCGCGGAGCTGCGCGAGCTGGTCGGCGAGCGCGCGTTCATCTGCGCCAAGCTCGAGAAGCCTGCCGCGGTGTCGCGGCTGGACGACATCGTCGCGCTGTCCGACGCAGTGATGGTGGCGCGCGGGGACCTCGGGGTGGAGCTGCCGCCGGAGCAGGTGCCGATGCTGCAGAAACGCATCATCCGCACCTGCCGAGAGGCCGGGAAGGCGGTGGTGGTGGCGACCCAGATGCTGGAATCGATGATCTCGACACCGGTGCCGACGCGGGCCGAGGCTTCCGACGTCGCGGTGGCGGTGTACGACGGCGCGGACGCGGTCATGCTGTCGGCCGAGTCCGCGAGCGGGCGCTATCCGGAGGAGGCGGTCAAGATGATGCACCGGATCATCGCCGAGGTCGAAGGCGACGAGCTGTACCGCATCACCATGGACGGGCAGAACCCGGATCCGAAGCCCAACGCCGCCGACGCGATCAGCGACGCGATGCGCCGGGTCGCGAAGTTCCTGCCGGTGGCCGCGACGGTCACGTACACGAGCTCCGGCTACTCCGCGTTCCGCGTCGCGCGTGAGCGCCCGGCGTCGCCGCTGCTCGGCCTGACCCCGTCCCTGCACACGGCGCGCCGCCTGGCCCTGGTGTGGGGCGTGCACGCCGCGGTGAGCGAGCAGATCCACGATGTCGAGGAGATGGTCTCCGGCGCCTGCCGGGCGGTGCGCGAGCACGGCTTCGGCCACCCCGGGGACACCGTGATCATCGTCGCCGGGATGCCGTTCGGGCAGCCCGGCACCACCAACATGCTGCGCATCGCGACGGTGACCTGAACGCCGCGGCGCCGTCCGGCGCCGCAGGACTGTCGCCGCGCGTCCCCGGCGCGGTGTGCCGGAGCACGCCAACGCGCGCGTTCGACGCTCAGGCGCCGTCACGGCCCGGTGACCGCGGCGCTCGCGCGCGGCCGCGCCGGTCCGCCACCTCTCAGAGCAGGTTCGACACCTCGACGAGATTGCCGTCCGGGTCGCGGAAGTAGAGCGACGCGATCGGGCCCGTGGCGCCGGTGCGTTCGGTGACGCCGCCCTCCAGCAGCTCGATGCCGCAGGCGCGAAGGTGCGCCTCCACGTCGGCGATCGGCGTCGCGGCGATCAGGCACAGATCGCCGCTGCCCGGGGTCGGTCGGCGGGCCTTCGGCTCGAGCTCCCGGCCCGCGGGATGCAGGTTGATCTTCTGCTGCCCGAAGGCCAGCGCGCGGCGGCCGGCGCCGAAGCTGACCGGGCGCATGCCCAGCACGCGCTGGTAGAACGCGCAGGTGGCCTCCACGTCGGCCACCGTGAGCACCAGGTGGTCCAGGCGATCGATCACGACGCTCACGGCCGGCCGGTGCCCGCTAGTGTGCCGTCCCGCAGACAGCTTGCGAATTCTCGGCGAGCCATCCGTGCCGTGTGGCAAGGCGCGGCGAGG